>JAYUGX010000001.1:0-127188 GCA_043738215.1 Lacunisphaera sp.
GAGCCTGCGCGGACACGCCAAAGGCCTGAGCGGCGTTGACCCCGCCTGATTTCAGGGGGCCGGCACCGGTTGACAGCAAGTGGCTCCCGGGCCAGCTTGGGGTCGTGAAAAAGAAGCCGGCCAAGATCGAAGAGCCCTCATCGGCTTACAGTGCGAAGAAACGCACCGCACCGCCGGCTGCCCCATTGGCCAAGGCTGAGGAGGCCCGCCAAATTCGTTATGCCACTCCGGAGCAGGCGCGAAAGGCGATGCGAAAAGTCTTCCGCGTCCATCACGAACTCTTCCGCAAACTGGCCCAGTGAACGAGCCTCTATTCCTCTCCCGTGAAGAGGTGCTCGGAATCCATCGCTTCTCACTTGAACAGCACGGCGGTTTGGACGGTCTCCGGGAATCCAGTCTGCTCGATTCCGCCCTGATGCAGCCGGAAGCCACCTATTATTACGGCCATGGAGATTTGGCGGCGATTGCCGCTGCCTACGCTTTTCATATCGCCCAGAATCAGCCGTTTCTCGATGGCAACAAACGCACGGCGATGGGCGCGGCCCTTTCATTCCTGGAGCTCAATGGCTTCGGTCCTGATCGTTTTAATGGCGCCCAACTCTACGACGCCATGATTGCGATCGCGGAAAAGCGCCTCGACAAGGTGGGGCTCGCCAGTGTTTTTCGGCAGCATCTTTCCACATGAAAATAATCCGCCATTTCACGCCGAGCGGCCCGGCCTACGCCGCGCTGCAAGCCGACGGCTCCGCGCGCGCCATCGAGGGCGATGTTTTTGGCGATCATCGCGTCAGCGCCAGGACGGTGAAACCGAGCAAGCTGCTCGCGCCGGTCCAGCCGGTGAGCATCCTCTGCATCGGTTTGAATTACCGCCAGCACGCCGCCGAGACCGGCGCCGCCATCCCGAAGTGGCCCGTGCTCTTCATGAAAAACCCGGGCGCCGTGCAGAATCCCGGCGATCCCATCGAACTGCCGCAGAAACTGGCCAGCACCCAGGTGGACTATGAGTGCGAGCTGGCGGTTGTCATCGGCCGGCGCTGCAAGAATGTGAGCAAGGCCGACGCCCTCAATTACGTGCTGGGCTACACCTGTGCGAACGATGTCTCGGCCCGCGACTGGCAGCGGGAATTCGGCGGCAGCCAGTGGTCCCGCGGCAAGACCTTCGACACGTTCTGCCCGCTCGGTCCGGTGCTGGTCACCCGCGACGAGATTCCCAACCCCAACGCACTTAAGATCAAAACGCTGCTCAACGGCCAGATCATGCAGGACTCGAGCACGGCCGACATGATCTTCGATGTCCCGACCTTGATCGAGTTTCTCAGCGGCAGCACCACGCTGCTTCCTGGCACCGTCATCCTGACCGGCACCCCGCAAGGCGTGGGCATGGCGCGCAAGCCGCCCGTCTGGCTCAAGGCTGGCGACACCGTGAGCATCGAGATCGAGTCGATCGGCACGCTCACCAACCCAGTGGTGGTCGAACCGGTCTAAACCTGCGCCCCGGCTCAGGCGGTCCGGCAGGTCCGGCGGGCGTAACGGTAGAGTGCGACGATGCCGCCGGCGAACAGCAGCAGACCGATCACGATGCCCGGCTTCTCAAAGCTGTCCCCCACGACCGCCAGCGGCGTGTCGGTGCCCGCCGCGGCGACGACGCCGGCGAACGCGACGCCGAAGAGGCTCTCGCCCACGATGAGCCCGGTGGCCGCCAGCACGCCCATGCGCTTGGCGAAATCCGGGTTAGCATGGCCGTCGGCCCACTTGTCGTAGTAGTGGCCGATCACGGCGCCCACCGGGATCAAAAGGGTCAGCGCCATCGGCAGGTAGATGCCCATGCCGACGCACAGGGGCGGCATCCGCATCTTGCCGGTCTTGCGCAGCACCTCATCGAGGATGATCGTGCCGACGCCGAGCAGCGCGCCCCAGCCGATGAGGTTCCAGCTGATGTCACCCCCGAGCACACCCTTGGCCAGCGCGGAAATGAGCGCCGCTTGGGGCGCCGCCAGGGCATGCTCGCCCGCGCCGGGCGCACCGGCGAAGCCGAAGGCCTTGTTGAGCAGGTCGAGGACGGGCGGAATCACCAGCGAGCCGAAGATCACGCCGTAGATCAGCGCCAGTTGCTGCCGCCAAGGGGTCGCTCCGACCAGCTGCCCGGTCTTCAGATCCTGGAGATTGTCGTTCGCAATCGTCGCGATGGAAAACACGATGCCGGTGGTGAAGAGGGCATAGGCCACGAGGGCCTTGGTCTGCGCTGGGTCGCTCGCGTGCCCGTAGGTCATCACGAGCAACAGCGCGGCGCCGATCACGGCGAGGATGCCCACGCCTGAGACGGGGCTGTTCGAGGCGCCAATCAGGCCGGCCATGTAGCCGCAGACCGACGCGATGATGGCGCCGATCACGACGACATAGACCAGCGTGCCGAGGATGACCGGCCCGATGCCCGAGGCGATGGCGGTGCCGGAGCAGAAAACCCAGAGCAGGCCGGCGATCGGCACCAGCAACCCGAGGATGGTACCGCCCACGATGCCGATGGGCAGGTCGCGCTCGGTGAGAGCCAGCTCGGTCCCGGCCTGGCGCGACTTGGAAGCCGCCATGGCGGCCCGGATGCCCCGGACGATCGGGCCAAGGATGCGGAACAGACTCCAGAGCGCCGCGACCCCGATCGTCCCGGCGCCGATGAACCGCACCTCGCTGCGGAAGGTGGTGTTCACGACATGGTCGAGGTCCCCCGTGACCCCGTGCATGGCGGTGAGCATCGGCACCAACCCCGCCCAAGCGATGAGCATGCCGACCGTCATCGCCACACCTACCGACAACCCGACCAGATGCCCCACGCCGATGAGCGCCATCGAAAGGCTGGTCGAAACCCCCGTGGCCCCGGCCCCGACCCGGAAGTTCTTGGCGACCTCGGTCGCCGCGAGGCGCATCGCCGCGAGCAGTGCGTAGCCCGCCGAAATCAGCGAGCCGACAATGATCATGCGCAGGCCCTTGGCGTTCTCCTCCTTGCCCTCCGCGGAGCCGAATCCGACCTTCAACACCTCGGCGGCGGCGACGCCCTCCGGGTAAGGCAGGTCGGAACCCGTCACCAGTGCCCGGCGCAGCGGCACGGAGAACATCACGCCCAGCGTGCCGCCGATCGCACAGACCGCCACCGTGATCCAATAAGGGAAGCCCTGCCACCAACCGACCATGATGAGGCCGGGGAGCACGAAGATGATCGCGGCCAGCGTCCCTGCCGCGGAAGCGATCGTCTGGACGATGTTGTTTTCGAGAATATTGGAATTCCTGACAAAGCGCATGACCGCCATCGAGATGACCGCCGCCGGGATCGAGGTGGCGAAGGTAAGGCCGACCTTGAGTCCCAGATACACATTGGCGGCCGTGAACAGCAGCGTGATGACGCCGCCGAGAATGACACTCCGGACCGTGAGCTCGCGAATACCTTGGTCTTTTTGCATGACCCACTCTGCGAGCGGGCCCGCCGGGCATCAAGCCCCGGGATGTCACCAGATCCATCCCTTGGGTTGCGCGCTGGTTCCGTCAGTGGAGGGCCCAGCTCCTGCTGAGCCGCGGCTCAGCGGGAGCTGAGCTCTCCATCAAAAATCACCGCCGCTTCGGCACCTTCCGCGCCGCGAGCAACCGCTTGATCAGCCAGTAAAGCATCTCGAGCCGCGGCACGGGAACGCCGACCGTCTTTGCCCGTCGCACCGGTTCGCCCCAGATTTCCTCGAGCTCAATCTCCCGGCCCTCGCGGTAATCAATCAGGCTCGACGGGCTGTAACGTCCCAGCTTGGCCGTGCGATCAAACTGCAGATCCATGAAGGTGCGGGGAATCACATGGCCGAATTTCGCGGCCGCCTCGAGGATCTCCTCCATCAACCGGCGCGCCAAGATCCGCAGGCCCTCGTCGGCCATGATGATGTCGGTCGTCACGCCGCCGGCCGCGATGGCAAGGCCGTTGAACGGCACATTCCAGACGAGTTTCTTCCAGCGCAATTCCTCGAGATTGTCCTGGGCCTCGCACTTGACGCCGGCCTTGGCGAACAGCTGCGCCAACTCGCGCGTGCGGGCCTGCGCGGGCCGGCCGAATTCGCCGAGCATAACCAGGCCGGGAAAGGAGCAGTGCACGACCCCGGGCGCGGTGCGCGTGCAGCCGACGAAGCAGATGGCGCCGAGCACATGCTCGCCGCCCACCACCTTGGCCACGGGTTCCTCGACCCCGAGGCCGTTTTGCAGCGTGAGCACCAGCGTGTTGGGGCCCATCAACGGCGGCAGGATTTTCGCGAGCGCGTCGTTGTGCGTGGCTTTCACGCTGACGATGACCAGATCGCACGGGCCGATGTCCGCGGCCGAGGCGTAAGCCTGCACTTTTCTGATCTGGATGCGCTCCGTGGGCGTTTTAACCCGGATGCCCCGGGCCATCACGGCCGCCCGGCCGCTCCGCACCAGGAAATGGACTTCGTTGCCCGCCTTCGCGAGACGCGCGCCATAGTAACAACCCAGCGCGCCGGAACCGACGATCGCGATGCGGGGTTTTTCAGGAAGTGGAGCGCTCACAACGCCTCAGTCGTCACAAAGATAGGCAAAAAATACAACCCCACAGTCGCGTGGTCCCATCGACAGCGCACGTCTTTCTTCACATGCACTATTCACCCGTCGGTAAACCATCTGATTAACCCTCTCGCCAAGTCGCAGCCGGAAGATTGCTGACAGTCTCACCAAGTGGCTGCGGCGCGATTGCCGCACGTTGAACTCAATCCGCCGTCTCTTTGTTGATGTTTGTTTGCGGCTTATCCGCTTTGCCCCAGCGTTTTACATATTTGCCCCGGCAGCACTGCTTAGGCGCAGGTAGTCCCACTGTCAGGGTTAATTTCCTGCGGTGCTTTTTCCCCGGACTATCGCCGGACTGTCCGCGCGCTGTTCACAAAAATCCCTGGGGATTATTTCAGAGCGAAAATCCAGTTGAACTGACAAGTTATTCACAGCCCGGCGCGGCGCTCACAAAGGAATGTTATCTGTCAACCGGACTTCATCCACCCAGAAGGAAATCGCCATGAGGCAATTTCCGGGTGCGACCTCGCGCAACGGCTCCATCGTGTGCGGGTCAACCACTGAAATGTAGATCACGCGCAGCCGCCGCTTGGCCGCGATGAGGTGGGTGACCTCGGCCACCAGCCGGTCGGGGCTTTTCACGCCCGACTCCACCATCTCCTTCGCCCGGCGCAACGCGCCGAACACAGCCAGCGCCTCCTCCCGCTGGCTGGGAGTGAGATAACTGTTGCGCGCGCTCACCGCCAGGCCGTCGGCCTCGCGCACGGTCGGGCCGGTGATGATCTCAAGGGGCAGCAGCAGGTCCGCGGCAACCTTCCGGATCACCGCCACCTGTTGGGCGTCGCGTTCCCCGAGCACAACGAGGTCCGGGCGCACAATGTTGAAAAGCTTCAGCCAGCAGGTCAGCACCCCGCGAAACAACAACGGGCGCGAGACACCGCACAGCGGCTTGCTGACCGCGTCCTCCTGCACTTGGGTGGAAAAGCCGCGCGGAAACATCTCCTCGGTGGCCGGCGTGAATAACACTTCCACCTTTTCCCGTTCGCACAGTGCCACGTCCGTCGACGGGGCGCGCGGGTATTTGGCCAGATCCTCGCTCGGCCCGAACTGCAGCGGGTTGACAAAAACCGACACGACAACGGCGTCCGCCTTCTCCCGCGCCAGCTGGATCAGGCTCGCATGGCCGGCATGCAGCGCCCCCATGGTGGGCAGGAAGGCAATGCGCCGGCTGGCCGAGCGCAACGTGGCGGCGGCCCCCCGCATGGCGCTGATTTTGTCGATTTTTTGCATGGCCGGAACGGGCTTGAACTATCCAGAAGCCATTACCTTTATCAAGGACTCTTCGCCTCAGCATTGCGGAGGACGAACCCGCCATAGCCTTGGCGACGGCGGGCTCCGTTTTACTCTTCATTTTTCCTCTATCACTCTCACTTCAGGATGATTCGCCTCAACGAACACTTTAACAAGCTCAAGGCTTCCTACCTCTTCGCCGACATCGCGAAACGGGTGAACGCCTATGTCGCCGCGAATCCCGGCCAGCCGGTCATCCGCCTCGGCATCGGCGATGTCACCGAGCCGCTGCCGCCCGTCTGCATCGCGGCGCTCCACGCCGCCACCGACGAGATGGCGAACCGGGCCACCTTCAAGGGCTACGGCCCCGAGCAGGGTTACGCCTTCCTGCGCGAAGCGATCGCGCAGCACGACTTCCAGGCCCTCGGCGCGCAGATCGCGCCCGATGAGATCTTTGTCAGCGACGGCTCGAAGTGCGATGTCGCCAACATCCAGGAAATCTTCGCCGCCGACGCCCGCCTCGCGATTCCCGACCCGGTTTATCCGGTCTACGTCGACACCAATGTCATGGCCGGCCGCACCGGCGCGAACCGCGACGGCCGCTACGAGGGCATCATCTATCTCGATTCCACCGCCGCCAACGGCTACGTGCCCGCTCCGCCCAAGGAAGCCGCCGACCTCATCTACCTTTGCTTCCCGAACAATCCCACCGGCGCCGTTGCCACCAAGACCCAGCTGACCGCTTGGGTCGCCTACGCAAAGCAGCACCACGCCATCATCCTTTACGACGCCGCTTACGAATCCTACGTCCGCACGCCGGGCATTCCGCGCAGCATCTACGAAATTGACGGCGCGCGCGACGTGGCCATCGAGTTCCGCAGCTTTTCCAAGCTCGCCGGGTTCACCGGCCTGCGCTGCGCCTACACCGTCGTGCCGAGGAATCTCAAGGCCCGCGATGCCGCCGGCGCCGAGCAGGCCGTCCACGCGCTCTGGCACCGCCGGCACACGACCAAGTTCAACGGCGTCTCCTACCCCGTGCAGAAAGCCGCCGCCGCCGTCTACACACCCGAGGGGCGGAAGCAGACGCGCGCGCTCACGGATTTTTATCTCGGCAATGCGAAGCTCATCCGCGATGCCATGACGAAACTCGGCCTGAACTGCATCGGCGGCGACAATGCCCCCTACATCTGGGTCAACGCCCGCCGCGACTCGTGGGAATTCTTCGATCTGCTGCTGAACCGGGCCCAGGTGGTCATCACGCCCGGCGCTGGCTTTGGCCGGTGCGGCGAGGGGCACATCCGCATCAGCGCATTCAATTCGCGCGAGAACGTCACCACCGCGCTCGCCCGCATTGCCGCCGCAATGAAGTAAGTTACTTCTTTGGCGGCAGCGCCGCCGCGATCGCGTCGCCGAGTTCGCCGACGGCGTCGCGCAACAGGCTGACCAGCGCGCCGTGATCCTTGCCGTCCCAAGTGCGGGGCGAGGCGGTGAAGGCGCCCTGCTGCGGCGCGAGCTTGTCGCCGTCGGCCGGCAAGATGGAGTAAGTTGCCGCCAGTTGGATGCGGTTGCCCGCGGAGCGCACCAGCTCGCAGCGCTGCACCTGCACGGTCACGGTCGCGCCGCTGCCCACGGCGCCCAGCCGGTTGCGCAGCAACTGCGTGATGGCTTGATCCATGGATTCGGCCCAGTGCACGTCCTCCAGGTAAATCACCTCGTTCTCACTGATCCGCACCGCCATGGCCCGGCCATGCAGGTGTCCGGCCAGCAACACCGGCCGCACCTGCGTGGCGTTCGCGACCGGCGGGGCGCCAGCGGGACCGCTGAGCGTGAAGTGCCGCGTCATATCGGCCTGGGGCGTGGGGAGATTGCATGAGGCAAGCAGTAGCGGCAGGCACCCTACTACGCTTCGCAAAGCGAAGCTTCGAAGGGCTCGTCCCGCGGCGGAGTCGGCGGCGAGAAAGACAGAGGGAGTGGAAAATGTTTTCATGGCTTGCCGGGTTTTTTCTTGCCGACGATGAGTGAGCTCGGGTTGCGGTCCAGGGCGTCGGCCAGGCGCTCGATGGCGGCGGCGGCATCGGCGACCTGCTGCAGGGCCTGGGTGACATCGTCACCAAGGTGGTCCTGCTCCTGCACAAAGCGGCGCGTGGTGGCGGCTGCCGAATCGAGCGACTTCAGCGCCGTTTGCGCCTCGGCGAGGGTTTTCTTCAAATCATCGCTGACCGGCCCGACCTGGCCGTCGAGCTTGGCCAGCACCGTGCGCAGGTCGGTGAGGGCGGCGTTAAGGTTGGCGAAGGCCTGCTGGGCGCCGGGCGAGCTGACGAAGGCGTTCACCGCGTCAGCGGCCTGACCGACCTTCCCGGCGAGCGCCTTCATGTCGAAGTCGCCGACCTTCTGGCTGGCGCTGTCGAGCAGCGTCTTCAGCTCCTTGGAAAGACCGGCAAAATCCACCTGCTTGAGGTTGGCCACGATCTCCACGATGCTTTGCTGCACCTCGGAGATGGGTGAGGGGATGGCCGGCACGACCGGATATTGCTCGGCCATGAAGCGCGGGTCGGCGGGGTATTTGCGCACATCCTCGAAATCGAGCTCGACGAACAGCAGGCCGGTGATGCCGGTGAGATTGAGCCGGGCGCGCAACCCGCGGTCGATGAGCCCCTGCAATTCCACCGGGTTGGTCAGGTCGATCATGACGCCGTTGCGGTCGGTCAGGACGTTGCGGTTGATCTCGCAGATGGTCTGGACCAGCGCCTTCTTGGTCGTCTCGTCGTAGCGGACATTGACCGCCGCGACCCGGCCGATGCGCACGCCGTTGAACTTCAGCGGCGCCCCGGGATCGAGGCCGCTCACCGACTCCTCAAAATAAATGAAGAAACGCGAGGGCTTGACGAAGATGTTCGAGCCGCCGAAGGACAGGAAGCCCACCACGAAGAGCGTCAGGGCACCCAGGATGAACATGCCGACCGTCGCGGGACTGATTTTGGTTTTCACGGGTGCAACCCCTCTTGTTGCCCAACCGGCTCGCCGCGTCGATTCAGAAAGTTCCGCACCCGGGCGTCCGGGCTGGAGTCGCGCAGCTGCTTGGGCTCGCCTTCGGCGATGACGCCCCGGGCCGAGGGGTCGATCATCACCACCCGGTCGGCGATGTCAAAGATGCTGGCCAGCTCGTGCGAGATGATGACGATGGTCGTGCCCAGCGTGTCGCGGATCTGCCGGATCAACTCGTCCAGCTTGAGCGATGTGATCGGGTCCAGCCCGGCGGACGGCTCGTCGAAGAACACAATGGCCGGATCCAGCGCCAGGGCGCGGGCGAGGCCGGCCCGCCTTTTCATGCCGCCGCTCAACTCGACCGGGTAGTAATCCTCGTAGCCAGCCAGCCCGACCTGCGCGAGCTTGAGCGACACGATCCTCGACCGTTCCGAGCGGTCGAGCTCGGTGTAAAGTTCGAGCGGCAGCGCGACGTTTTCGGCCAGCGTCATGGAGCTCCACAACGCGCCATTCTGGTAGAGCACGCCGAAGGTGCGCAACAACTCCTGGCGCCCGGCGCGATCCGCGTGGGTGAAATCGCTCCCGAAATACTTCACGCTGCCCTGCCCCGGCTGCTTCAGGCCGATCATGTGCCGCAACAGCGTGCTTTTGCCGCAACCATTGCCCCCGATGACGAAAAAGATCTCTCCCGGCGTCACGGTGAACGACACTTTCTCCAGCACCACGCGCTCACCATAACGGCACTCGAGGTTTACGACCTCGATGGCGAACTGGCGGGCGGGGGAATCGGGGGTGCTCATGGGACGGGCCTCACCAGCCGAGGATGTTGAAGATCACGGCGAAAATCGAATCCGACACGATGATGAGCAGGGTGCTCGTCACCACGGCCGCTGTGGCCGCCTGGCCCGCGCCAGTGGCGCTGCGCTCGGCCTGCAGCCCGCGCAGGCAGGCGGCCAAGCCGATCAGGAGGCCGAAGACGGCCGCCTTGATCACCCCGGTGTTGATGTCGGACAGGTCGACGATCGTCTGCATCTCCGCCCAGTAGAGATTGGTCGGGATGTTCAACGGCGGTGCATAGGCGATCGCCATGCCGCCGAGGACGCCGAGGCAGTCCGAATAAAGCGCCAGGAAGGGCATCATGCAGAACAGCGCCACCACCCGGGGCATGACCAGGAAGTCGATCGGCGAGACGCCGAGCGTGGAGAGCGCGTCGATTTCCTCGTTGGCCTGCATGTTGCCGAGGGTCGCCGCATATGCCGCCCCGGTGCGCCCGGCCAGCACTATGGCGGCCATCATCGGCCCCATCTCCCGCACGACCGCCAGCCCCACCATGTCCGCGATCCAGATGTCACCGCCATATTGCCGCACCACGATCGCCCCGGTGTAGGCGAGCGTGACGCCGACCAGGAAACTGATCAGCCCCACGATGGGCAGCGCCATCGCGCCGCATTGCTGCATCTCGTTCAGGCAGTCCCGCCAGCGGAATTGCGCCTGGCCGCGGAAAAACCGCGCGATACTGTAGGCGCATTCGCCCACCAGGCTGGCCAGGTCCTTGATTTCCGCCCAGAGCGCAACGGTCGCCACGCCCACGGTGGTGGCCAGATTGGGCAATCCCGCGGGTTTGGCCGGCGGCGCGGGATTTTGGGCGAGCAGGCGGGCGAGCTTGTCCGCGCCTTCGGGCACCTGCTCGATGGCCAGCGGAATCCCGCGACCCTCGCTCCAGCTCCGCGCCTCGCGCAGGAAAAGCGCGAGGGAGCTGTCCCAGCTGCCGAGCTCCTTCCCGGTCACGCGCACCCTCTTCGGCTCCTGGCCGGCCACGGTCTCCTGCCAGTCCGGATGTTTTTGGGTGATCCGCCAGTCGCCGCCCACTTGCACCGCCAAGGTGTCGCCTTCGAGCGAGGCGTCGGCACGGGCGACAGACTGGGAGGGAGTGGACGTCATGGAGCAGGGTCAAGTGTGAAGGGTGACGCCAACTGCGCCAGACTCATTTTCCGTTCGTGGACGGACTTACCCCGGCAGAACCTCGGGACCGTGGACCCGGGCCGCCCTGCAGCGGGAATTTTTTCCGTGCCATTAAGTGTAATTCGGCGGCACATTGTTCCCGGCATGCGCTACCGCACCGTCTTCTTCGATCTCGATGGCACGCTGATCGACCATTTCGCCGCCATTCACCGCAGCCATGCACACACGCTCCGGCAGCTCGGCCTGCCGGAACCGACCCTGGCCCAAGTGCGCACAGCCGTGGGTGGCGGGCTCGAAAAGGCTGTCGCCCAGCTCGCCGGACCGGAGCGGGTGACGGAAGCCCTCGCCATCTACCGCCCGTATTGGGACGCCACTATGCTGGATGATGTCCGGCTGCTCCCCGGCGCGCGCGAGCTGCTCATGGCCCTCAAGCAGGGCGGTGTCCGCACCGCTGTGTTCACCAACAAGCACGGCCCGTCCTCCCGTCGCGTCTGCGCCCATCTCGGGATTGCCGGCCTGCTCGACGGCATCTTCGGGGCGACCGACACGCGGTGGCTCAAGCCGGCGCGGGAATTTTCCGACCACGCCCGGCGCACGCTGGGCGCCGCGGCCGCCACCACCGCGCTGGTCGGCGACTCGCCCTATGACGTCGCCACCGCCCGTAATGCCGGATGGGATTTTTATGGCGTGACCACCGGCACGCACACGGCGAAGGAACTGCGCACCGCGGGGGCCAGGCACATTTATCCCGGTCTCGCGGAAGCGTCGGTCGCGCTGCTCGCTTAGCCGGAGTTCGTCGCGCAGACCAAGGCCAGCGCCACGGCGCCGGGCACGGCCTGCACCCAGAGAATTTTCCGGCTGGCCGTGGCCGCCCCGAACACACCGGCGATGACCACGCACGAAAGGAAAAAAACCTTGATGGTGTGGCCGTCCGCGCCCGCCAGCAGGCCCCACCCCAGCCCGGCGGCCAGGAATCCGTTATACAAACCCTGGTTGGCCGCGAGCGACTTGGTCGCCTGCGCCTGTTCCGGCGTCAGCTTGAACATCCGCCGGCCATACGGCTTGGTCCAGAGGAACATCTCGAGCACAAGAAAGTAGAGGTGCAGGACGGCAACGAGGCCGGTGGCAACGAGCGCGGCGGTGGTCATGCTTTTTGATACTGCCTGCCACGACCGGCGGCAAGGCCAAGCCTTCGCGCTTCACTTCCCTCCATCCGTGCATATCCGTTGAAGCCGTGGCGTCCTCCTCCCCCGTCTCCCTCACCGGCGTCCTCGAGCGCATCATCTTCTTCAACGAGGAGAATCACTACACCATCGCGGAGTTGAAACCCGAGGCCGCCGCCGAGACCGTCACTGTCGTCGGCGCGCTGCCGGGCGTGCAATGCGGCGAGACGCTCCAGCTCACCGGCGAATGGACGCGCCACGCGCAGCACGGCGCGCAGTTCAAGATCGCCACCTACAAGTCGGAACTGCCCAGCTCCGTCTACGGCATCCGCAAATACCTCGGCAGCGGCCTCGTCCCCGGTATCGGCAAGGTCTACGCCAACAAGATTGTCGATACGTTCGGCACCGACACCTTCCGCGTGCTCAGCGAGGAATCCGGCAAGCTCCGCCGGGTTCCTGGCATCGGCAAGGTCCGCGCCACCGCCATCAAGTCGGCGTGGGAGGAACAGAAAACCCTCCGTGAGGTGCACATCTTCCTCCAAACCTACGGCGTCACCACCTCGCAGTGCGTCAAGCTCGTCAACAAATACGGCCCGGACGCCAGGCAGGTCATCGTCAACGAACCCTACCGGGTCGCCCGCGAGATTGACGGCATCGGCTTCAAGACCGCCGACCGCATCGCCATCAACCTCGGCTACGCCAACGATGCCCCGCCGCGCCTCGACGCCGGCCTCATCTACGCGCTCGAGACGCTCCAAGAGGAAGGCCACACCGCCTACCCGCGTGGCGAGCTCGTCGCCTACGCCGCAAACATGCTCGAAACCTCCGCCGAGTTGCTCGAGGCCCGCATCGACGCCCTGCTCTCCTCGGTGGCCATCCTCTCGCATTCGGTCAATCCGCAACCCCCCGCCCGCGATCCGCAATCCTTTCTCCAGCTCCCGCTCAACGACCGCGCCGAGCGGAAGATCGCCGAGGTCGTTCGCCGCATTGCCTCCGTGCCGTCCGGCCTGCCGGCGATCAAGATCGAGTCCGCCCTCACCTGGGCGCAGGAGAAGGCCGGCTTCGAGTTCCACGCGCTGCAACGCGCGGCGCTCACCAACGCCCTCGCCCACAAGTTCAGCATCCTCACCGGCGGCCCCGGCACCGGCAAGACGACCATCCTTCGCGCGCTGGTGGAAATCCTGAAGGCGAAGAAGGTCCGCGTGCACCTCGCCGCGCCGACCGGCCGCGCCGCCCAACGCCTCGCCGAGACTACCGGCGGCTTTGCCTCCACCATCCACCGGTTGCTCAAGATCGAAAACGGCAGCTTCACCGTCAACGAGTTGCATCCGCTCGCGACGGACTTTCTCATCGTGGACGAGGCCTCGATGCTCGACTCGCGGCTCGCCGCGGCGCTGTTGCAGGCCGTGCCAGTCCGCGCCCACCTGGTGCTGGTCGGCGACACCGACCAGCTGCCCAGCGTCGGCGCGGGCAATGTGCTCAAAGATCTCATCGCCACCGAGCGCATCCCGGTAACGCGCCTCTCCGTCGTCTACCGCCAAAAGGAGCAGAGCCTCATCGTCACTGTGGCGCACGCCATCAACGGTGGCGAGAGTTCCCCTCCGCCCGTCGTCAGCGAGGTCGCCAAGGCGCAGGCGTGGAGCGACCTCAATTTTATCTCCGCTTCGTCGCCCGAGGACTGCCTCGCCAAGGTCATCGAGCTTTGCACGAAGTTCATTCCGCAACATTACAAGTGGTTTCACCCGGTCAACGACGTGCAGGTGCTCGCGCCGATGCACAAGGGCGCCGCCGGTGTGTCGAATCTCAACACGCAGCTGCAGGCCGCGCTCAACCACCAGCGGCAGAGCCTGAAAACAATCAGCGGTGAATTCCGGCCGGGCGACAAACTCATCCAGCTCCGCAATAATTACGACAAGGACCTGTTCAACGGCGACATCGGCGAAGTGCTGGCCATCGACAGCGTGAAGGGCACGCTCACCGCGCGCTTCGACGGCGTGAAGCATACCTTCGAGCGCGGCGAATTCAGCGACCTCGCGCTCGCCTACGCCATCAGCATCCACAAGTCGCAGGGCAGCGAGTATCCCGTGGTCATCGTGCCGCTGCTCAAGGCGCAGTTCGTGATGCTCCAGCGCAACCTCATCTACACCGCCATCACCCGCGGCCGGAAGAAGGTCTTCATCGTCGGCGAAGTTGCCGCCTACGGCATGGCCGTCCGCAACGCCGAATCGAAGTTACGCTGCACTCATCTGCGCGAGAAGATTTTGAGCTCATTGGCCTGATAGGCCTTGTCTCGCCGTAGTCCCGCAGTCGCGGGACAAAGGCGGATGCACCCCATCTCCGGGAAAAAATCCTGGCGGCAGCCCTGAGGCGGGATCGCAATGAAGCCCGGTGCCTTGGCGGCTGATCCCATCAATTAGTGGGCTGGGCGCGCCGCCCGCGGCGGTGGACGCGGCCCGGCGCGAATGACTTCAGGGCCCGCCCGACCTTTATTCCTTTTGTCTTGTTGGCAGAGGCGGGGCGGTATGCTAGCTTCCGGTTTCCCATCCCCTATCCTCCATGATGAAACGTTCCCTCGTTCTCCTGGCCTTCCTTGTTTCGGGTCTGCTGCTCCGCGCCGCACCCGCGAGCGTCGAAGGCTACAGCTACATCAAGTCCCTCGGCGGCATCGATGAATACCGCCTCGACGCCAACGGCCTCCTGGTGCTCCTTCTCCCCGACCATTCCGTGCCGGTGCTGACCTTCATGGTCACCTACCGCGTCGGCTCCCGCAACGAGGTCACCGGCAGCACCGGTTCCACCCACCTGCTCGAGCACCTGATGTTCAAGGGCACGACCAACCGCGACCGCGCCAAGGGCAACAACGTCGACCAGCTCCTCGAGCGCACCGGCGCCCAATACAACGCCACCACCTACCTCGACCGCACCAACTATTACGAGACCCTCGGCAGCGAGCACCTCGCCATGGTCGTCGAGATGGAGGCCGACCGCATGCGCAACCTCAAGCTCGACGACAACGACCGCAAGCCCGAGATGACGGTCGTGCGCAACGAATTCGAGCGCGGCGAGAACTCGCCCTTCCAGGCTCTGATCAAGGAAATCTACCAGGCCGCCTTCACCGCCCATCCCTACCACCATTCCACCATCGGCCACCGCAGCGACATCGAGAAGGTTTCCATCGAGAAGCTCCGCGCGTTCTACGACACCTTCTACTGGCCGGACAACGCCACCGTCACCCTCATCGGCGACTTCAAGCCCGAGGAGGCGCTCGGCCTCGTCAGGAAATTCTACGGCGTCTTCCCGAAGGCCCCTCACCCGATCCCCGACATGTATACCGAGGAGCCGGACCAGACCGGACCGCGCCGCGTGACCGTCAAGCGCGCCGGTCAGCTCGGCGTCGTCGCCATCGGCTACAAGAGCCCCTCCGGCCTGCACGACGACTGGGCCTCCGTCCAGATCCTCTCCGACATCCTGACCGACGGCAATAACAGCCGCCTCTACCGCGCGCTCGTCGACAAGGGCCTCGCGACCAGCGTCACGGCCTTCCCCGGTTATTTCCGCGATCCCTCCCTCGACATCTTCTTCGCCTCGATGGCGCCCGGCGCCACGCACGACCAGGTCGAGAAGATCGTCCTCGAGGAGGTGGAGAAACTGAAGAAGGACGGCGTCACGGCCGAGGAGGTCAACGATGCCGTGGCCAAGCAGATCACGGACATGGCGTTCCAGCGCGACGGCTCCTTCGCCATCGCCGGCCAGCTCAACGAGCACATCGCCACCGGCGACTGGCAGAACTTCGTGCTCATCGGCGACAAGTTCAAGAAGGTCACCCCCGCCTCGGTGCAGAGCATCGCCAACAAATACCTCAACACTGACCAGAGCACCACCGGTTGGTTCATCCCGCTCACCCCCGGCGCCGCCCCGGCCGCCAAGCCTGCCAGGTAAGCCTCAACCCTCTTCTCACATGAAACGCCTGTTTTATCTCTTTTCCACCCTCGGGGTCATCGTCTCCGCCGCCTCCGCGCAAATCGCCACGGGCACCGTCCGCACCAGAATCGCCGGCATCGATGTCATCGCCTACAAGTCCGGCGTGAAGGACGTCGTCTACCTGCGCGGCACGCTGCCCGCCGGCGACGCCAAGGATCCCGCCGACAATCCCGTCATCGCACGCCTCGTTGGCGGCATGCTCGACCGTGGCACCACCAAGCACACCAAGGCCGAGATCACCGCGATGCTGGAAGGCGTCGGCGCCTCGATCGACTTCTCGAGCAACGACCATGCCGCGGAGTTCAACGCGCGCTGCCTCACCAAGGACGTGCCGCTCATCGTCTCGCTCCTCGCCGAGCAACTGCGTTATCCCGCCTTTACCGCGGAGGAATTCGGCCGGTTGCAGAAGCAAATGATCGGCGGCCTCAAGCGCGCGCAGGAGAGCACCGACTTCCGCTCCGCCGACGAATACACCCGCGCCGTCTATGTCGCCGGCCATCCCAACCGCCAGCCCACGCCCGACGAGAAGATCGCCGCCATCTCGGCCGCCACGCTCGACCAGGTGAGAAAATTCCACGCCACCCACTACGGCCCGGCCTACTTCACCATTGTGGCGGCGGGCGACATCGACGTCACCACCCTGCAGGGCGAACTCGGCAAGAGTTTCGCCGGCTGGTCCGGTGGCACGCCCCCCGCCACCACCGCCAAGAACAAGCCGGTGGACACCGCGAAGGAACAGACCGTGTTCCTGGCCGACAAGACCAGCGTCAGCATCACGCTCGGCCAGGCGACCGGCCTGCATTACGGCGACCCCGACTACTTTGCGCTGCGCACCGCCACGGCGATCCTTGGCAGCGGCTTCACCGGCCGGCTCATGGGCAACGTCCGTGACAAGGAAGGCCTCACCTACGGCATCTCTTCGTCGATGAACCGCGACACCTTCACCGACGGCGACTGGTCCATCACGGCGACCTTCGCCCCGGCCCTGCTCGACAAGGGCATCGCCTCGACCAGGCGCCAGCTCAACCTTTGGTATAACGACGGTGTGACCGCCGATGAACTCGCCCGCCGCAAGGACAACCTCGTGGGCTCCTTCAAGGTCGGCCTCGCCACCACCAATGGTTTGGTGCAAAATCTCCTCATTGCCGTGCAGCGCGGCAAGGACGTGAGCTGGCTCGACCAGTATCCGGGCGTCATCCGCGGACTCACGCTCGATCAGGTCAACGGCTCGATCAAGAAGCACCTCAAGCCCGACGACATGTTCCTCATCAAGGCCGGCACGGTGCCCGGCGCCGCGCCCGCCCCCGCACCGAAGACCTGAGCTGTCCGCCTTTCTACCGCAACGCCCGCCGGCTTCTGCCCGCGGGCGTTTGCTTTTCCTTCGCCTGTTGTTTCTTTTGCACGACCTCCATGCCTTCCGTCCTCCTCGCCTGCGGCGGAGCCGCTGGACGAGCCTCGCCGAGGCTTTTAGCGTAGGCGGGTCACCTTCACTATGCCTTCAATATTATATACCGTCCGGGCGAACTGCGTTTCCCTCCAACAACGCGGCCGCTTCCTCTCCTGGCTCTCGCCCAAGCACATCATGGAGGTCATGAAAGGCGGCGCGACCGGCGCCCGCGTCATCCTGCCCGACCGTGCCAGCGACACCGCGCCGGCGGTGGTCGAGACGCAATACGTCTTCCCCTCGCGCAAGGCCTTCGACACCTACGTCCGCGACCACGCCCCCGCGCTGCGGGCCGACGGACTCAAGCACTTTCCGCCCGACAGCGGCATCACCTACGAGCGCCAGGTCGCCGAGATCGCCGCGGAGCTTTAACGCGAAACCGGAGCGTCCTTGAGCTCGATGCTCACGACATGCAACTCCGCGGAACCGACGTTCTCCAGCGTGTGCGGCGGCAGCGGTTCCGACCAAACCACGAACGGCTGACTGGCGGGCGGTGGACGCCCGCGGGTGTCCGCTGTCACCTTGCCGTCCGCGTCGCGCCGGACGAAATCGCTCCAGCTCATGACTTGATGGACCGCCGGCCAGCGGTGCTTGTGCACCGGCACCGTGTCGCCCGGCGCGATCCGCGTGTCGAGCACGCGGACGCGCTCGTTCTCGAACAGCAACCGGTGATGCCTTGGCGCGGCCACGAGTGCATCGAGCTTCTCCGGCCACGCCCAACCGGCCGGTGCGCCGCCATTGCCTGCGCCCTTCGTAGCCCGGCTCTGTGGGCGAAGTAGGGTCATTTCAACTGGTCGTCCGCCAGGCCGACCTTGCGCAGCAGCGCATCCCAACGCGGATCGGAAAACAGCGGGGCCAGATACGGGCCGTTGCGCAACCAGGATATGCTGGGATCACGTGAGGCACAGGCCTTCTCCAGCGCGGCAAACGCCCGGTCTTTTTCCCCCAGCCCGGCTGAGATCCAGGCGATGATATTTTGCAAGTCGGCGCTATCGCCGTTGGTCCGGGCAATCTTCTCCAGCCGGGCCACCTGGGCGTGGGCCGCCTCGATTTGTCCTCGGGCCACGGCGATGGGGCCCAAAACGGAAGCCTGCTGGACCTCGTCCGTGTCCAAGGCCGCTTCGGCCACGGCCTCGTCATAGCGCCGCTGGCCCATGAGGGCCCAGCCCAGGATGCTGTGGTAGCCCGCGCCCCCGGGCGCCAACGACAGGGCCCGGCGCGCGGTGCGCTCCGACTCGACCGGATTGTTGCTCAGATAAAACATGATGCTCAGGTCGAGTTGCGTGGAGGGGTTGAGCGGATCGAGCTGGGCGGCCTCCTGACCCAACCGAAAGGCCTCTTCATCCTTGCCGATGTTGTAGAGCAAGACGGCCGCACCCGCCAAGGTTTCCGGATGGTTGGGTCGGAGTTGGAGCGCGCGGCGGAAAGCCTGCTCCGCGCCCCGCCAGTCCCAGTCGGCCGTGCGCCGGACCCAGCCCAGCGCCAGCAGCACGTCCGGCGAGTCCGGCTCGAGCGCGAACGCGTGGTCGATCGCCGCCCGGGCCGCCGCCCATGATTGCAACGTCGGAGCCCCACCCCACCGGCCGAGCTGCGTGTGCGCGCTCGCCAGCTGCACCCACGCCGCCGTGAACTTCGGCTCGATGGCCACGGCCTTGGCAAAATGACCGACGGCCTCCAGCAAATCTCCGTTGCCGGCCTTGGCGACCATCGCCCGCCCGGTGAGGTATTCCTGGTAGGCCTCGAGATCGATCGTCGGGCGCGCCGCCACCATGCCCATCTTCAGTTCGAGATTCTTCGCGATCAGGCCCGCAATCTCGTCTTGCACCGCGAAAATGTCCTTCAGGTCGCGCGTGAAGGTGTCGCTCCAGACGTGGAAGCCGTCCGCCGCTTTGATGAGCTGCGCGGTGATGCGGACCTTGTCGCCCTGCTTGCGCACGCTGCCCTCGACCACGTAGGCCACGCCGAGCTGCTGCGCGATCTCCGCCATCGGCACCTGCTTGCCCTTGAAATAGAACGCCGAGGTCCGCGCCGAGACCTTCAGCCCCGGCACCTTGGCCAGCACGTTGAGCAGCTCCTCGCTGATGCCGTCCGAGAAATACTCGTTGTTCTTGTCGTCGCTCAGGTTGGCGAACGCCAGCACGGCGACGGACTTCTCGTCGACTTTTCCGGCGGCCGATTGGCCGGCTGTGGCCGGGTGGCGCAGCGCCACCAAGGTTTCGATCTGCTCCGCTAGGATGCGTTGCACCCGCGGATCGTTGCGGATCGGGGCGAACTCGGGACCGAAGCGCAGGTTGCTCACATACCAGCCGCGGGCCACTGCCGGTGTTCCCGCCCAGCGTCGCTGCAGAATTGAGACAGCCTCATCCGTCTCGCCCAGGAGAACCCGGAATCCCACCTCGCTTGGAATGTCGACCGGGTTACTTCTGCCGCCGAGTTCAACCCGAAGCCTCCAAGTGGCGCGGGCCGTCTCTTTCTGCCCGAGGAGAACTTGCAGCGTCGCCTTGATGGCCAGCAGTTCCAGATTGTTCTTGTCCACGGCCAAACGGGCTTCGACCAGCTCCAGTGCATTCCGCCATTCCGCCTGCGCGGCCGTGGAACGCCCCGCCAGCCTGTGCCCCCATCCCACGAGATAGCCCTTGGGTCCGTAGGCCGCGAACTCCTCGAGAAAATCATGCGGCACATTGTTCAGGACGGCCAGGGCTTTGTCCCCTTCCCCCTGCCAGAGCCAGATCTGGGCAATCATCGAGCCAAAGGCATCTTCGTGCAGCAAGTCCGCCGGGATTTTGGGGAGAAATGCCGTGGCGGCCTCCAAGTCCAACCAGCCCCGGGCGAGCAAGAACAGTTTCTCGTAGTAAGCGAGACGCACGGGTGTCCCGGTCAGCAGCTGGTCATCCAAAACCTCTGCCTCGGGCAGCCGGCCGCGATTCCTTAAATCCTTGGCCTCGGTAATCATCGCGCGGGGATCACCGCCGGGCAAAGCCTGCAGCCGGGTCAGGATTTCACTCACCCCGGCGTCGTTTCCTATCCTTCGTTCCGTCCGCGCCAGTTCCCGCAGAACCAACCGGTCGGCCGGCGCCCGCTGCAGCAGTTCCCGCAGCCGACGCACCGCCTCAGCGAGGTCACCGGTCAGGCGCAGGTTCTTGGCCGCAGAGAGGCCGGCACGGATCGATTGCGGGTCGAGGCGAACCGCCCGCTCGGATTGTGTGCGGGCCAGTTCCCGGCGTTGCGCACTGTAGTCATAGGTCTCGGTAATGAGATCCTCCGAGACCAAGGCTGCCACTGCCCAGACTTCCGCGTCAGAAGCATCGAGCGCCAGCGCCCGCCGGCAGAGTTCGTCCGCCAACTGATAATTTTCCCGGGTGAAGTTGGGATCGTCGATCAGAGCCTGCGCCTGCCCCGTCAGTTTGCGGGCTTCGGAAAGCGGGGCGGCCGGTGCCTTGGTTGCGTTCGCCGCGACGGACTGCGCATCCGCGGGAATCCTTGCGATCTCATCCGGACTGCGTCGCGGCTTGAAGATAAAATATGCCGCGCCCAGCGCGATGATTGCCAATGTGACCCACAGCCAGACTGGCTTGGAGTTGTTTTTTATTGGGGACGCGGCGCCCTCGTCGCATTGCGCGGGACGAGGGCTTCCTGCCTCCATTTCAGAACCACCCAAAAGTTTATTCACCCGATTCGCGAACGCCGCGCTCGTCTCGCCGCCCGGCAGACGAGTCCATTGCACCTCGGTGAATGAATCCGGCACATGCGCGTCGGCATCGCGGGTGTCGTCGATCACCACAGGCAGCAGAAACGGCCGGCCCTTCGCCATGAGGTGCGTGCGCTGGTCCGCCAGCCGCCATTCCAGCCGGAAATAGCCCTCGGTCCGCGCCTGCGTCGCCGCCGAGATGACCGGCACGAAGAGCGCGCACGCTTTCACCTGTCCGCGGATTTTCTGGTCCCACGCATCGCCACCGACCAGTTCGCTCTGATCGAACCACACTTCCACGCCCGACGCGCGCAACGCTTCCGCGATGCGCTTCGCCGCGTCGACGTCCTGCGAGGCGTAGCTGAGGAAGACGGCTTTGCCCGGGTCGCTCACTTCTTCACCTCCGGCTCGGCCAGCAGCGCCTCGAAGCGCAGGTTGCCCCGCAGCGGATCGTAGAGGTGATTGGTGCGCAGATTCTCCCGCAGGCCGGGCATGTCGCCCGACTTCAGTGCCAGGGCGAAGAAATCCACGAGGATGTCCTGCCGGCCCAGCATGGTGAAAAACCGCACCGGTTCCCAAGCCCGGGGAAACTCGCCCAGCCCGCCGAATTGCACGTAGAGCCGCAGCATCGGCGCCGCCTCCGCCCACTTCTCCGGGTCACCCACGAGACAGCCCATGAACATCTTTACGGCGATGAAAAACGGGTCAGTCGCGATCGCCGGATCCGCCGCCTGCCGCCGCTCAAGGCTGAGCAGCGCACTCCGCCACTGGGCCCGCGCCGCATCCTCGCGGCCCGCCAGCTGGTAGGCGAAGCCGAGAAAGGCCGATTTGGGCCCGACATAAAACGTGTTGTAGAAATCCTCCGCCGGGATGGCGGAGAGAACGGCGATGGCCTTATCGGGCTCGTGACTCCACAACCAGACATAGGCCGCCACCGCCGCGCCGCGGTCGTCCAGCAAGACGGTTGGCGGCACTTGCGCGAGATACGTCCTCGCCGTGGCGAAATCACCCGCAGTCGCGACGGAAATCACCTTGAACAAACCGGCGGCGCCGGTCGGCTGCACGGCGAGCGACCGGTCCGCCGCCGCCACCGCCTCGTTCCCCTGCCCCATCAGGTCCAAAACCTCGGCCCGGTACAGCCACGCCCGGGCGTCACTTCCGGGCAGCGCCGCCGCCCGGGCAAAGAACTCGAGCGCCTCGGGGTAGGCGCGGTTGTTGCGGAGGATGATGCCGAGCATGCGGAGGTAGCGTTTGTCCGTCGGCACCCGCTGCACCAGATTCCGCATCATCCGCTCGGCTTCCGGCCGCATCGAAACCTGCAGCCGGTAGGCCGCCGCCAGCGCGAACTTCACTTCATCGGAATCAGGCGCGAGCTTGATCGCTTTCTCGGCATCGGTGCGCAGCGCCATGTAACGCGACGTGGATCGATCGCGGGCCGTCACGATGTAACTGCCCGCGACCAGCGAGGACAAGGCCCACGCTTCGCCGTCAGTCACATCGAGCTGGGTCGCGCGCTTCGCCAGTTCCTCGGCCAGCGTGAGGTTCTCGCGCAGGGTGTCGTCCACGACGTATTGCTCCAGCAAGGCCCGGCCGCGCACCACCAACTGCCGCGCCTCGGATTCCGGCACCGGCGCCGCGACCCGCGGAGCGGCCACCGCGGACGGGCGGGCGGCCTCCGGCTGCGGCGCGGACGGGCGCGGCCAGAAAAGGACCGCGGTCACCGCCAGCGCGAGGCTGCCCGCGACCACGACCCAGGCCAGCCGGGAGCGGTCCGCCCGCGCCGGAGCGGCCCCGGTTTCACGGCGCGATCCGCCCGGCGGCGGCGTTCCGGCCGTCAGCAATGACTTCACATGCCCGGCAAACGCCGGCGGCACGGTCCCGCCCGGCAGCCGCGCCCACTGCACCGCGTGAAATTCATCGGGCACGCGCGCCGCCTCGTTCGCCGTGTCGTCGATCACCAGCGGAAAGAGAAACGGCTGGTCGCGGGCCATCAGGTGCGAGCGGTCCACCGCGAGCTTCCACTCGAGACGGAAGTAGCCCTCTCCGCGGGCGTTCGTATTGGCGGAAATAATGGGCACGAACAGTGCGCACTCCCGGATCTGCCGGCGGATCTTCGCGTCCCAGGCGTCCCCGCCACGCAGTTCGCTCTGGTCGAACCATACCTCGACGCCCGCCGCGCAGAGTGCCTCACAGATTTTCTTCGCTGCCTCCGTGTCCTGTGACGCGTAGGAAAGGAAGACGGCCTTGGGTGCCGCGTCGCTCACGGGGTCAGGTTGACTGGCTCGCTTGCACCTGGGCCGCCCTCACCCATTGGATCAATTCCTTGCTCGCGACGAGCTGCCGGGCTTCGAAGGTGAGTCCGTCCAGCACGCTGGCGGCCTCGTCGAGCAGGGCGCGGCGCTGGGCGCGGCCGGCAGCGTCGCCGGCCTGGGCCCGGGCCAGATGATAGAGGGCGCGCGCGAAATCCTGCCGGAACCCGGTGTCGCTGGCACCCTGGACCTGCTGCTCGCGGTAAAAGGCCTCCGCCTCGCCCAGCGCCGCCAGTGCCTCAGTGCGCTGGCCCGCCCCGAGCAGGGCCTGGCCGAACCGCACTTTCGTCCGGGCCGAGGAATACGCGATGTCAGTCGGTTCCATGCGCCGGCCGAACATCGGCTTGTCGATCAGCGCCCGCGACCCCGCGACCGCCTCCTCGAAATTGCCCAGCCGCAAGGCCGATTCGTTCTGCAGGATTCGGCTGCGCCGCAGGGCATTGACCCGGAATTCCACATTGCCCTCGGCTGTTAATTTCATCCGCGCGAGCCGGTCGCCAATCTCCACCGCGCGGGCATGCATCTTAGCGTAGTTGCCCTCGGCCGCGAGTATCTCGCATTCCAGCAGGTCCGTGCCCAGGGTCGAAATCTCCGACAGCTCCGCGTCGATATTGCGGGCCTTGATTTGCTCTTTGAGGGTCCGATGCGTCTGCTCCAGCGCCGCGCGGGCCGACCCCGGGTTGCCCAGCTGGGCGTTCCAGGCGGTCAGATTGGCCCAGGAAGAAAAAACCTGGAAGTTAATCCCGGTCTTGTTTTGCGGATCCGTCCCGAGCGCGGCGGCTTCCTGCATCTTGCGCATGCCGTCCGCAATTCGGCCTTGGTCATAATAGGTGAAGGCTACGTCGCGGATGCCGGTGGCGTAATTCTGCCAGCCGCCGATGTCGGCGGGATTGAAGCGCGTGTAATAGCGGCAGGCCTCCTCCGCCCGGGCGTAATGCTCCATCGCCTTGACCAAATCGTTGCGGGTCCGGGCGACGTTGCCCCGCATGTTCGCGGAAAAATACCGGTTCTTCATCGCGCGGAGGTCGCCGGGCCGCTGCTGCAGCACCTTTTCCGCGATGTCGCTGACAATGCCCGCCAAGCGGTCCGATTCCTCGATCTGCCCGAGTCGCTGGGTCATGCGCGACTCGGAATCGGTCACATCGCCGTAGATGGAGGCGGCCGTCAGGTCCGATAAGTCCAGCGCCCCCATGGCGGCCAGGATCTTGCGCGACTCCTCGCAGTTTGCGACGGCGTCCACGGGGTTTGGCTGGGCATGCGCCAGGTATTGGAGCATGTCGCCGAGCGCGAGCTTGGCGCTGCGGGTCGCCCGGCCTGCAGCCACGATGGGCCGCAGCAGGTCGACCGCCTTGGTCAGCTCGGCCCGCGCGTCGCCCAGCGCCGCCGGCGAGGCGATGGCGAAGACCGACAGAGCCAGGGCCGTCGCGGTTTCGTCGCTCCGGTCGCCCGCCGCCCGCATGTCCTCGAAGATCTTGCGCGCTTGGTGGGCGACGACCGCCGCCTCGGCCTCCTTGCCGGAGTCGAAGAGCGCGCTGGCCTTCCGCACCAGCGCCATGCCCCGGTAGAGCCGGGTTTGCGGGGTCATCAACTCGGGCGGCAGGCCGTCGTAGTAGCCCACGGCCTTGTCGGCCAGCTTGCCGACGATCTCGACGCGGCCGGTCGGCTTCAGCTCTTCGTAGAAATCCTCCAGCAGGAAGCCCACGAGCTTCTCGGCCTCGCCGCGGGCCTGCTCCGTCAACCGGCGCGCGGCCTGCGCCTCGGCATCGGCCGCCTCGGCGCGGCGGAGGTTGATCCAGCCGAACACCGCACTGCCGACCGCCACGAGCATGATGGTCACGGCGACGGCCGCGATGCGCCGCGCCCGGCGGAGAGCGTAACGAGTCGCGAGCTCGCGTTCGCGCTGGGCGGCGAGCTGGCGGCGCGACTCCGCGACCGCCTCCCGTTCGCGCCGCGCGTTGCGGCTGGCGCCGATGACGCTGCACAGGACGTCGTGTGTGATCTCGACGCGCCGCTGGTCGAGCCGGTCCTCCACGCGGAGGAGGCGGCGGTTCACCAGCAGTGCCAGCGCGCCGGCCGGCGCTTTCGCGGCGTCAAAGCCCTTGAGCACGCGCTCCTCGGCCACGCTCTCGCGGAAGCCGGAGTCGGTCAGCATCACGTCCTCGATGAAAATCTGCACGCCGGACGGCTGGTCCGCGAGGGCGCGCTTGTAGAACTCGGACAGGATGGTGTCGCGCGAACCGGCGAGCAGGCTGGCCGAGATCTCGGCCTCGCCCTTGGCCAGCCGCGTGTTGTTCAGCTCGCGGCAAATCAGGCTGAGCAGCGAGGGCTCGACCTCGGCGCGGGCCAGATCAGCGCCGCCGGCGACGAAGCGGACGACCGCCTCGGCCACGGCCTCGCCCACGAGGTGTGGCGCGGGTGCGCGCACGGCCGCCACGGCCTGAGCCCCCGTCATGCGCGCGAGGCGCATGCGGTTCTGCGTGACCGAGGGCATCTGCCCTTTCAGGCCCTCGAGATGAGCGAGGTAATCCTCGCGCAGGGAAATCAGGATGCGGTAGTCGGCGCGGGCAAAGTCGAAGCGCGCGGCGTCGGCTTCGTCGCGATCAATGCGTGCCTCAAGCGTCACTGGCGGGCGGTTCTCCACAAGGTCGGCGAGATCGGCGAGGAACTCCTGCGCGCGCTTCCGGCCGGCGTCGTCGGATTGCGCGAGGGTGAAAATCTCCTCGAACTGGTCGAAAATGAGGATGGGAATGAGCATGCGGCCATTGGCGTCCTTGAGCACGTCGTCGCGGTGGTGCAGGAATTCCCACAGCGTCTCGCCGGCGACGGCGGTGCCGCTCTGGGTCCATGAGCCGGCCGCCTCGGTGGCGCGGAAAACGGCGCGCTTGATCTGGTCCGACGGTGGCGGCGAGTGCGGGTCGTAGTCGAGCCGCACATAGACCGGGCAGAAGCCCTCGGGCCGGAGCCGCGGCACAAGGCCGGCCTGCAGGATGGAGGTCTTGCCGAGGCCGGACTGGCCGAAGAGGATGGTGAGCAGCTTGCGCTGCACGCGCCGGCCGAGCTCGGCGGCCTCCTCCTCGCGGCCGTGGAAGTAGCCGCGGGTCTCCTCGGTGAAGGAAACGAGGCCGAGCCAGGGATTCTGGGCGTCAACCGATGCAACGGGCGCCGCCGCCGGGGTGGAAGACGTTTTCATGTGCGGCGGGCGTTGAAGAGTTCCTGGAGCCGGCGGGTGAACTCCGGCGTGGGTTCGCCCCCGGGCAGCCGGCTGAAGTGGACGGCCTTGAATTTTTCCGGCACCACGGCGTCGGCCTCGGTGGTCTCGTCAATGCAGATGGGCAGGACAAACACCGCGCCATCGGCCATGCCCCGGGTGCGGTCCACGGCGTAGCTCCACTCGCGGCGGAAATAGCCCTCGTGCCGGCGCTGGGTGGTGGCCGATACCACCGGAAGGAAAAACGAACACCGGCTGATGTTGCCGCGGATCTTGCGGTCATAGTCGTCGCCACTCTCCAGCTGGTCCATGTCGAACCAGATCGTGATGCCGGCGGCGTCGAGGCCGGCCTTGAGCTTTTGCACGGCGGCCAGGTCCTCGCGGGCGTAGCTGATGAACACGGCGTTCTCCGGCATCTCGCGGGCCGGGGGCAGGAAGCGCAGCGGCGCGGCCGAACTGCCGGTGGGCGCGGCGCCCCGGCGGCGCGCCATCCAGCGGCGGTGCAGTTCCGCCACGAATTCCTCGGCGCCGGCAAACATCCGGGTGCGCACGCTGACCTGTTGCAGGAAGGACACGAGGCGCACGTCGGTCAGGCTGTGGCTGTCGGCCAAAATCTCGCCCACGTCGCGCGGGTCGGAGAGACGCCGGCGCTTGGTCATGCGGAGGAAGAGCCGCGCGAGCCAGTTGGAGAAATCGCTGCCGATGACGAGCAGGTGGTTGTGCTCGAGGGCGTGGAAGAGTTTTTCCGGCGTCAGGTGCTCGCTCTGCAGCGCGCAGACGAATTCGAGCATGTCCTCGTCGGAAATGACATAGGTCGGCGAAGCGGAGAGGCGGCCCAGCAGATGGTAGACGACGGGACGCTGAAGGTCATCGCGCTCGACGGGCAGGTCGACCACGCGGTTGGGGGCGTAGGCGATGACCTCGGTGTTGGCCGCGCCGCCAAAGCGGACCTGGTTGATCGCCATCTCCAACAGCGGGTCGAAGGTCATCGAGACGTAGAGGTTGAAGTCTGTGATCTCGGCGAGCTGCCGGAGCGGCAGCGGCGGGGCGAAGGCGGCCTCGCGCATGATGGTGCGCAGGCGGGTGTAGGCCTCCTCACGCCGGCCGTGGTTGGCGAGGTAGGCGCAGACGACGTCGTTCAACGCGAGGGGCTGCGGGAGGGAGGCGGTCTCGACATTGAGGCGCGCGGCGAGTTTTTCCGCCAGCCATTCGAGGAGCAGCCGCGGGCCGTTCTCGGTCTCCACCTTGAGGAGCTCCGGCCCGACGATGGGGATGACGCGTTTTTCCTCGATGTAGTTGAGCAAGTCATCCCACACGTCGTCATAGATCGACGCGGCAGAAAGGGATGCGGAGGAGGCTTCGGGGTTCATCAGTGTGTGCGGGTGTGTGTTAAACTGCGGGGATTATCACGACGAATCCGCGCCTTCCGGCCCGGAACGCCCTGCTCTCAAACATATCGACAAGCATAAGACACTGAGCTTGTTGCGGAAAATAGAACACTCAACGCTCAAATATTCTTTCTCCGGGCTGCGGGTGTTTCCCTCATGGCCTATCCGCCCGCCTAGAACAATGGCGCGTTGTTCTTCGGGTCGTTGAGCAGCGCCTCGAACCGCGGATCGCCCTGGAGCGGCTTGAAGAACAGGCTCCGGCGCATCCGGTGGACATTGAGCGTGTTTGCGTTGATGGTAACGGGCAGGCGACTTGCGAGCTCGGCCAGCGCCTTGTCCTTCTCCCCCACCCAGGCATAAAAAACCACATCGTTAAACTGCCGGCTGCCGATCGGTGAGGTCGAGGTGGCGGCCAGCATTTTTTGCCGCACCTCCTGGGCCTCCTTCTTTTCCCCCAGGAGGGCGTGGGTCATCGCGAGTTGGAACCAGCTGTTGCCGTCGTCCGGCCGGGAAGCGAGAAGGGCCACCAGGCGTTCGCGCTCCTTGACCAGGATGGGCCGCGCTTTACGCGGCTGTCCCTTCACCGCAAGCGCCGTGGCTATGCCCAGCTGTTCGTTACCCCCTGCCATCCGCCAGTTCGGGCCACTCTGTTCCCACAGACGGATCACTTCGTCCGCATCGCCGCGAATGAGGGCCCATAAGGAGAGGGCACCAACCGCGGTCGGATCGCTGCGCCGGGCCTCCGGCGGGATCTTCGCCAGCAACGCCTCCACCTCCGCGGTCGAGCCCCGGGCATCGAAGGAAATCAGCGCGCGGAGATAGGCCCGGCTAAGGTTGTCCGGCGCCACCTCGAGCAATTCGCGCTGCACCGCCGCCACCTCGTCATATTGCCGGCGATTCCACAGGTTGGTGCTCAGGCTTTCCAGGACCGCGGGATTCCGCGGGTCGAGCTCCCGGGCTTTGCGGTAGTTGGCCAGCGCTTCTGCCGGAGTGCCCAGCCGCGCCGCCATGCGCGCCCGGATATGAAAAGTTGAGGCATGATTGGGGAACAGGCGCGTCAGGCGGGCGCTCTGCTCCTCGGCGCGGGTGAAATCGCGCACATCGATGTAGTAATTGCCCAGCATCGCAATGATCAGGGCATTGTCGGGATCGAGCGCCACGGCCTTGTCGAGCGCCGCCTTCGTCAGGGCCCGGCGCGCTTCGGAATGATCGAAGCCGTTTGAGGTATACGCGGACAAGTGGAGGTTCGCGATTCCCAGCCACGCGAGCGCGAATTTCGGGTCATACTGCAACGCGCTTTCCAACAGGGGCAGGGCGCGTGTGATCCGGGTGCGCAGGTCAGGTTCGGTCGCCGACACCTCGCGGGCTTTCAGGAAAAGGTCATAGGCGGTGAGATTCGCGGTGGGCGCACGCTCGAGGGTGGCCTTTTCGCCGGAGGTAAGCGCGGCCTGGAGTTTCGCCGCGATGCTCTGGGCCACCTCGGACTGGATGGCGAAAATGTCGGCCAGATCCCGGTCGTAGGGATCGGGCGCCAGCACATGCTGGCCCGTGCGCCCGTCGATGAGCTGGCAGACGACGCGCACCTTGTTGCCCGCGCGCCGCACGCTTCCCTCCAGCACGAAAGCGACCCCGAGCTCGCGCGCGATCTGCTGGATCTTCTTCGTGGTGCCGCGATATTCCATCACCGAGGTGCGCGAAATGACCTTGAGCTCCGCGATCTTCGCCAGGTTCGTGAGGATGTCCTCGTGCACGCCGTCGGCAAAAAACGCGTTCTCCTTGTCGGCGCTCATGTTCTCGAACGGCAGCACGGCGATGGACTTGTCGGTGATCACCGGCTCGGCGGGGGCGGCGTGGACGACGGGTGCGGGCTTCTTTGCCGCGACAGGTTTCGGTGGCGGAGGGGGTGGCTCCGGCTCGCGCAGAAGCACGAAGCCGGCCGCGGCTCCCCCAATCACCAGCAGGAGCACGACCCAGATCCAAGTCTTTCGGCCGGATTTCTTCTCCGGCGACGCCTCCACCACGACCACCGCCGGCTTGGTCGCAAGTGGCGGCAGGGGTGTCAGGGGCGGCCGGGTGCGCATCGGGGCGGCAGTGCGAACCGTTTCCATGGGCGACAGGGTCGGTCTGCGCCGGCCCCCTCCCAACAGACTCTTCACCTGCGCGACAAACTCCGGCGTGGGCAATGCGCCCGGCAGCCGGGTCCATTGCACGCGCATGAACTCATCCGGCACAACCGCCTGTGCTTCGGCCGTGTCGTCGATCACCACCGGCACCGCGAAGGCCACGCCCGCTGCCATGTCCTGCGTCCGCTCCACGGCGAGCTTCCACTCGCGACGGAAGTAGCCCTCGGTCCGCTCCTGCGTGTGTGCCGAGACCACCGCCAGGAACAACGCGCACTCGCGGATCTGTTTCTTGATCTTTGCGTCCCACGCCTCCCCGCCCCTCAGTTCTCTCTGGTCGAACCAGACCTCGATCCCCTGGCTGCGCAGCGCCTCGGCGATGCGCCGCGCCGCGTCCGTGTCCTCCCGGGCATAGGAAAGAAAGACGGCTTTGGGGGGTTCGGTGGGCATCAGAAAAGCGGCGCGTTATTTTTCGGGTCGTTGACCAAGGCGTTGAACCGCGGGTCGCCCTTCAGCGGAGCGAAAGTCGGGCTGTTTTTCAAGGCGTGGATGTTGAAAACACCCGTCATCGCCAACAGCTGCTGCAGCTCGGTGCAGGCCGCCGCCTTGTCTCCCGTCCAGGCCTGCACGAAGGCCAGAGCGAAGCGCGGACCACGGGCGGCGAGCGCGTCCATTGATTCCGGCATGATCTCCCGCGCCCGGTGCGCCGCCGCGAGCGCCTCGTCCCGGTGACCCAGCAAGGCCTCGGTCTGCGCCAGAAAATTCCAGAGCACGACATTCTGCGGCTCCTGCACCAGCCGGCCGCGCAACTCGGCGGGATATTTTTCCACCCGGGCCCGGGTGCCGGCGAGATCGCCCTGCGCCGCCAGAATGGTTGCGCCGAGCACCGCGGACTCCACCGGCAAAGCCGCCGCCGCCAGGTTGCCCGCCGACACATCGGGGAACTCGTGGTCGAGTCGCACCGCGGTGGCCAAATCGCCTTTGATCGCCGCCCAGCTCTTGCGAAAGCCGGCCGCCTTGGCCGGCCCGGCCCGCTCGGCGATGGGACCGGCGACCAACTCGTCCCCCGCCCGCGTTGAGCCGTCCAGATAATACTTCAACCGCGCCAGTTCGAATGATTCCTTCATGGACTCGGGCAAGAGGCGCACGCGGCGCTCCTGCTCGGCGATCGCTTCCGCATACCGCCGCATTTGCACCAGCGAGACGACCAGGTTGCGCGCCTGCTCCGGCGAACCGGGATCGAGCTCCGCCGCATGGCGCAGATTCGCCAACGACTCCACCCATTTACCCTGCCGCCGCTGGACGAGTCCGATCATGAAGTGGCCGAAGAAATCGTTGGGCCACTGACGGACCAGCCGTTCGAAGTGCGCCAAGGCGTGCGGATAGTCCCGCAGTCCGTAATAGTAGTAGGTGCCGAGGCCGCCGATCACCGCCGGACTGTCCGGCTCCAGCCTTTGCGCGGTCTCAATCGCGGCCCGCGCCTTGGCCAGGCGCTCTTCCGACACATCGAAAAAAGTAAAGATGAACTCCGCGTGGATCGTCGCCAGTTCGGCCCAGTAGCGGACGACGTTGGGATCGAGGGCCACCGCGCTCTTCAACAGGGCTTCCTGGTTTTCGAGTTCCTCCCGGGTGTCGTTGCCATTGCGGTTGATCTCGCGCGACCGGAGGAAGAGATCATAGGCGGCCGGATTGGCCGTCACGGCGTGCGCCAGCAGGGATTTTTCCTGCGGGGAGAGTTTGGCCTGCAGGGCGATGACAATGTCCCGGGCCAGCTCCGCCTGGATGGCGAAGATGTCCGTGAGATCGCGGTCATAGCTCTGGGCCCAGACGTGCTCGTCGGTGCGCGCGTTGATGAGCTGGCCGGTCACGCGCACCTTGTTGCCCGCGCGCTGCACGCTGCCCTCGAGCAGCCACGCCACGCCGAGCTCCGTGCCGATCTGGCGGATTTTTTTCGTGGTGCCGCGATACTCCATGACCGAGGTGCGCGAAACAACGCGCAGCTCCGCGATGTGCGCGAGGTTGGTGAGGATGTCCTCGTGGATGCCGTCGGTGAAAAAGGCGTTGGCCTTGTCGTCGCTGCGGTTCTCGAACGGCAGCACGGCGATCGACTTGTCGTTCACCTTCGACGCAGCCTCGGCGCTGGCGACCGCGGGCTGGGGATTCACGGCGACCGGCGCGGCCGGCTTCAGCGCGAAATACAGCGCGGCACCCATTGCGACGACGACCACGCCGCCGACCAGCGCCAGCGGAGATCCTGATTTGCGCGGCGCGGTGTGGTCCGTTGCGTCTGCGACACGCGCAGACGCGGCCGCCTTGCGCGGAGCATCGAGCAACTTTTTGACCTGCTCGACGAATTGCGGCGAGGGCACGCCGTGCGCGAGACGCGTCCATTGGTAACGCATGAACTCCTCCGGCACCGCCGCGTCGGCTTCGCGCGTTTCGTCGATCACCACGGGCACGATGAACGCCACGCCATGCGCCATGTCGCGCGTGCGCTCGACCGCGAGCAGCCACTCGCGGCGGAAGTAGCCCTCGGTGCGCGACTGCGTTTGCCCCGACACGAGCGGCAGGAAAAGCGCGCATTCGCGGATTTGTTTTTTGATTTTCGCATCCCAAGAATCGCCGCCACGCAGTTCGCTCTGGTCAAACCACACCTCGACACCAAACACCCGCAACGCGTCGGCGATGCGCCGCGCGGCGTCCGTGTCCTCACGGGCGTAGCTGAGAAAGACGGCCTTGGTCGCGTCGCTCATAGCGGTTTGGCGGAGCGCAGGATTTCCTCGAAGCGCGGATCGTCCTTCAGCCGCGACCAGGCGGCATCGATCCGCACTTCCGCGGGCGAGATTGATTCCGACGCGCCCATCACCTTGCGGAGCGACGCAAACGCGTCGTCGCGGCGGCCGAGGATCGCATCGATCCGGCCGAGGTGCAGTTCGCCACTGACCGCGGAGTAGGGATCAAGCGCGTTATACTGCACCATGGCGGCGCGACCATCGCGGATCGCGTCCTCCGCGCGGCCCGCGCAGGCTTCCGCCTGAGCGATGTCGAGCAGGATTGGCGGCTGCTGGCGGGGCGTCCAGGTGCGACTGTGGTAAAACGCCAGCGCCTCGTCGGAAAATTTCACCGCCGCCTCGCGCTGGCCGCGGACAAATGCCACCAAGGCGCGGTGCAGCGCGGCAGGCTCGACGGTCGTGCCGCTCGAAGTCGTGAGCGTGGTCAAGCGTGCGTCCGCGAGGGTGCGCTCCGCCGCGGCCAGGTCGCCGGCGAACATCGCCGACTCATAGGCGGCTTGCAACCGGGCGCGTTCGTCGGCAGCCGGGCGCGGCGCGGCCCAGGCGCGGGCATAGGCGGCGCGATCGCCGTCGAGCGCGAATTGCGCCCGAATGAACAGGCTGCGCAGCCGCCAGTCGTCCGGGAAGATCGCGAGATAACGCGTGGCGAGCGCGCGGGTCTGCTCGTAGCGGCGCAACGAAAGCGCGGTGTCCACCAGCGTGCTGACCGAGCTCAGGTCGTGCGGGTTGAGCGTCGCGGACCGCTCGAAGCGGCTCATCGCTTCCGGCCATTGGATCAACCGGCGGTGCGCGATGCCGATCCGGTATTGGAGCTGCGCGTCGTTCGGGAGGCTCGGCTCGGCCAGGGCATATTCCGCGAGCGCGCCCTTCCAGTCATTGTTGCAAAGATAGGCGAACGCGCCCTGGGCGATGTGCGTTTCCGGAGCGTCGGGCGCGAGGCGCCGGGCGGACTCGAGCGCCGTCCGGGCCCGCGACCGGCGTTCCGGCGAGGCGTCGACATTGCCGAACCAATACATCAGGCCGTGCACGGAGGACAAATTCGCGAACGCCAACGCAAACGCCGGATCCTTGGCGACCGCCTGCTCCAGGAGCGCGACAACCGGCTCGTAATCCTCGCGAGTCGAGAAGGGGTCGAACTTCTCCTGCAGGAGCCTCGCCCGCGAGTAGAGTTCGTAGGCTTCCTGATTTTCCGTGGGACGCCGCTCGATCAACGAACGTTCGCCCGGCGTCAGCGTGGCCTTGAGGGCGGCGGCGATCTGCTGAGCGAGCTTGGCCTGCAAGGCAAAAATGTCGCCCGTGTCCCCGTCGAAAGTGTCGGCCCAGAGGTGTTCGTCGGTGCGCGCGTCGATGAGCTGGGCATTCATGTGCACCTTGCTCCCTACGCGCCGGATGCTGCCCTCGAGCACGGTCGCAACCCCGAGCTCCTCGGCAATTTTCTTCAGGTTGCGCGAGGCTGGATCGCGGTAGGCGAGCACGGAGGTCCGCGAGATGACCTTGAGGTCGCGGACCTTCGCGAGGTTGGTGATGACATCATCATGCACGCCGTCGGCGAAAAACTCGTTCTCTTTTTCCGAGCTGAGATTGGCGAACGGAAGCACGGCAATGGATTTGCCGGTGGCGTGGGCCACCGCCGGCGCGGGGTAATTGGCGATGGGCGATGGGGCGAGCAGTGGCTCGGGTTTGCGCAGAGTGAAGATGCCGACGGCGACGATCATGAACCCCACGGCCAGCACACCCCACATCCAGCCGGGGATGGCGGATTTCTTTGGTGGCATGGCGACCTCGCCGAGCATTGCCGGGCGGGCCCGCCCGGCCTCCGGTGGTTTGCCGCCCAGCAGCTTTTTCATCTGCTCGACAAACTGCGGCGTGGGCAGTGCGCCCGGCAGGCGCGTCCACTGCACCCGCATGAATTCCGGTGGGACGACGGCGCCGCTTTCGGTCGTGTTGTCGACGACGACGGGTGCGAGGAACGCGCTGCCCTCGGCCATCAGGTGCGTTTGCTCGACGGCAAGTTTCCACTCGAGCCGGAAATACCCCTTGTTCCGTTCCTGCGTGTGCGAGGAAATGATCGGGAGAAACAGCGTGCAGTCGTTGATCTGCTTCCGGATCTTCGCGTCCCACGCCTCCCCTCCCCTCAGTTCGCTCTGGTCGAACCAGACCTCGACGCCGTGGCTGCGCAGCGCGTCGGCGATGCGGCGCGCCGCGTCCGTGTCCTCGCGGGCGTAGCTCAGAAAAACGGCCTTGGTCGCGTCGCTCATGTCATGGCACCAGCGGCGCGTTGTTCTTCGGATCGTTGACGAGCGCCGCGAAGCGCGGGTCGCCGCGCAGCGGGAACCAGCCCGGGTTGAATCGCGCCAAGTGGATATTCTCGCCGAAGGGCGTGCGGAGCAGCCGGGCAAGCTCGGCGAGCGCCCGGTCCTTTTCGCCACACCACGCCAGCGTCTGGGCGTAGTTCAGACTGAGCGGCGGGCCGGCCACGGCGTCCGCTGATTCCGGCACGAGATCCTTCGCCGTTTGCGCACAGCGCAGCGCCTCGGCCTTGTCACCGAGAATCACGTAGGCCGCGGAGAGCGTCGCCCATGTCGTGGGGGACGGTTTCCGCTCCAACTCGGCCTTGCCCCCGACGAGGGCCTGCTCGGCGAGGTTGCGCGCGGCTCTGGCATCGCCATGCACCAGCAGCACGAATGCAGCGGAAACATCCTGGCTCCAGTGCGGTTCGCCGAAGCCATCGTAATAGCGTTGCTGCTGGTCGAGCCGGATCGCCGTCTCCAGGTCGCCGACGCTGCGCGCCCAGGCTTTGCGCAGGAAGTATCCGAGGGCCTCGTCCTTCGGTTCCGGCTTGAGCTGGGCCAGCCAGGCCTGGGCCTCGCGGACGGAGCCCTGGGCGAAAAAGGGAATCGCCACCAACAGCGCGAACTCGGCCAGTTGCTCCGGATAGTGGGTGACAATCTGCCGCTGCACGGCCGTCGCCTCATCATACAGATTCAATCCGAGGGCGAGCTGCGCGAGAGTCCGGACATAGCGGAGATTGCGTGGCTCAAGCTGCGCGGCCCGCCGCAGCTCCGCCAGGGATTCGCCCCAGCGTCCCTGCCGGCGGTGGATGAAACCGAGGGAACCAAAGACCGCGGCGTCGTTCGGCCGCAGGACCGCGAGCCGCTGGTATTGCTCCGTCGCCCGCGCGTAGTCGCGATAGCTGTAATAGTAATAGTCGCCCAGCTTTTCAATGACTGCGGGATCATCGGGCGCCAGGCGCACGGCGGTGTCGATCGCCGCCTTGGCCTTGGCGAGACGCTCGGCCGAGTGGTCGAAATCATTGAAATAGATCTGGGCATGGAGCGAACCGAGTTCCGCCCACGCCTGCGCAAACTTCGGATCGAGCACCACGGCCGTCTGCAGCACCGGCTCGACTTCCAAAATTGTGCCCGCACTGCCCGCCCGCAGCTGCCGCGCCTTCGCGTAGGCGTCGTAGGCCGCGAGGTTTTCGGTCGGCCGGCGCTCCAGCAGCTGTTTCTCCTGGGGTGACAGCGCGGCCTGCAGCGCACCGGCGATCTCGGTCGCGAGCGCGCTCTGGATCGAAAACACATCCGTAAGATCGCGGTCGTAGTTCTTCGCCCAGACGTGTTCGTCGGTGCGGGCGTTGATGAGCTGGCCAGTGACGCGGATTTTGCCACCGGAGCGGCGCACGCTGCCCTCGAGAATGTAGGCGACGCCCAGCTCCTGCGCGATCTGGCGCATCGTCTTCGTCGTCGCACGATACTGCATGACCGACGTCCGCGAGACCACGCGCAGTTCGCGGATGAGCGCGAGATTCGTCAGGATGTCCTCGTGGATGCCGTCGGCGAAAAAGCCGCTGTCCTTTTCCTCGCTCATGTTGGTGAACGGCAGAACCGCAAGGGATTTTTCGGAAACCACCGGAGCGGCGGGCTGGGCCAAAGCGACAGGGGGCGCGGGCTGGCGCAAGACGACGACAACCGCCGCGATCACGGCTGCGCCCGCGACCGCGCCCCAGACCCAGCCGGGGATGGCTTTTTTCTTGGCAGATGCGGCGCTCCCTGGAGCGCCAAAGCCATCAGGCGAAGGTGGTTCGTCGCGCATTGCCGGGCGGGCTCGCCCAGCCTCCAGGGTCGCTTTCTTCGGCTTGTCCAGCAGCCGCTTCACCTGCATCACGAACTCCGGCGTCGGTTCACCACTGACCAGCCGCGTCCACTGGTAGCGCATGAATTCCTCCGGCACCGCGGCCTCGGACTCGGGGGTTTCGTCGATCACCACCGGCACGATGAACGCCTTGCTGCCGGACATGTCGTGCGTGCGGTCGATGGCCAGTTTCCACTCGCGGCGGAAATAGCCCTCGCTGCGCTCCTCGGTGCATCGCGACACGAGCGGCACGAACAGCGCACACGTCTTGATCTGGTTGCGAATCTTCGCGTCCCACGTGTCGCCGCCGCGCAACTCGCTCTGGTCAAACCACACCTCCACGCCAAAAGCGCGCAGGGCGTCGGCGATGCGCCGGGCGGCGTCCGTGTCCTCGCGGGCATAGCTCAAAAAGACCGCGCCTGATGCGGGTGTGTTGTCCGGCATAAGTTGCGGCATTTCATGCCGGTTATGCTTAGGCCTTGCCAGCCCAAACCCGCGCTGGCACCCGTTGCAATCATCCCCCGGCCGAATGTCCCCCCCTGTCCTCACCGCGAAGCTGGTCCTGAGCCCGACATCGAGCGGCCCCGAGGCGATTACTGCGATTCGCGGCTTGATCCGGCGGGGTGAATACCTCGCGGCCCATGACGCCGCGGAGGAAGCCGAGGGGCATGAGTTTCAACCCGTCCTGGGCCCAGTGGCCCGGACGGAAATCAGATACCTGCGGGTGCTGGCCCTGGCGCGTTCCGGCAGTTCGCGGCGCGCGGTGGCGGAAGCGGCAGGCCTCACGGCTTCCCTGCCGGCCGATCTGCTGCCGCCCGCGCTGGCCGAGGACATCGCCGCGCTCTCTGCGAGAGTCGCCAAGGAACACGCGCTGCAGGCGGCTCAGCCCGAACGGCCGGGCCTGGCGGCCGTCGCCGCCGCGGCCTATGAGGACGTGTATCGGCGCCTCCACCGTTCGTATGCCGGGGTCAACGCCGCGACCATGTGGCGAATCGCAGGTCGCACGGAACACGCGCACGCGCTGGCCCGCGATGTGCTGGAGCTCGTCGCGCGCGAGACGTCCGCCCTCACCGGTCCCACCGACGCGGGCCACTATTGGGCCTGGGTGACGCGGGCGGAAGCGCTGCTGGTGCTCGGCGACAGTGCCGGGGCGGTCGCGGCGCTGGCGACTGCCGCCGTGGGGGCCCAGGATGATCTCGGGGCCCACGCCACCACCCGCCGCCAGCTCCGATTCCTGAGCCACGCCATTGGCGTCGATCCTGAGCCAATCGTCGAGGTGCTGGCGCAGCCGGATGTGGTGCACTTTTGCGGACACATGACGGCGCCGCCCGGATCGCCCTCCCGGTTTCCGCAGGCCCAGCAGGCGGCAGTGGCGGAAAAGGTGCGTGATCGCATGCGGGCACGGCGGGTCGGTTTCGCGCACGGCTCACTCGCGTGCGGAGCCGACATCATCATCGCGGAGATTGCGCTCGAGCTCGGGGCCGAGCTGCACCTCGTGCTGCCGTTCGCCATCGAGGAATTTGTGTCGATCAGCGTGGCACCGGGCGGCCCGGGCTGGACCGAACGGTTCCGGCATTGTCTCGCCGCGGCGGCGTCGGTCACGATTGCCAGTGACAGCGCCTACTTTGGAGACAATGTGCTGTTTGCCTATGCCGCCCACATCGCCATGGGCCAGGCGATGAACCGGGCCGCGAGCATCGATGCCCGCAAGTGGCAGCTGGCGGTGTTCGACGGTGAGGAGGGGACGGAAGTGGGCGGCACCGCCCACGACATCCAGGAATGGCGGCGCGCGGGCGGTTCAACCGAAATCATCCGGGTCAACTCGACCCGCGCCTACACGATGACGCCTTTCGCCCCGTCAACAAACCGGGTGATCCGTTCGGTGCTCTTCGGTGACTTCAAGGGCTTCAGCCGGCTGCACGACGAGCACATCAAACTTTTCCTCGCCACGGTGATGCAGCCGGTGGCGGAGGTGCTGGATCGCTACGCCGAGCACGTGATCGTACGCAACACGTGGGGCGACGGGTTGTTCGTGGTGATGGACGACGCCGTGAACTGTGCGTGGTGCGCCCTCGATCTGCAGGAGCGGCTGCACTCGGTTGATCTGGCGGCCGCGGGACTGCCCACGGACATGGGCTTGCGGTTGGGCGGCCATACGGCGCCGCTGGTACCCGTGTATGATCCGGTGCTGCGGGCGCCCATGGTGATGGGCCGTGGACTCACCCGCGCCGCCCGCATCGAGCCGCGCACCCCCACCGGCGAGGTCTACGTGACGGCCGCGTTCGCGGCGTTGCTGAGGCTCGAACCGGAATGTGGCGTAGCCCCGGAATACGTGGGGCATCTCACCACGGCGAAGAATTTCGAAATCACGCCGATGTATCTTTTGCGGCGCCAGCACGCGGCGAACCGACCGTGAGCGGGCACCGGTCAATCAGCCGGTGACCGGCCGGGAGGCCGGTCGTCGGACTTAGAACCGGAGCTTCACGTAGCCCTCGACGCGGAAGGGCTGCTCCTGAAAGACGAGGATGCTGCCCGAAAATGCGTCGCCATTGTGATACCAATTGCGCTCGTTGGTGACGTTGAGGAAGTCGACGTTCACCATCCAGCGCTTCGTCTCGTAGAAGAGCGAGGCGTTTAGGAGGTATTGCGGGGGGATGTGCCACTGGTCGTCGAGGTTGCCGGCCTGCCGGCTCCACCATTGAGCATTGGCGCCGGCGCCGAAGCCGTTAGCCAGACGATAACGCACACTGCCGTTGAACATGGTCCTGGAAAAACCGAGCAGCGGCCAGTCGCCATTCGGCACCTGGTTGCCAAACGGGTTGAATGAACCGGTTGAAGTGCCACGACCGCCCGGGCCGGTGCCGAGCAGGTAGGCGGCGTAGATGTCGCGTCCGCCCATCTGGAACGGCCGCGAGTCGAGGTAGTGGCCGTCCTGAAACGTGGCGTTAAAGGTGGCGTTGAGCCGCGGGGTCGGCTGGTAGACCGCCTCGAGCTCGAGGCCGCGCACGACGATGTTGCTCTTTTTGCCGCCGAGCGAGACGCGCGACCGCGTCTGGTTGAAATACGTGGCGCCGGCGAAAAGCTTGTTGTCGAGCAGGCTGAATTTCGCGCCGAGCTCGGCCAGTTCGCTGAGGTTGCGGAAATCGTCCCGGTTGATCAGACCGTCGGGCGTGTTGAGGAGGATGCCGCCACCGGTCACGTTGCCGTTGGCCGCGCGGATGCGCTGGTAGGCGGCGTAGAACGAGGTCCGGGTGTCCGGCCGCCAGAGCAGGTTCACGTTGTTTGAAAACGAGGCGACGGTCGCGGCATCGTGGAACGGGATGCCAGTCTGCGACTCAAACGGGTCGCGGGCCCTGGCGATGAACCAATCCACGCGCAGGCCGACGAGCAGGCTGAGTTTGTCGGTGAGCGCGACATCGTGCTGCCAGAAAGCGGCGGGATTCCAGAGCGTGGACTTCACTGTCTCGGGCGAGTCGTAGGCGCCCGGAAAAAACAGGAGGCCATCCGGCCCGGGGAAACCGGGGAAATAGGAATTGGGATACTGCGCCGCCTCGTTAAAGACGCGCGATGGGTCCGTGACGTCGAAGTTGTAGAGATATTCGTTGAAGTAATTCGTGTATGACTTGCGGCCCTCGTAGCGGACCGTCACGCCGCCGATGTCCATCTGCGGCCGTCCGAACAGTTCGAACTGCCCGTGCACCTCGGTGCGGTTTTCCACGGTATCCTGCCAGACGTATTCGAAGTATTCCGATTGGTTGAAGCGGCGGCGCTCGATGTGCTCGGCCAGCGTGCGGTTGATGAGCGTCAAGGCGGGTGTCAGTTCAAACGTCGCAATAAGCTGGGCATGGCCGGCATTGGCGTTGGACAGATCGCCGAGGGCGAAGAGCACGGTGTCGCGCGGAATGGTCACATAGCCGGTGACCTGGATCGGGCCGGGGCCGGAAGGCAGGTCAGCTGAGATGCCGGTGTAGTAGGTGCCGTGGTCGATCAGGTCCTGGTTGGGCCGGTTGACCCCAAGGATCTCGGGCCAGTTCTGCCATTCCCATTGGGCGTTAAACTGGAAGGTGCGGTGCGCATCCGGCTTCCAAGTGAGCGCGACGAACAAATCCTGCCGGTCGTCCTTCACGCCGTTCTTCTGGTAGAACGTGTCGCCACCCTTCCCTTCGTAGCTGAGGCGCCACGCGAGCTTGGTGGAGATCGGCGCGGTGTAGTCGACTTGCAGCGAGCCGTTGCCATAGGAGCCGCCCCCAGGCACCCAGGTGCCAAGGCGGGTCGTGACCACGGTCTCGGCGCCGGAAAACTTCGGCTCCTTCGTCACGTAGTTGACGTAGCCGCCACAGAAGAAACCCGCACCGAAGACGGCGGAACCCGGCCCGCGCACGATGTCGACCGCCTCGACGCCGTTCCAGCTCGGGAGGAAGCCGTAGAGATTGTAGCTGCGACGCTGGCCATTGAGGTACGTCTCGGCGGTGTCGCCGCGCAGGTTGGGCGTGGTGGCCAGCCCGTAACTGGCGGTGGCATAGCCGCCCGGACTGTAGACGACAAACTCGCGCACGCCGTGGATGCCCCGCTCGTTGAGCAGGGCCGAGGTGATGGTGCTGACCGCGCGCGGCGTATCGAGGATGTTGCGGGCGTCACCAAACACCGTGGAGATGTCGCGCGTGAGCGGGTTGACCGATTGTTCCAGCGGCACGCCGGTGACAACATAGCGCTCGAGTTGAAGCGGTTCGCCTTCCCCGGCGCGTGCTGCCGAGAACGCGCCCAGGGCCAGGGTCGTGAGGAATATTCTTGTCGGGAGTTGCATGGGTTGGTTGGTGCCGGACCCCAAAACAGACCCCCGGGGTGAAACAGGCGGCGCACCATGCGCGACCTTGCTTGTTTCCTTCGCCGGTATGATCCGTTTCAGGTTCAGAGGGTCGAGCAGCCGAGCGTGCCGCAATCTCAGTCCTCCGCGGAGGACACCCCTACGAGCAACGCCAGCGATAAGCCTGGGCCGGCGACAGGCAAGGAAAACTTCCGATATGACTGGTTTCGCTGAGCGGGAGCAAAGTTACGCATGGACAATCCGCGGTGAGCGTGACGACATCCGCATTTTTCCATGACCGCCCGCCCGATTCACGCCCTGCTGGTTTTCCTTCTGCCCGCCACCGTGCTCCACGCCCAACGGGTGGCACCCGGGCCTGAAGCCGCCACGGTGCTCGGGAAATTCATCGTGACCGAGAGCGCGCAGCATCTTGCCGGCGACGTGCTGCCAACCTCGCGGCCGGTGGACTCGGTCTTCGGCCCGGGCCAGTCCATCCTCGACCTGCCGCGCGCCGTGACGGTGCTTACGCCGGCGTTGATGCAGCGCTTCGGGCTGGAGAACCTGGGCGATCTCGGCCGGATCGGCGCGGGCACGCAGGCGGCCAACTACTTCGGCATTCCTGGCACGCCCTACCTGCGCGGGGCCAAGGCCGGCACGTTTTTCAACGGCATGGCCCGCGCCTATCAGCGCAACGAAATGCCGGTCTCCTTCGGCTCGCTCGACGCGCTGGACCTCGTGAAGGGCCCCGCGCCCGCCCACTTCGGCCCGGCGCTGGAGGGCGGCTACGCAAATTTCATCCCCAAGTCTCCCTACTTCGACCAGGCGCGGGGCTCACTCGCCCTCACCGCGGGCTCCGAGGCGTATCGCCACGCCCAGCTCGACTATGGCGGCCCCGTGCTGCTTGGCCGGTGGCCCGCCGCCTACCGTGTCTCGATCACAGCGCAGGACGCCGGCACCTATTGGAAAAACATTGGCAACGACTACCTCTCCTTTTACGCCGCGCTCAAGGTCCGCCCGCGTGACGGGCTCAGCCTCTTCACCGGCGCGGAGTATTATGATTTTCGCAGCAATGAAAATCCTGGCTGGAACCGCGTGACCCAAGACCTGATCGACCGCGGCGAATATATCATTGGCGAGCCGCAGAACATCACCAACCCGGCTTGGTCTGGCGCGGCCAACCGCAACCTGGTCGTGTTCCCCGGCGCCTTCACCGGCCAGCCGGCCAATTTCCGCGCGCTGATCCTGCCCGCCGCCACCGCCGAGGCCCGGATCAGCCCCGCGCTGCTCGCGCTCCTGGAGGACCGGCGCGGCTCCGACGGCGGTTACCGTTACACCGCCGCCTACTTCGCCGCCGGCGGAAAGGCGCTCACGGAAAAGATCGGCGGTGATACCGTGCTCACCGATCCCGCCGATTATGCCGACGCACACGACTTCCTCTGGTTCCTTGACCTCGTGTCGAGCCGCCGCCCGGACCGCACCGTGACCTGGAAAGCGCTGCTCGAACTGGTCGGGACCGACAAGCATTCCAGTTACGGCTACGCCATCACCACCAAGCAGGCCGTGCTCGAAAACAAACTGTTCGTCGAGCAGACCGGCGTGCACCCGGCCGACACCACGCTCACCTACGGCGCCTCGGTCCGCTACAACTACGGGCGAACGGTGCAGGACTTTGCCGCCGAGCCATTCAACCGTCGCGACCTGACACGGCCGGACATCTCTCCCAATAGCGTGGTGCCCGCCGGGGCCGATTCCGGCCCCGGCGGCCTCAACCTGTGGTCCGCCAACTTGGGCGCGAGCGCCGAGTCCGACCTCTGGCAAACCGCGGTCTTCGGCTTCGCGCGCACACGCTGGACGGAACGGCTCGGCACCGTGGTCTCCCTGCGCGCCGAAGCCGCGCGATACGCCGCCGACCTGCCGCGCGAAATCGACCGCGCCACGCCGGCCCAGCGGCTCGACGCCGGGCGCCGCGGCGGCAAAAACCACGCCTCGGGCGCGCTCAGCCTGACCTGGCGCGCGGCTCCGGGAGCGAATCTCTACGCCACCTACCAGCGCGGCACCAGCCTCCAGCCCGCCCAGGGCGGCACGGTGAACAGTAAAAGCAACTTCGCCCTCGCCGACTTTCGCGAAGCCGGCGCAAAATTCTCCCTCCTCGACGACCGGCTCTTCGCCAGCCTCGCCGCCTACCAATGGGAAAATTCCCGCTTCAACGACCGCGAGAATCGTGCCGAACGTCTGCGCGGCCGGGGAATGGAATTGGAAATCACCTGGGCTCCCACGCCACGATTCAGCCTGATCGCCTCCACCGGCGTGCAGCGCGTCTTCCGGCTCGATCCCCTCGGGTTCCGCGCCCGCAATGGCACGGCCGACCGCATCTCCTTGGAATCAGGCGCGTTCGACGCGGGCGTCACGCCCACCCCGGCCCTCAACCCACGCCTGATCTACCCCGGCACGCCTGAAACCCAGGCCAAGCTCGACGTCGCCTGGCAGCCGGCACCTGCCTGGGGCTTTTCCCTCGGCGCGGTGTGGAGCCACAGTTTTTATCACAATTTCGAGCGCACGCTGGTGCTGCCGGAATCGATGGTCTGGCGCGGAAGCGTTCATTGGCAACATGGTCCGTTCACCCTGCGCCTGAGCGCAGAGAACATCTTCAGCGAGGATTACTTTCTCGGCGCCGATCCCAATTTTTCCCACAACGACCTGGTGACGAAGGCTCCGACGGCCGAAATGAAGCTGACCGCAATGTGGAGCTTCTGAATCCCGCCGGGCCAAGGGGAAATTCACCCCATAAACATGAAGGGCGCCCCTTGCGGGACGCCCTGCATGACCTAACACCAAGCAAACCGTAAGAACTACAAACAATGTTCGTCTATGAAACGACACACTGATGTCGTTTAGATAGACGCAGCCCCGCGCAAAACGTTGAAAAATTCTTTTGTCTTAAAATCCGAGCCCCGGAGGCCGGGGAGCGCGGCTGAGCAATTCTATCTAACCGCTATCTTGCAGCATCTTACATATGTATCTCGACCGGCATCACGGTGCCGGCTGGCATGGGCAGCGGGGAGCTCTTAAGCGGATAACGGAAGATTTTCCCTTCGAAATTGTGGAAGACGACCTCGTCGTCGGTGATTTTTTCGACGTAGTCGGGATTCACCGGCACCTTGCCGCCGCCGCCGGGCGCGTCGATGACATACTGCGGCACGGCGTAGCCGGTCGTGTGGCCGCGGAGCGCGCGGATGATCTCGATGCCCTTGCGGACATCGACTTTGAAGTGCGCGCCGCCCGTGATGAGGTCCATCTGGTAGATGTAGTAGGGCCGCACCCGCATCCGCAGCAGGCGGTGCACGAGCGCCTTCATCACGTCGGCGTCGTCATTCACGCCCTTGAGCAGCACGCTCTGGTTGCCGAGCGGGACGCCGGCGAATGACAACCGTTCGCACGCATCCTTCAACTCCTGTGTGGCCTCCTTCGGGTGGTTGAGGTGGACGCTCAGCCAGATCGGGCCGTGCTTCTTAAAAATTGCGCACAGCTCCGGCGTGATGCGCTGCGGCAGGAAGACCGGGATGCGCGAACCAATGCGAATGAACTCAACGTGCCTGATGGCGCGCAGGCGGCCGAGCAGATGGTCGAGTTTCTTGTCGGAGAGCAGCAGCGGGTCGCCGCCGGAGAGGAGCACGTCGCGAATCTCGGGATGCGCCTCGATGTAGCGCAGCGCCTGCTCGTATTCGGGGTGGAAATTGTAGTCCTGCGCGTTGCTGACGAGCCGGCTGCGCGTGCAATAGCGGCAATAGGCCGCGCAGCGGTCGGTCACGAGGAACAGCACGCGGTCGGGGTAACGGTGGACAAGACCGGGGACGGGCGAGTGCTCGTCCTCGCCGAGCGAATCGAGCATCTCGCCGGATGAGATGACCATCTCGTCACTGCGCGGGATGACCTGCTTGCGGATCGGGCAGTCCGGATCGTTGCGGTCGATCAGGTTGAAAAAATACGGTGTGATGGCCAGCGCCAGCTTCTGGTTGGCGAAAAGGCAACCGGCCTTTTCCTCCGGGGTGAGCGTCATATAGCGCTCGAGCTGCTCGATCGTCGTGAGGCGGTTCTTGAGCTGCCAGACCCAGTCCTGCCAGTCCGTCGCCGGCACATGCGACCAAAGCCCCTGGCCCTCAAACCAAACGGAGCGGTCTTCGGTGTAGGGCATGTTGGGGTGTAAGAGCTAGCTGGATTCGGCGGGCTGTCAAACGGGGGTATTCCAGAGTCCGTCCAGCACCCGGCCGCGCCGAACAAACCGCATGGATTTTCCCCGCTAATACACTTGGCAGCGGTCGGTGAAACCCATTTCGTCGCGACTGATGGCCGCAACCAAACCAGCAATTCTAGCCCTCGAGGATGGCAGCGTGTTCCGCGGCATCGCCTTTGGCGCCGAGGCCACCATCGCCGGTGAGTGCGTGTTCAACACGTCGATGACCGGCTATCAGGAAATCCTCACCGATCCCTCGTATTTCGGCCAGATTGTGACCATGACCGCCCCGCAGATCGGCAACTACGGCGTCAACGCCGAGGACGAGGAATCGTCCGCGCCGAAATGCTCGGGATTTGTGGTACGCGAGGTTTCGCCGGTGGTCAGCAATTGGCGCAGCACAATGTCGCTCAGCGACTACCTGGCCAAATACGGCATCCCCGGCATCAGTGAAGTGGACACCCGGGCCCTCACCAAGAAGTTGCGGGTGGATGGCGCGATGAAATGCTGCCTCTCCACCCGGCCGCTGAGTGATGCGGAGGCGGTCAAGCGTGCCAAGGCCTGGCAGGACATGGCTGGCAGCGACTATGTGAAAGACACGACCTGCAAGGAGCCGTATCCTTGGCAGGCCGGCGACGCCTCGCGGCACAACACCCAGTATCTGCCCGTCGGCACCACCAGCGGGGCCACACACACGCCGGCAAAGAAATTCAAGGTGGCTGCCTTCGACTACGGCGCGAAATACACCATCTTCCGCAAACTCGTCCGCCACGGTTTCGAGGTGCACGTTTTCCCCGCCACGGCGACCGCCGCGCAGGTGCGCGAATACGGCGTGGACGGCGTGTTCCTCTCCAACGGCCCCGGCGATCCGGCCGCCCTGCCCTACATCCATAAAACCGTCAGCAACCTGCTGCCCGATTTTCCCATCTTCGGCATCTGTCTCGGCCACCAGATGCTCACGCACGCACTCGGCGGCACGACCTTCAAGTTGAAGTTCGGGCACCGCGGCGGCAACCAGCCGGTGAAGAACCTCGAGACCGGCAAGGTTTCCATCACGGCCCAGAATCACGGTTTCGCCACCGACCCGAAATCAATCGAAAGCCGCGGCGCCATCGTCACCGAGATCAACCTGAACGACCAGACCGTCGAGGGTCTGCGCCACAAGGAGCTGCCAATATTCTCCGTGCAGTATCACCCCGAGGCCGCGCCGGGGCCGAATGATGCCGACCCGCTCTTTGAGGATTTCCACCGGTTGATCGAGATGCGAAAGGCGGGGAAGATTTAGCCCAGCATCGCCTCGAATTTCTTCGCATCCTCCGGTGTGTCCACGCCGATGGTCGGATCCTCGGTGACATCGATGGCGATGGGGTAACCCGCCTCCAGCACGCGCAACTGCTCCAGCTTCTCAATCTGCTCCAGCTTGCCCGGCGGCAGGGTCGCGAACTTCTCAAGGAAGTCCGCCTTGTAGGCGTAAAGCCCGAGGTGCTTGTGGCAGGGGTTGGCCGCCACCCAGGCGTCGTCCACGGTCAGCCCGAGGTCGCGGGAATAGGGCATCCGGGAGCGCGAGAAATACAGGGCCCGGCCGGTCTGGCTCATGACCACCTTGACCTGGTTGACGTTGTAGAAATCCACCACCCGCTTGAAAGGCGTGCACAGTGTCGCCACCGGGCAATCGCCCTGAATCAGCCGCGCCAAGGCGTTGAGCTGGCCGGCACTGACCAGGGGCTCGTCGGCCTGCACGTTGAGCACGTAGCTGGCCCGGACCGTGCGGTTGGCCTGAGCAATGCGATCGGTGCCGCTGGGGTGGCTGGCATCGGTCATTATCGCCCTGAAACCAGCGCCTTCAATGCATTGGGCCAGCGATTCATGATCCACTGCAAACCATAGGGGGTAGTCGGGGGCCTGGGCCGCAATGCGCTCCGCCACCCACAGCACAAGCGGCTTGCCCTTAATTGAATGTAACAGCTTGCGTGGGAACCGCGTGGACTCCAGGCGGCACGGCACGATGATGGCGAAGGCGGGCATACAGGGGTCTTTGTGATTGCAAGCTGGAGCGCGACCGGCTTTTAGCGTTTCCTTTTAATCCGACCAATCAGCCTCACCGCAATGGAAAAGAGCAATACCACGTCAGCTGCCACCCACACGAAGGAACTCCTCGTGCAGAACAAGATGGGCATTCATGCCCGTCCGGCGGCCATGATCGTGCGGGTGACCAACAAGTTCAAATCCGAGGTGTTCGTGGAGAAGGACGAGGAGCAGGTGAATGGCAAAAGCATCATGGGGCTCATGATGCTCGCCGCCGCCAAGGGCACGAAGGTCAAGTTCATCGCCACCGGCGAGGACGCCGCCCAAATGCTGGTGGAACTCGAGGCGCTGTTCGCGAAGAAATTCGACGAGGCCTGAGCCTCAAAGGCCGTAAAACGCCCGCGCCTTGCGGGTGGTGGCCTCCGCCAGCTGTTCCGGGCTGACTCCATACAGCCCCGCGCAAAACTCGGCGGTATGCCGGAGATAAGCCGGCTCGTTGGGTTTGCCGCGATACGGCAGGGGCGTCAGGTAGGGCGCATCGGTCTCGATCATCAGCCGGTCCAGCCCCTGGGCCAGCGCCGCCGCGCGCACGGTCTCGGCTTTTTTGTAGGTGATGACGCCGGTGAACGAACCGTAGCCGCCGCGCTTCATCAATTCCGCCATCTCCGCCGGCCCCTCGGTGAAACAGTGGAAGACCACCCGGCCCCACTCCACTCCGGACGCATCAATCATCTCCATGCATTCAGCGAAGGTTTCACGCGAATGGACCACCACCGGACAACCGAGCGCCTTCGCCAGCCGGAGCTGTTCCGCAAAAGCCGCGCGCTGCCAGCCGAATATTTTCTCCGCTGCCGCGGCCTCCTTCGGCAAATGAAACCGGTCGAGTCCGGTTTCACCCAAGGCCGCCGGCGGAGGCGCACCCCGCCAGAAATCCTCCAGCTGCGCAACCCGCTCCGCCCAATCCTCGCCCACGCTGCACGGATGCAACCCCGCCGTGTAATGAATAATGCCGGGATGTTCTCGCGCCAGGTCGCGATAGAACGACCAGTCATCCGTATCCGTGCCGACCGTCACCATCGCCTCCACTCCGGCAGCCTTCGCCCGCGACAGTATCCCGGACAGTTCGCCGCGACGGGCGAACGAGTCGAGGTGGGTGTGCGTGTCGATCAATCCCATCCCGCGATTGAAAACAGGCTAAAGTCAGAAGCCAGCGCTTTCGCGCTGGCTTCAAAGTAACGCGGTCGCCTGGCCGTTCGGGAGCGGCCGCGTGCGCACTCTCGTTCAGCCTTTCGGCGGAGTGCCGGCCTTCCTGGCTTCCAGCCGGGCCATCGCGTCGAGGTAGTTCTGGGAAGCGGCGGTCAAGGCCCCACGGGCCTTCTCCCAAGCCTGTGCGTCGGCGTGATTCGCTGCCTTCTTGGCCTGGTCGAGCTCATCCTTGCGCTGCTTCACCTCCTCCAAGGCGGTTTTGAACTCGATCCGGGCGTCCCCGCGCAGGGCACGTGCATCGCTCTGGATTTTTTTCAGGGCGTCACGGCTGGCCTCCTCGCTCATGTCCATGTTTTTGAGCAATTCGCGGCGGGCTTCAAAAGAGGTCCGGTTGATCTGCTTCATGGTCGTGGCCAGGTCTTGCGCCGCCGGAGCGGCTGAGCCGTGCTCGGCGGCGGTGGGCAGCCCCCTGCCGGCTTGCTCGGGTCGGGTTGGACTCGGTCGCGATACTGCAGCAGGACTGCCACCACCGAAGCCCCCACCCGCCGGGGCACCACCGCCACCGCCGCCGCCTCTCGCATAAACGGCTGGTGCCGTCAGCAAGACGACTCCGGCCAAGAGTGATATGAACTTAATTCGTGAGGTCGTTTTCATTGGTATTCCTTTGGTTGTGGTTATCATAAAAACTAGACCATTGATCGAAAAATTGGTTCGGCGGCTTCACCTGAAAAGACCGTCATCCGAGCGACCTTTACAATAATTTGAGCGCCGGACGCAACGTCGGAAGCCAGCGCTTTCGCGCTGGCTTCCTTTGCACACACACCAGTTTGCCTGGTGAAAGAATCAGTTGGTCCGGATGACAATGTCGCCGCCGCTGGAGTGCAGCTTCAGCCGGGGCCCGCCGCCGTTGACGGCACCGGCCAGCCGCGACTTGCCCACCCCGCCGCGATCGATGGTCAGCGTGAGGCCGGAGGCATCCACCTCGCCCCCGGAAGTGCTGGCCTCAAGTTGAAACGAGGCGGATTTCAGCACCGTCACGCGCACATCGCCGCCCGAGGTGCTGAGGAGGGTATCCTGCTTGATGGGCTCAGTGATGACCGCCTTCACGTTGCCACCGGAGGTCGTCGCGCTGACCAGCTGGGTGACGGAATTAATGACAATGTCGCCCCCGGAGGTTGAAACCTCGGTCGGTCCGCCGGCGCGATCGATTTCGATGTCGCCGCCGGAGGTGCCCAGCTTGGCGCGGGCCGTGCCTTCCCGCAGCGTGATATCGCCGCCGGAGGTCTGACCGTCGATTTCGCCGTCAATGCGGTCAAACCTCAGGTTCCCGCCACTGGTGCGGGCCCGGGCGTTGCCGGTCAGGCTGGCGACCTTGATATCGCCGCCGGAGGTATTGAGGTTGACGTTAAAACTCTTGGGCACCGTCACAGTGAAGCCCACTTGAACCGGCGGCCAGTTGCCGAAATGAAGACCCGGGGGGCGTGATTCGTATTTCGCCTCGACGGTGACGTCGTTGCCATGCTGTTCAAAAGTGAGGCTGAGCTTTTCCAGCAGTTTATCCGCCTCCTTCTCGCTGGCGGCGCGGATGGTCTCCTTGGCGGTAATGCGAATCTCATTCGTGTCGGCAGTCTGGATGACAATATCGCCGCCTTGGGTGGAGGCCTTGAAGTTGCCGCCGGATTGCACGGTGAAGGTTTTTTCAACTGTGCGAATAATCTTGGCCTGAAGCACCGCCGGCGCTGCCAGCAATGCCCCAAGCGTGAGCAGGGGGATGAGGGATTTCATGGGGGTCGTGTCCCTTGAATACACGACCAGCGACGGAAAGTTACAGCTTTCCCGCCGCCCTGGACCTTAACGCTCGAACAATTCCCGGAAAAAGGCCCGCATGTGCACCCAGGAGCGCTGGTCGGCAGCGGCATTGTAGGCGATGGGCAGGCCCGTGGCCGCGGCAAGTTTGTCCGCCCCGGGATTGGTGAAGGCATGCATCGCGCCGGCATAGCTGATGAACTGGTAGTCAAACTTGCCGTCATTCATGGATTTCATGAAGGCATCGAGCTCCTCCTTGCTGACAAACGGGTCGACCGCGCCGTGACACATCAGAATCTTGGCCTTGGTCCGCACACCCGCGCCGGCCGGCACGGGAATCAACCCGCCGTGAAAGCTCACGATCCCCGCAAGCGGTGCTCCGGTGTAAGCCAGCGCCTGCACCGTCGAGCCGCCAAAGCAGTAACCGATGGCTGCGACCCGCGCCGCATCCGCCAGGCCGGTCGCCAGCAACTGGTCGAGCCCCGCCTGCGCCCGCTCGGCCATGAGCGGCTTGCCGTAGAACTGGCCGGCCAGCTCGCCGGCCTTTTTCGGATCGGTGGTCGTGACACCCGCGCCATACATATCGGCGGCAAAGACCACGTAGCCCAGCTTCGCCAGCTGTTCGGCCCGGCTTTTGGCGTAATCAGTCAGGCCCCACCATTCGGGCACCACGAGCACGCCGGGCGCTTTTTTGTCCAGGGACACCTTGGCATCGTCATAGGCCAGAAAGCCCTCGAGCTTTACGCCCGCGTGCTCATAGGCCACCGGTTTGGTAACGATCTTTGCCTGCAACGCCACGACCGTGCACATTGCCAGGCCGGCGATAAAAAATCGAGATGGTTTCATGCCGGAGTCATAATGCCTCACGTGGAAAAAACAATCCCGCGCCAAACTACATCCGCTGTTTCAGCCAGTGTTCGAGGCAGGTTCGCAGCTCGGCCTGCCGCACCGGCTTCGCCAGAAAATCGTTCATGCCCGACGCCTCGCTCGCCGCCCGGTCCTCGGGCCGCACGTTTGCAGTCACCGCAATAATGGGCAGCGGCCGGCCGGACAGCCGGCGGCGAATGACTCGCACTGCTTCCAGGCCATCCAGGCCCGGCATCTGGATGTCCATCAGCACCGCCACCCAGGTCTCCCGCACCGCCAGCTCGATGCCCTCCGCGCCGTTGTCCACGATCACCGGTTCCAGTCCGAGTTTGCGCAAAAACATCTCGATTACCCGCTGGCTGCCCCAGTCGTCGTCGACCACCAGCACGCGGCCTTTGAGCCGCTTGTCCTTCCCCGCTGGCACCGTATCCTCCGCCGGTGTTCGCTGGGCCACGGGCAGGGGCAGGGTAAAATAAAACACCGCGCCCTGGCCGGGCGCGCTCTGCACCTTGATCTCGCCGCCCATGCACCGCACCAGGCTTTGCGAGATGACGAGCCCCAGGCCCGAGCCACCGTAGCGCCGGGTCATTGAGCTGTCCCCCTGGCTGAATTTCTGGAAAAGCCTGGCTTGCATCGCCTCATCCATGCCGATCCCGGTGTCCTTGACCCGGAATTGCAACAGGGCGTCCCGTGCGTCGACCTTGACCGTTTCGATCCGGATTTCCACGCTACCTTTTTCGGTGAACTTCACCGCATTGCCCACGAGGTTGAGCAAGACCTGTCGCAGCCGCATCGGGTCGCCGATTACCAAGGGCGGCAGATCCGGGCTGGCGTAATAATGCACCGCGAGTTCTTTTCCGCTCGTCCGGTTGTCAAAAAACGCCGCCACCTCCTCCCCGGTCTCGGCAGGAGAGAATTCGATCTCCTCAAATTCCAGTTTGCCGCTCTCCACCTTGGACAGGTCGAGGATGTCGTCCAGCAGCCGCAACAGCGTCTCGGCTGATTTGCTCGCGATGCCGATTTGCTGCTGCTGCTCGGTGGTCAGGGGCGAGTCATTGAGCAACTGCAGCATGCCGATGATGCCGTTCATCGGGGTGCGGATCTCGTGGCTCATGGTCGCGAGGAATTCGCTCTTGGCCTGGTTGGCCGTCTCGGCGCGGCGCTTGGCCTCGCTCAACGTACCCACCAGTTCCTCGTTTTCGAAAATCAGCCGGAACAGCTTCCGCAGGTCCAGATTGTGCAGTCGGGCGGTGTTCAACAGGAAGAGCGCGTATGTGATGGTGACCGCTACCAGGGTCCAGCTGCCCGCTTCCCGGTAGTTCAGGAACCCCGCGAGGGCCGGCACCAGCGTGGCCAGCATATACGCGATGTAATCCCCCCGCACCGAGGCCAGCGAGCGCGCCGCCCCGGCGTTCAGGCCGGCGATGATAAACACCACCAGGGAGCGTGGCAGCAGATCAGTGGTGTTCAGGAACAGCCAGCCGCCCAGCCCCCACACGCAGCCGGCCACGATCACGCCCGCCAGGAAAAGCACCCGCCATCGTCCGAGCTCTTCATCACCCAGTGTTTTCCGGTTAAACATCCAGTTGATCGCCACCCGCGCCGCCGTGACCGTGAAGATCGCGGCCAGCCAGCCGAGGGTCAGTCGGTGGGAAAAATACGTCCAGACCCCCGCCACCAGCACCATCGCGAGCACGAAATTTGAAAACAACCCAAACCAGGCCGAACGATACAGCAGCCGCGTCATTTCCGCCTCCACGCGGGACTCGATATCCTGGCGCGATGCGTCCGCCGGCCGGCTGCGGGCATTCCTGGAGGTCATGGCTCGAAAGGAAGCCACAGTGCCGGCATCACCCGCAAGGGAATTAACCCCCTAGCCCGGTCTAGTGGCGCAACTCTATCACGTCCCCGGCCCGCAGGACCTGGCGGGCGGTGTCCGCCTTTTTCAAATCCGTCGTGAACATCCGGCCCTCGCGAAAGATATTGGCCGCGTTGAAACTGCCGTTGAGCCGGCCCGACTGGGCCGCCTGGTAGAGTTGCATGCCTTCCTGCCACGGCAATTCCACCACTGCGCCGTTACCGGCATCCACCATCACGACCATGCCGGCCCGGGCCAGCTTGGCCGCCGACTCAAGGGACAGCACGGTGACCTCGCCCGACGAGGTGATTGCCGCTGCCGCCAGCCGGCCGGTGGTCCCCACGGTCGCCACGGTCACCTTGCTGGCAGTCTTCACCGACACCGCGGTCACGGCGCCCACGGCCGCGATCGTGGCTCCGACCACGATACATCCGCCGCACGTCGCCATCCCCAGGATCAGCAACGCACCCGCGGCGACTCTCACGTCGAAAGACCGCCGGAAATATATTGCCGCAGCGACTCCGCCTCGGCCCGGTGTGCGTTCGCGACCCAGCGCGACACGTCGCCAATTGAAATCAAGCCCAGCAATTTGCCGTCCGAGATCACCGGCACGTGCCGGCAGCGTTTCTCGGCGAACAAATCCATGATCTGCTGCACGGTTGTCTCCGGTCCAACCGTGAGCACGTTGTCCGACATCACCTTGCTGATGGGTGTGGTCCGCGGGTCGAGATTCTCCGCGACCACGCGGGTCAGCACATCGCGTTCGGTGAAGATGCCGGCCAGCTTCGCGCCATTCATCACGAGCACCGAGCCGACCTTGTGGCGGTTCATTTCTTGCACCGCATCGGAGACGGTCACGCTGGTGGAAACGGCATGCAGGGCATTGCCCTTGCTTTCCAGCAAGGCGGAGAGGGGGGTATTCATAGGGCAGCTGAGTTGAGCCCAGTTTACGCGGAACCCGGGCAGCCACAACCGTAAAATCTCCCCGCCCGCGACAGCACCGTCCGGGCTTTCGACGGGACATGGGCGGTAAAGTTTGCGATTCTGCAACCGGCCCGTGATGACAAAACCTTTCGCATGACCAACCCCGCACCCACCCCGCCGGAAAAAGCGCTCAAGCGCGTCCTGCTCATTTCCCGACTCGACGGCTGGAGCATTGTGGTGATCGCCGGCCTGAGTCTCCTGCTCACACTGGTCTTGGGCGAATTATTGGGCCTGGGCCTCAGCCTGCTGGTCCTGGTCGCGGGCATCATGGAGCTGCGCGGGCGCCGCGCCCTGAAGCGGCGCGACCCCGACGGCATGAAGCTGCTGGTGCGCGCCCAAATGTTCCTGCTCACCGTGATCCTGGTCTACTGCGCGCGGTGCCTCGGCAGCTTCGACGCCGGCTATCTGCAGGAGCAACTGATCCCGGAAATGCGGCAAAACCTCCTGCTCTTCGGCATCAATTTCGACGAGGTGCTGAAGGAGGCCGATCTGACCGTGGCTGAAATCGTGCCCCTGGTGCGAATGATGTTCGTGGTGCTTTACGGCACACTGGCATTCGTCTCAATCCTTTTTCAGGGCGGGCTGGCGCTCTACTACCGGAGCAAGACCGGCCTGGTCACCGAGGCGCTGGCCGCTCCACCGGTGCCACCGCCGCACAGCCCGCTTGCCTAACCGGGTGCCGGGGCTAATTTCGCTTTTCCATGTCCAAGGAGCGCTACATCGAGGCGAAGCAGAAGTGGGCCGAGAAACAACTGGCCCGGGGCTTCAAGCCCCGCGAGGTCGCGGCGACCGACCGCCTGCCGCCGGGGCAGAAGCTCACCACCGGTTTCCCGGTGCTCGATCTCGGAGTGCAGCCGGACATCCCGCTGGCCGAATGGACCCTGGCCCTCGACGGGCTCGTGGAAAAACCCGCGGTGCTCTCGTGGGAAGAGTTCAACGCCCTCCCACAGGTGACCGACGTGAGTGACTTTCATTGCGTCACCACCTGGAGCAAATACGACTGCGCGTGGAGCGGCGTGGCGTTCACCACCCTGTTCGAGCTGGTGCAGCCCAAGCCCGAGGCGAAATTCGTTTATTTCACCAGCTATGACGGCTACTCGACCAACGTGCCGCTCGAAAAATGCCTCGATGACGACGTGCTTGTGGCCACCAAGTTCGGGGGCGAGCCGGTCACGCGGGAGCACGGCGGCCCGGCGCGCATCATCATCCCCAAACTCTATGCGTGGAAGGGCGCGAAGTTCGTCAAGAGCCTCACGTTCCTCGCCGGGGACCGCCTGGGCTTCTGGGAGGTGCGCGGCTATCACAACATCGGCGATCCCTGGAAGGAAGAGCGCTACGCCTGAACCGACTTTACCCCATGAGCACCGCATTTTTCCCCCAGGACATCATCATCAAGAAACGCGACGGCGGCGCACTGTCCAAGGACGAGATTGAATTCTTCGCCCGCGGCGTGTCCGACGGCAAATTCGCCGACTACCAGGCGACCGCGCTGCTCATGGCCATTTTCTGGCGCGGCATGACACCGCAGGAAACCGCCTGGCTGACCGACGCCATGATGCGCTCGGGTGAGGTCATCGACCTGCGTGACATCCCCGGCGCCAAGGTCGACAAGCACTCCACCGGCGGCGTGGGCGACAAGGTCTCGCTGATCCTCGCCCCGCTCGCTGCCGCCTGCGGCCTGAAGGTGCCGATGATGAGCGGCCGCGGCCTCGGCCACACCGGGGGCACGCTGGACAAACTCGAGGCCATCCCCGGTTTCAAGGTGCAGCTGAGCGTGCCCGAGTTCCGCGCCATTCTTCAGAAAGTCGGCGCCGCCATGATCGGCCAGACCCCGCAGGTCGTGCCCGCCGACCGCAAGCTCTACTCGCTGCGCGACGTCACCGGCACCGTCGAGTGCATCCCGCTCATTTGCGCCAGCATCATGAGCAAGAAACTCGCCGAGGGCATCGACTCCCTCGTGCTCGACGTGAAGTTCGGCAAGGGCGCGTTCATGAAGCGCAAGGAGGACGCCCTCGCGCTCGCCCGCGCCATGGTCGACGTCGGCCGCGCCGCCGGCAAACCCGTGTGGGCCCAGCTCACCGCGATGAACCAGCCGCTCGGCCGTGCCGCCGGCCACACGACCGAGGTCATCGAGTCCATCGAGTGCCTCAAGGGCCGCGGCCCGGCCGACCTCATGGAGGTCACCTGCGCGTTGACCGGTCACATGCTCATGCTCGGTGCATTGGCAAAGGATATGGCCGAAGCTCGCAAAAAAATGGAAGCGGCCATCGCCAATGGCTCGGCGCTCGAAAAATTCCGCCAGATGTGCGCCGCGCAAGGTGGCGATCCGAAGGTGATAGAGAATTACAAGATCATGCCCACCGCGAAGAAACTCCTCGAGGTCAAGGCCCCGGCCAACGCGAAGGGTTTTGTCAGCGAGGTCGACGCGCTCAAATGCGGCCACGCCATCATGGCGCTCGGCGGCGGCCGCGCGGCCGTGACGGACAAGGTCGACCACGCCGTCGGCATCGCTGACCTTATCAAGATCGGCGAACCCATCAGCGCCGGCACCCGGCTGTGCACGCTGCACGTCAACGATGATGCCAAGGGCGTGCGCGCCGAGGCCTTCATCCGCGAGGCCGTGAAGTTCACGCCCGTCGCGCCCAAGCCGGAGCCGCTCATTCAGGACTTGATCCAGTAGCTTTGGGCTGCCTCGCCGTGGCAATCGTGAGCCGAATGTGCCGGCGAATGGCCTGCCATTCGTAGCTCCGCGGCGCGGAGCGAAGGATGGTGCCCGAGGACGGACTCGAACCGTCATGCTGTTAGGCACAGGCTTCTGAGACCTGCGTGTCTACCAATTCCACCACCCGGGCAAAAAACGGAAGGGCCATGGATACGCCCCGCCCGGGGTGGCGCAAGAGTTTTGTTGCACCGGCTCAAAGCCGGTCAAACCGAGTATTTGCGCTCGTGTTCCAGCAGGCGCTGCTTGCGCCAGATACCGCCGCCATAGCCGCACAGCGAGCCGTCGGCCCGGATGACCCGGTGACACGGAATGACCACCGACATCAGGTTCGAACCGTTGGCGCGACCGATGGCCCGCGGGGCCTTCGGCACACCCAGCCGCCGCGCCATTTCGACATAAGAACGGGTCCGGCCCGGGGCGATTTTCTGCAGCTCGGCCCAGACGCGCAACTGGAAGGGCGAACCGACGGGTGCCAATGGCAGATCGAACATGAGTGATTCGCCGGCGAAATAGCGCGCCAGCTGCTGCCGGGTTTTCTCCAGCGTCGCGTTGCTGCCGGGCACGATGGCGCACTTGAGCCGGCGGCGCAGCAGGACGATTTCGCGCTCGAGGGCGCGGCGGTTGGCAAATTCCAGCAGGCGCAGCCCCTGCTCGTCAGCGAGGGCCAGCATGGTGCCGAGCGGCGTCTCGATGCGCTGCGCCAGCAGGCAGTGGCCCGTCCCCGCGCGACGCGGCGGCGAGCCGAAAATGCGCGTGAAGGCTTCGCGGAAACCGCTGGTGGATTCGTAACCGCGCGCCAGTTGCACATCGATGACCGGGTGGCCGGCTTTGACGTCGCGCAATGCCAGGCCCATGCGGCGGGCCCGCTGGTAGGCGTGAAAAGTCATGCTGTGATAGGCTTGGAATTGCCGGCGGGCGGTGGAGGGCTCGATGCCCATTGCTGCGAGTTCCTTGTCGGCCACCCGGCCTTGCACCGATTCCTCAACTGCCCGGCGCAATCGTTCCACCAGCGGCGGCACCGGCCGGGTGTTGTCCATCGGGCGGCACAGCCGGCACGGACGGTAGCCGCCGTGCAGCGCCTCGTTGATGGTGGGGAAGAACTCCACGTTCTCCGGTTTCGGCTTTTTGGCCCGGCAGGTCGGCCGGCAGAAAATGCCCGTGGTTTTCACCCCGGTGAAGAAGACGCCCTCGTAGGCAGGGTCACGCCGGGCCAGCGCGCGATACATCGTGCGGGGTGTAGGGAGGGACTGGGCGGGGGCGGACAAGGAAGGTTCCGGTTGAAGGGGTAAGCGGGTTATCCCGGCCGGCCGCTGAAAACTTGGATAACTTTGAACATGTTGGGAGTGGCGATAAATCATGCACCAATGTAGCATAACGGCGGACGGGTATTCCGCCGATTTTCAGGCGGGTTATTTTTTCGGCAGGTAATCACGGATGTCGGGGACTTCCTTGTCCCGCCGGCCGCTGCGCTGCCGGACAAAATACGGATCCTCGGGAACCAGGCCCGTCGCCTCCTCGTCATCGGTTTCCAAGCCCTCGATCTCGTAGGTTTCGTTTTCGTCGAAGTATTGCGAGACGCGGCGGGCCGTGGGATCGAGCCACACCAAGGGGGTCGCGAGGTCGCCCTTCGACTTCACCGGCACGAAGTGGCAGGGGAAAAACTGGCTGGTGAAATGTTTGATGAAGTCGCTCAGCCACTTGTTGGCGATGCCGTCGCGCCGGGTGAGAAAAACCACGTCGGCAAAATGAATGCAGGCGTCGAACCACTGCCGCAGCACTGGTTGTTTCTCCGCCAGCGAGCAATCCACCACGCAGAAAATGCGCGCGAGTCCCAGGCCCTGTTGCTCAAGCCACGGCTTCAAGGCCTCGAGCTGGTCGACGGGACTGGCCTGCGAATCGGCCAGAAAGAACACGGTGGTGTCGGCGGGAATTTCCAGGGCGGGAAATTCCGGCTCCGTCCACTTCCAGCGCCGGATCCCGGTATTTTTCAACGCCGCCAGCCGGGCGTCGGCTGGGTCGGGCGCCTCGCCCTCCGCCAGCAGTATGACCGCTTTTTCGTCCGCGGTCAGGCCGTTCTCAATCAAATCGCGCACAATGGCGCGGCGGCCCGAGCCGGGCGTGCCGATGACAAAATAGACCGAAGAACTCATCCAGCCGCAAAGAGGCGCAAATCGCGCAAAAGACAACCAGCGTTTTCCCGGAGCCCGGCTCAGAGCTTGAAGGCCTCGTTCTGCGCGTGGTGCCGCATCCAGTGGTCCACCAGCACCAGCGCCGCCATGGCCTCGACGATCACCACCGCCCGGGGCAGCACGCAGGGATCGTGCCGGCCCCTGGCCTGCAGCTCCGTCTCGGCGCCGTGCACGTCCACGGTCTTTTGCGGCTGGAGAATCGTGGCCGTGGGCTTGAAGGCGACGCGGAAGACAATCTCCTCACCGTTGCTGATGCCACCCTGCACGCCACCCGAGTTGTTGGTCGCGGTGCGGACCCGATTGGTTTCCTTCACAAAGGGGTCATTGTGCTCCGAGCCCTTGAGTCGCGTGCCGGCAAAGCCGCTGCCGATCTCAAATCCCTTCGTCGCCGGCAGTGAGAGCATCGCCTTCGCCAGATCGGCCTCGAGCCGGTCGAATACCGGCTCGCCGAGCCCGACGGGCACATGGCGCACCCGGCACTCGATGACGCCGCCCACGGAGTCGCCCGCGCTGCGCACCTGCTTGATCCGCTCGATCATCTTCGCCGCGGCGGCCGCATCGGGACAGCGCACTGCATTGGCCTCGACCTCGGCGAGCGTGGGAAACTTTGTCAAGGTTGGCGCGATGAGATCGTGAATCTGGATGACGAAGGCACGGATTTCCATGCCGCCGGCGGTGAAGAGGATTTTTTTAGCCACGGCGCCGGCCGCCACGCGACCGATGGTCTCGCGAGCCGAGGAGCGCCCGCCGCCGCGATGGTCGCGATGGCCGTATTTGGCCTGATAGGTGTAGTCAGCGTGCGACGGGCGGAATTTTTCCTTCATCTCGGCGTAGGCCTCGGGCCGCTGGTCGTTGCTGTGCACAACCATGGAAATCGGCATGCCAGTCGTGCGCCCCTCGAAAACCCCGGACAGGATCTCGACCTTGTCGGCTTCCTTGCGCGGCGTGGTGATGTCACTCTGGCCCGGGCGACGGCGGTCGAGATCGGCTTGGATATCCTCCGCCGCCAGGGGCAGGCGCGGCGGGCAGCCGTCGATGACCACGCCCACGGCGGGCCCGTGGCTTTCGCCCCAGGTGGTTATCTGGAAAAGTTTGCCGAAGGAATTGGGCACAGGCCGGCAGCGTTAAGCCTGACCAGCTTGCAAGCAAGCCCTAGGTGGGTCATGGGTGAGCGCATGAAATTTTTCATCCTCAGCGGCAGCCACCGGGCGGAAGCCCAGACACTCAAGGTGGCAAAATACGTGCAGTCCGTTCTGACCCGCGAGCATGCCGGGGCGGCGGCCCATCTCTACAGCCTGAGCGGCAATCCCCTGCCCCTGTGGGATGAAGCCACCGGCGGCGCACCGGATGCATTGTGGGATCCCATCTCAGCCGAATTGAAAGCCGCCGATGCCCTTGTGGTCGTCACGCCGGAATGGAGCGGCATGGCCACGCCGGGCGTGAAGAATTTTCTGCTCAATTGCACGGCGGATGAAATCGGTCACAAGCCCGGCCTGATCGTGACTGTGTCAGCGACCCGTGGCGGCAGCTACCCAGTGGCCGAGCTGCGCATGAGCGGCTACAAGAACAACCGGCTCGCCTGGATTCCCGAGCATGTGATCATCCACCACGCGGAGCAAAACCTGAATGGGCCAGATGGCGCGGCCGATATTGGCAGGGAGGACGCCCTGCAACGCAAGCGCCTGCGTTACGCCCTGCGCCTGCTGGAGGAATATGGAAAGGCCCTGAAGCTGGTGCGAGCGAGCGGCGTGGTGGACCACAAGACGTTCAAGAGCGGGATGTGAGCCGGGTGAGACCAAGCGTGGAACGGATGTCGTCCGCCGTCGCCAAGGCTATGGCGGACACTTTTCTTTCTGCTTCAGAAAGAAAAGTGGTGCCCCCGCCGGGAATTGAACCTGGATCACACGTTTAGGAAACGCGTGCTCTATCCATTTGAGCTACGGGGACTAACCTAGTTCCCAAACAGGCCGGCCGCACCGGATTGGCAAACAAAAAATGCCCGTTGACAGGGCTGGGGCGAATCCCAACGTTCCGGCTCCTTTTTCCCACCATGAGCAGCACCGAACAACCGAAGCAGCAGACCCTCAAGCCCGAGGAAATCCCATTCACCAGCCCCCAGTTGATGAGCCGTTTTATCACGGACACCGGCAAGATCCTGCCGCGCAAATACACGGGCTTCACCTCGAAGCAGCAGCGCAAGGTCACGGCCAGGATCAAGCAGGCGCGCAACATGCTGACGATGCAATAAGCCGTTGCCGGCTTAACCTCTCGGCCGGAGCATCCGCTCCGGCTTTTTTGTCGCCGGAAATAATGAAGGCTAAAATTTATCCGCCCACCCCGAGCAGCCTCCGCCGCCTGGCGGCGGTCTTGCAGCAAGGTGGATTGGTGGCGATGCCGACGGAAACCGTCTACGGGCTGGCGGCCAACGCGCTGGACGGGCCGGCCTGCCGGGCGATTTTCCAGGCCAAGCGCCGGCCGGCCAATGATCCGTTGATCGTCCATGTGTTGGACCTGGCCCACGCCGAGCAACTGGCTGAGTTCAATGATGCGGCCCGTAAACTGGCGCGGCGCTTCTGGCCCGGTCCGCTGACCCTCGTGCTGCCGAAGAAACCGTGCGTGCCGGACAATGTGACGTCCGGTGGACCGACCGTGGCCATCCGTGCCCCCGCCCATCCGCTGGCCCGCCGGCTGTTGCGGTTGGCCGGGGTTCCCCTGGCGGCGCCGAGTGCGAACCCCTTCGGCTACATCAGCCCCACCACGGCGGCGCACGTGGTGGACGGTCTGGGCCAGCGCATTGCACATGTCCTCGACGGTGGGGCGTGCCCGGTGGGCGTGGAATCAACCGTGCTCGATCTGACCAATCCGGCCCGGCCGCGAATCTTGCGCCCTGGCGCGGTGACAGCGGAACAGCTGCGAAATTTTCTCGGCCGCGCGGTGTGCCACGCCAGGCGCGGCACAAAAAGGGGTCAAAGTCGGGCGCACCAGCTGGCTCCGGGCATGCTGGAGCGGCATTACAGTCCGCGCACGCCATTGGTGCTGAGAAAGCCCGGGACAAAATTGCCTCCGGGGGTGGCGGTCATATTATTGCGCAAGCCGGGTGGACAATCCGCCGGCAATGTCTTCTGGTTGAGTGAACGCGGCGCCTTGAGGGAAATGGCGCGCAATCTCTACCGCGTGTTGCGGCAGGTCGATGAAGGCCGATACCGGCAAATCTGGCTGGAAGCGCTGCCGGATGACTCCGGCGGGCTGGCGGCAGCCCTCACTGACCGGATGAAACGGGCCGCGACCAAACGCTGATCGCCCATCGGTCAGCTACTCGTATCGCCTGCAAGCAAGCGCCTGCAGCCGGAGAATCCGCCAGTCGCTAAGCCCTGAGGACCTCGGCCATGGTGGCCAGCACGCGTTCGTTCTGGGCGCGCGTGCCCACCGTGATGCGCAGCCACTCCGGCAGTCCGTAAGGCTTCACCGGCCGGGTGATGATGCCTCGCTGCTGCAACGCGCCGAATACCCGGGCTCCGTCGCCGACCTTCACCAGCAGGAAATTTCCCATGCCGGGCACAAACTCCAACCCGAGTTTTTTGCAGCCTGACTCGAGTTGCGCCATGCCCGTGCGATTTTCCCGCCGGCATTTCTCGACAAACGCCCGGTCGTCGAGCGCCGCGGCCGCCGCCGCCACTGCGATCCCGTTAACGTTGAACGGCTGTCGCGCCCGCTGCACGACCGCGATCAACTCCGGCGCGGCGTAGCCATAACCCACGCGGAGCGATGCCAGCCCGTAGATCTTCGAAAAGGTCCGCAGGCAGATCACCTTCCGCCCCTCGGCGATCATCGGCCGCAGATCCGGCGCTTTTTCCAGATACTCCGCATACGCTTCGTCCAGCACGAGGATGGCTTGGGGTGGCAACCCGCGGACAAATTCCTCGATCTCCACTGCGGTATTGGCCACCCCCACCGGATTGCTCGGGCTGGCGAGAAAGGCCAGGCGGGTGCGCGGGGTCACTGCCGCCGCCAGCGTTTTCAAATCCTGCCGCATGTTTACCAGCGGCACCTCGACCGGCGTCGCCCCAAACATCAGCGCCACCAGCTTATAGACGATGAACGAAGACTGGTGCATCACGCACTCGAGGCCGGGAGCGAGAAAGGCATGCCCAAGCAGCTCGATAATTTCGTTGGAGCCGTCGCCAATGATAAATTGATCCATGCCCAGGCTCCATTTCTCCGCCAATTTCCGCCGCAACTCATAATAACTTCCGTCCGGATAAAGCTGCGCGGCCCGCAAGGCCTGCTCCGCCGCCGCCACTGCCTTGGGCGAAGGACCGAAGGGATTCTCGTTCGAGGCCAGCTTGATGATGCCCGCCGGATCGAGCCCCAATTCACGCGCCACCTGGTCGATCGGCTTGCCGGCCTCATACACCGGCTGGGTCAGGATTCGCGGGTTGGCGAGTTCGGCAATCGTCATGCCACCAGCTCATTGCCTCGCTGGCTTTGACTCAAATCAAAAGCAGCCACCCGCTCAGGGCCGGCTCGGCACATGCACCCATTTCATCCCGGCGGCCTCCGCGGCCTTGATGCCCGGCTCCGCATCCTCGAACACCAGGCACTTCGCCGGCGCCACTCCCATTTTTTTCGCGGCGAGCAGAAACAGGTCGGGCGCCGGCTTCCCGTGCGCCACGTCCTCCGGCGTCACCACCACGGGGAAAAGCTCCCGCAGGTGCATCAACTCCAGCGTGTGCCGCACGATGTCGCGCGGCCCGCCCGAAGCCACGCTGACGGGGATGCGGTGCGCCACCGCCTTCCGCGCGAAGGCCACCACCGCCCCGATCAGCTTCATCTCCGAACGCAGTTCGACAAACAGCGCCTCCTTTTGATGGAAGACTTTTTCGACATCCACGCTGAGCCCGTAGTGGTCCGCAAAGATCTTCGCCACTCCGCGCGTCGGCACGCCGCCGAGCGAATAAAACAAATCCTCGTTCAGCTCCTCCTTTAATCCGGCGTGCTGCATCGCCCGGTTCCAGGCGCGGTAGTGCAGTGGCATGGTGTCCACCAGTGTGCCATCGAGGTCAAAGATGTAGCCGGCAAAATCGCCGGCGGGTATGACAAGTTTCATTCGTGCCGGTCAGCGAAGCGCCCGCTCTGCCCCGCGCAATGCCAAACGTTGACGCCCGCGGGTCTTTTGCGTCACATGCATGCCATCATGTCGAAACTCCAGGGCAAACGCGCCCTCGTCACGGCCGGCGCCCAGGGCATCGGCCTCGCGATTTCCCGCCAGCTGCTTGCCGCCGGTTGCGATGTGTTTGTGCATTATCACCGCAGTGCCGACGGGGCTCGGGCCCTCGAAACCGAAGCCAATTCCCTCGGTCGCCGCTACGCCCACGCCAGCGCTGACCTTACCGAGACCGGCGAATGTGACCGTCTCGTGACCGCTGCCGTGAAATTCCTCGGCGGGCTCGATGTGCTCATCAACAACGCCGGCTCGCTCATCGCCCGCAAAAGCTTCGCCGAAGCCGATGATGAATTCTGGGCCGAGGTCATGTCACTCAATCTTGGCAGCCTCCGCCGGGTCACCCGTGCTGCCGCGCCCCATCTGGTGGCCGCCGCGAAAGCCAACGGCGGGGCCAGCATCGTCAATCTCTCCTCCCTCGCCGGCCGCAAGGGCGGCCATCCGGGCTCGCTGATCTACTCCACGGCCAAGGGAGCAGTGCTCACGTTCACCCGTGGACTCGCCAGTGAGCTCGGCCCGTCGGGCGTGCGCGTCAATGCCCTCGCCCCCGGCCTGATCCTGGGCACCAGTTTTCACAACACGCACACTACGCCCGAGGCCGCCAAGGCCACGGTCGCCGGCATTCCGCTCGGCCGCGGGGGCAACGCCGACGACGTCGCCCGCGCGGCGGTCTTCCTCGCCGGCGAATACGACGGCTTCATCACCGGCGCGACGCTCGACATCAACGGCGGCGTCTATAGCTGTTGATTCAACAGCACGCTCTGCTTCCAGCCGGCGCGATGCAGCAGCCTTCCGGCTCAACCGATTCGGAGCTGCAGCCGCAATCGTCATCTAGGCCGCACTTTTGCTTCGCGAGGCAATCCGTGTGCTTGAGACCCGATTGCAACGTGAGGGTGTCGCCGACCAAACCGGCTCCCACCAACGGGAATTGCGAGACAACACCGTCCTCGTATTCCACTTCGACTGGCAACTCACCCGAGGGTAGGATGGACTCGGCGAGATTGAGGATGTGTGCCAGCTTGCCTGCGGTCAGCCGGTGACCGTCGTCCTTGGGGGATCCGACGTAGGTCTGCAGCACGCACGTCTCGCTCGAGCGATGCGTGCCGCCGCAGTCGACGAATTTCTTCGCGATATGCCCCACTTCCGTGACGTGGTAGTGGGCGGGGATCAACCGGCCATCCGGCAGGACAAAGGCGACGTTGAGTTCAGGACGGGCTTGCAGGCAGCTTTTGAGTTCTTGCAGATTCATATTTGGCGTTGGTTGAAATTGTGCGGGCGTGCCTCAGCGCTTCAGGCCCGCCTCGCCCTCAAGCTTGAATTCCTGGCCCACGCCGCGCACCGTCACGGCGTCGAGCAGCTTGTCGTCCGGAAAGGCGCAAAACAGATTCACTCGCCGGGCGATCTGCGAGGCGACGTTCACGAAGAACTGGTATTTTTCCTCCTCGGTGCCCCTGGCCGCCGCCGGATCGGGCGAGCCCCAGTGGGCGACCATCGGCTGGCCCGGCCACACCGGGCAGGCTTCCTTCGCGTGGTCGCAGACCGTGATGACAAAATCAAATTTCACGTCCTTGAACTCATCCCATGGCTTTGAGCGAGCGCCGCCGGTCTCGAGATTGTACTTTTCGTGCAGAACGCGCACCGCGAGCGGGTTGACCCGCCCGGTTGGATGGGAGCCGGCGCTGAACACCTCAAAGCGACCCCGGCCCTTCGCGCGAAGCAGGTATTCGCCCAGGATACTGCGCGCTGAATTGCCGGTGCAGAGAATGAGGACCTTGAAGGGAGCTTTAAGGCTCATGGAAATTCAATTGCCGCCGCACGGGCTGGTCTCGGCAAACTTGGGCGCCAGTTTCTTCAGCCGGGCCAGGTCGCGCCTGAACACTGGATTCTCCGCCGCACAATCCTGCAGGCAGGCGAGGTTGGCCTTCAGTTCACGCGAGGGCTTCGCGGGCAGCTCGTAGATCATCCAGTTGCCCTCACGCTCGACCTCGATCAACCCGCGTTTGCGCAGGTAGGCCAGGTGCTTGGAGATCTTCACCTGGGGTTCGGCGAGTATTTCCTGAAAATGGCAGACGCAAAGCGGCCCCTGCGCCAGCACGTTCAGCAGACGCAACCGGGTGACGTCGCAGAGGCATTCGTAGATCTGGACCAACTTCACGCCCAAACTATATGCCTATAAAGGAATATAGGTCAAGCGGCTGGATGCCTCGTTCTTAATCGTGACAAATTCCACCCTCAGCGCCGGGCGCCGCCGCGGGTGAGCCGGCTCTTCGGCCGCTCGGGCGCGACCTGCGGCATGCCGCCGCCGTCAAAGATGCCCGAGTAGGTGTAGTTGAAGCCCTCCACCTTCTTCCATTCGATGGTCATGCCGATGAACCGCTCGATGGAGCGTGCGTCGCGCCAGGTTTCCTCGGTCACGAGCGTGAAGGCGTCGCCGGTGTTCAGCGCGCGGCCCGTGCGGCCGATGCGGTGCACGTAGTCCTCGGGATTTTCCGGCACGTCGTAGTTGATGACGTGCGACACTCCCGCGATGTCGAGTCCGCGCGCGGCGACGTCGGTGGCGACCAGCACTTCGAACTTGCCGGACTTGAAACCCTTCAACGCGTCGGTGCGCTCCTGCTGGCTGCGGTCGGCGTGCATCACTCCCACGGTGTGGCCGGCATGCGCGAGACGGTTGGCCACGTAGTCGGCGCCGGACTTCGTGCGCGAAAAAATGAGGACGCTCTTGTATTGGGTCTGCTCGAGCAGGTGGACGAGCAGTTCGAATTTCTGCCCCTGCACCACGGGATAAAAACCGTGCGCCACCGTCTCCGCCGTCGAGCGTTCGCGGCTGACCGCAATCTTGAAGGGATCGCGCAGGGCCCAGGCGGCGAGCTGCTCGATCTCGGGCGGCAGCGTGGCGGTGAAAAACAGCGTCTGACGCTCGCGCGGGACTTTTTGGACGATGCGCTTCACGTCGGGCAGGAAACCCATGTCGAGCATCCGGTCGACCTCGTCGAGCACGAGAATGTCGATGTTATCGAGCCGCACCTCGCCCTGCTCCATGAAGTCGAGCAGGCGACCCGGCGTGGCGGCGAGCACATCCATGCCGCGCGCGAGATCCTCGCGCTGCTTGCCATAGCCCACGCCGCCGTAAACCACGGTCACGCGCAGGTCGGTGAACTTGGCAAAATTCTTGAAGGCCTCCTCGACCTGCACCGCAAGTTCGCGGGTGGGCTCGAGGATCAGGACCCGAAGCGCGCCGTGACGGTCAAGGTGCTGGAGAATGGGCAGGGCGAACGCCGCCGTCTTGCCCGTGCCGGTCTGAGCCGAACCGATGACGTCGCGATTGGCGAGCACCGCGGGAATGGCCTGGGTCTGGATTGGCGTGGGGGTTTCATAGCCCATCTGTTGCACCGCAAACGCGAGCCGGTCGTTGAGGCCGAGCGCCGTGAAGGCCGTGTCCATCTTCGGCACCTCGGGCAGTGGTTTGGGCGTGTGGACGGCGCGGGGAGCCTGGGCAGGTCTGGGCGCAACCGCCGGTCTCGGGGTCGTCTGTCCCTGCTGCCGGGCGAGGGCGCCGACGGACCGGGGCGGGTGACCGCCGCGTCTTTCGTGACGCTGATCGCCCCCCTTGGGTGCGGGCCGGCCGGATTTATGGACCGGTTTGGTTTCGGGACGCTTTGCGTCCTTGGTGAAGGTCTGCCGGATTTTTGAGATGAGCTTACGGAGCATGGAAAAGTAGAGCCTTGGTATCAGGCCCCCCTGCCTGCATTGCAATCCTGCATCTCAGCTCCGCCTGCCGGAACTCCACCCGCCGGTCAGAGGCCGGCTTTGATCTTGTCCAGGATGGACATGGAGAGCTGTTCGTCCCCGAACACACCGACCCGAATCTTGATATTGGTCAGCTTCTTGCCGGAATTGCTGATCGAGATTTCGATCTTCTTGTCGAGGGCTGTGCGAGCCACCAGCTCCGCCTTGAGCGCATCCTTGTTTTCACTGACCTTGGCAAACTCGAGATCCTTGATCGCGCTGCGCGCAGCATTGACCACCTTGTCGTAGTCATTGGTGAGGTTGGCCTCGAGATCCCCGCGCACGTAAGCCACGGCGCCGGCGCCTGCACCTGCGGCCACCGCCAGGCAGCCGGCCAGGCCCGCCAGTGATAAACCGAGCAGCGCCGCCACGCACAGACGACGCAAGGAAACGGAGGAGTGAAGTGGGTTTGTTTTCATGTGATTGATAGCGGACTCAGACATCAACGCTACCGGTTTGCTCCCGCAATACCGTAAAGCACTGCCCGCAATTTTTACACCTCATTGCCTGCGGCGCCCCTGACGATGCGCTCGCATCAACAATACAGAGACTTATACATCAAGTCATGTCCTGCCATATCCGCTTTGCCTCGGTCGCCGACGTGCCGCTCATCCTCGCTTTCATCCGCGACCTCGCCTCCTACGAAAAATTATTGCACGAGGTCGTCGCCACCGAAGAAACCCTGCGCCGCACTCTCTTTGGCAATCCGCCCGCGGCCCATGTCGTCATCGCCGAGGTCGACGGCCGGCCCGCCGGCTTCGCGCTTTATTTTTTCAACTACTCCACCTTTCTCGCCCAACCCGGCCTCCATCTTGAAGACCTGTTTGTGAAACCCGAATTCCGCGGACACGGCACCGGCAAGGCCCTGTTACTGCATCTCGCGAAAATCGCCAATGCGCGCGGTTGCGGCCGGCTGGAATGGGCGGTGCTTGACTGGAACGAAATCGCCAAGGGCTTCTATCGCAACCTCGGCGCCGTGCAGCTCGACGACTGGCGCATCTTCCGGCTCACGGGTGACGCACTGGCGCAATACGCCTGAGCTCCGCCCGACTGTATCGCGCGGCATCGTGGTCACTGCCCCTGTTCAAAATCGTGGGCATGGCTACACTCGCCCCCATGAAACTTTCGCTGTATTGGGTGGATGCCTTCGCCAACAAACCATTCCGCGGCAATCCGGCCGGCGTGGTGCCACTCGATCAATGGCTGCCCGATGAAGTCATGCAGTGCATCGCGTTTGAAAACGGTCTCGCGGAAACCGCCTTCTTTGTGAAGACCGCACCCGGGCGTTTCCAACTGCGCTGGTTCACCCCGGCGGTGGAAGTGGATCTCTGCGGCCACGCCACCCTGGCCTCCGCCTTCACCCTGTTCACCCAACTCGGACAAACCGGCACCCTCGTAACATTTGAAAGCCGTAGCGGTCCTTTGTCTGTTCGGCGCCTAAGCAGCCTGCCCTCCGAAGCCTTGGCGAAGGAGGGCGGTCCGCTGACTGTCTCCCGGCAGGACGATTTGCTTGAACTCGATTTTCCCTCGACCCCGCCGGCGTTGGAAACCGCCGTTATGCGTGATGTAATCGCGGCCATTGGCCAGACTCCGTTTTGGCTTGGCCGCACGAAGTTTGACCTGTTTGCCGTGCTGTCCGATGCCACGGCGGTGCAATCGCTCCAACCCGACCTGGTCAAGGTCGCGGCCCTGGGCGGCCGCGGCCTGCTTGTCACGGCTCGCGGAGCCGATTGTGATTTTGTCTCCCGGTTTTTTGCACCTCAGTCCGGCATCGCCGAGGATCCCGCGACCGGCTCAACGCATTGTGCGTTGATTCCCTATTGGGCCGGGTCACAGGACAAAACCAAGCTGTTCGCCCGCCAGCTCTCGGCGCGCGGCGGCGAATTCTTCTGCGAGTTGCGCGGCGACCGGGTCGGCATCGCCGGCCACGCCGTGCTCTTCCTCCACGGCGAGATCGCCTTCTGAACGCACCCGCCCATCCCTGCTCGGGTGGCACCTTCGGTCGACCGCAAAATTGTCATGGTCACACTGCCTATTTCAGGGCACTGTGCTGGTATCAATTAAACCCCGCTGCTGCTGCACCGCCCGGCTGTTTTCCGCTATCTTCTGCCCTTCATTTTCCCGCCGCCATGATCCAGACCCTGCCCCCGCCACCCGCGAAGCCATCGGTCCCCGCCGTTCTTTCGCAGCCGCTCTACGCCGAGCTGGCCAGCTCCCTCCAGTCGCTCATCGAGCAGGGCACATTGCGCCCCGGCCACCGTGTGCCGTCTGTCCGCCGCATGTCGCTTCAGCGCGATGTGAGCATCGCCACTGTGCTGCAGGCCTACACGGTGCTCGAGAACCGAGGCTATCTCGAGGCCCGGCCGCAATCCGGCTACTACGTCCGTCCGCGCCCGCCCTGCCTCAGCCCTGAGCCGCGCATGGCCCGGCCGATGGCCAAGCCTTCCTACGTCGGCGTCAAGGATCTCACCACCGAGGTCATGGAGCGCTCCGCCAATTCCGATTTCATGCCGTTTGGCGCCGCTTGCCCGCACCACAGCCTTTTCCCCAACAAGAAACTCGCCCGCCTGCTCGGCTCTGTCGCCCGTCGCGACCCCTCGCTCATCAGCCGGCATTCCATGAACTGGGGCTACGAGCCGTTGACCCGCGAAATTTCCCGCCGTTACCTGCAGGGCGGCGTGCCGCTGGCGCACGACGAACTGGTCGTGACCATCGGCTGCTCCGAGGCCCTCAACCTCTGCCTGCGCGCCGTCACCAAGCCCGGGGACACCGTGGCCATCGAGACGCCCGCCTACTTCGGCTTTCTCGAGATGATCCAGAGCCTCAACCTCCGCGCCCTTGAGATCCCCACCTCCTCCCGCGAGGGCATCTGCCTCGACGAACTGCGCGAGGCCATCGAGCAGAACGACGTCAAGGCCGTGCTCGTCATGCCGAATTTCCACAACCCGCTCGGGAGCCTGATGCCCGACGAGAAGAAGAAGCGGCTCTACGACCTGCTCTGCGAATACGACATCGCCGCCATCGAGGACGACATCTATGCCGACACCCATTTCGGGGAAGTGCGCCCCAAGCCGCTCAAGGCCTGGGACCGCGATGGCCGCGTGATGCTCTGCTCCTCCTTCGGCAAGTCGCTCGCCCCGAGCTTCCGCGTGGGCTGGACCGCGCCGGGCCGCTACCTTGAGCGGGTGCGGCGGCTCAAGTTCACCAACACCATGGGCACGCCCGCCATCCTGCAGAAGACCCTCGCGGAATTCCTGCGCGACGGCGGCTACGACCACCACCTGCGCTCGCTGCGCCGGGCCTACCACCAGCAACTGTCCCTGTTCGCCCAGACCATGCAGCGGTGTTTCCCCGACGGCACGCGCTACAGCCGGCCGCAGGGCGGCAACGTCATTTGGGTCGAGCTCCCGGCCAAGGTCGACACCCTCAAGGTTTACCACGACGCCCTCAAAGTGCGCATCAACACCGCCCCCGGCGCGCTCTTCTCGGTGAAGGACCGCTACAACAATTGCATGCGCATGAGTTGCGGGCTGCCCTGGTCCGACGAGGTCGAGGCCGCGCTGGGCAAGCTTGGTGAACTGATCAAGAAGCAGCTCTGAACGCCATGAATTGGACGCCCGCTTTCCGCCCCTGGGGCGGCGCCGTAAACCTTTTGCCTGAAATCAATCTCCCTCCCTGACACTTTCCAACCGTGACCGCCGCTGAAAAAACTCCCACCAAGGCCGCGCTGATCGCCGGCTTCGCCGCCATCTACATCATCTGGGGCTCCACCTATCTGGGCATCAGGGTCGCGGTCGAAACCATCCCGCCCTTCCTCATGGCCAGCGCGCGATTCTTCACGGCCGGCGGCATCATTGCCGCCTACATCGCCTTCACGCGCGGATTCAAGGCCAGTCCCCGCCAATGGCGCGACAACACCATCATCGGCGGCTTTCTCTGCCTGGGCGGCAACGGCCTGGTGGCGTGGTCCGAGCAGAAAATCCCCTCCGGCATCGCGACTCTCATCATCTCCGTCGGCCCTCTCTTCATTGTGCTGCTCGACTGGGCCACACACGCCATTTTCAAGGACAACCGGCGCGGCACGCGACCCACCGCCCTGACCTTTGTCGGCCTGGCCCTGGGTTTCACGGGGCTGGCCGTGCTGGTCGGTCCCGACGTGGCTCGGCAGGGCGTGGACGGATTGGATGGCCTGAGCGTGCTCGGGCTGATCGGCGCCTGCCTGTTCTGGGGCATTGGCATGCTCTACACGAAATATGCGCATGATCCTGTCGAACCATTCACCGGTTCGGCCATGCAAATGCTCACCGGCGGCGGCTGGCTCTTGCTGGTCAGCCTGCTCTGCGGCGAACCTCTCCATTTTCACCCTGCCGCGATCAGCGCCCAGTCGGTCCTCGCGTGGGCCTATCTGGTGGTCTTTGGCTCGCTGATCGGCTTCACCACTTTTGTCTGGCTGATGAAGCACAGCACCCCGGCGCGCGTCTCCACTTACGCCTATGTGAATCCGATCGTGGCGGTCTTTCTCGGCTGGTTGATCCTGCACGAGCCGGTGAACCCCCGCATCTTCGTGGCCTCGGCCATCATCATCGCCGGCGTCGCGATCATCACCACGACGAAGAACAAGAAATCCCTGGCCATCCCACCCCGCCAGGCGGTGGCCTGCGCGGAAGCGGAACCCGCTCGCAGCGGACGATAAGCCCGACGCGGACTGTCATAACAAGGCGCGCAGTTTTGGTCCGATGCTCCGCGCCAGGGCGGGGTTCGCATAGCCGACCCACGCCACGGGCGAAGTGGTATCGAGCGGCGCGCGCAACGGCTTGCCATCCGGCGCGGTGATCACGCAGCCGAGCTCCCGTGCGATCAGCGCCGTGCAGATATCATAGGGATGACACGTCAGCGCCGAACGCACCCGCAGTTTTGCCAAGGCCAGCGGCCGCAGGTCGGCGATGAAGCGGTCGTGGCCCATCAGCAACTCGTAGATCTGTCCGCCGCTGCTCAGGTATTGGTCGTCGAATATTTCCACCCCGGCACCGAGCTGGCGCCAAAGCCTCTCCTCCCGCTCGGCCAGCCAGGCCTTTCCCGGCGGAAAAAACTTTGCAAAGGACGCGAAGCCGTGCGCCACGGTCTTCGCGCGGGAGGGTCGCGGCTTGAATCTGGTCCGCCGGCCGGTGCGCAAGTCGATTCGCGCCGCCGGCCCACCCCGACCGCGCACCGCACTGAGTTGGTCGGCCAGTCCCTGCTTGCTCGTTGGCAGCTCGGTCATGACCGCGACGACAATGTCGCTGAGATTGGTCTTTGCGCCGCGTTGTGGGGCCAGCGCGGCCAGGCTCCAGGCGCTGCGCTTGTCATACATCAACCCGCGCGTGCCGTCGATCGGATCGAGGATGCACTTGAAAAGCGTCCGCGCCACCGGAGTACCACGCGGAAAAGTAACGGCGTCACCGTCGAGCCCCTCCATGACCAGTTCGACCGGCCAGCGCCGCGGCCAATGCTCCCTGAACCAAGCCAGCACCGCATGCTCACTGACCTTGTCGATGGCGTAAATCGTGTCCGCCGAGGTCACGCCCGCCACCCGGGACATCCGCCGGTTGCCGCGGAGCTGCGCGGAGCGCACCGAGTCGCGAATCGCGTCTTGCAGCCGGCAGAGCAGCCGGCGGGCCTGTTCAAGGTTGGGATGCATCAATGAATCCGGATGTCAGGATTGAGTCCTCCCTTACTAGCGGAAATCCAGCGGCTGCTTGCAACCGCGTTTATGACACAGCAGAATCAGGCCATGCAAAAGACCACGTCCCCCACAAAGAAAGCCGCGAAGCCCGAGGCCCCACAGGCCCGGATCCTTTCTCCCCGACGCAAAACCACGCAGGCCACTTCCCTGCACGAGCTGGCGGTGGAGCAGCTCGAGCATTTCCACATCGACCCCAAGTCGCCCACTGGCCAGCCGTTGCTTGCGCTGGCGGAAAAACTTTATGCGGCGCACGGCGACGTGATGGATTTGTGGGAGGCGACCACGCGTGAGCTGGGCCGGCTGCCGCGGCAGGACCGCCTGGCACTGTTCAACGCCAAGAAATTCCTCTCGTTCCAACTGGCGAAGCTCCTCGACACGCTGCAAAACCCGTCGCGCAAGACCCACCAGTCGCTGCGTTACTCGAATTCGACGATGCTGGCGAAGGGCCCCTACCCGACCTTCGACAACGTCACGGCCATTTTCTCCGCCACGCCGGTCATCACGCGCACCGCCACCTACCTCTACGCCTGCTCCGAGTGGATCGACGATGCGTTTCAGGGGCGCGAGTTCCTGCATGAGATTTACTCGCGGCTGATGAACCCCACCTCGATCTCGCTGGCCAACCACATCGTGGACATCGAGGCGGGCCCAATGGCCGGCGAATACATGGCGTGGAATTTCAACTCCGGCATGGCGGCTATCGACGCCGCGCTTTCCCATCTTGTCGGCTATCAGGATGTCGTCCTCTCCTCGCGCAACATCTACGGCGGCGCCCACCAGTTGCTGCACGACTGGTTCGGCAAACGCTCCAACCTTAATGTCGGGGTCGTGTTTTTCGACGGTTTCGTGGTGGGCGACTTCACCAAGGCCCTGGCCGGCGTGAAGAAGAAATACGCCGACCGGCTCGCTGCGGGCCGCCGCGTCTATGTCTATCTCGAGAGCCCGTGCAATCCTCACGGCGTGTTCCTCGACGTGCCCGGCATCGCCCACGCTGCGCATGCCGCCGGTCTCACCGTCATTTGCGACTGCACGGTCGGTACGCCCTTTCTCGTCCGCCCGCTCCAGCACCCCGACCCGGCCGAGCGCCCCGACTACGTCATCCACAGCTACACCAAGGATCTCACCGGCCACGGCACCACCACCGCCGGGGTCGTCATCGGCCGCAATGAGGACATGTTCCTGCCCAAGGGCGACACTTCGCCCAGCGGCAAGAGCTGGCACGACACGCTTTTCTGGAACGTCTACTACATCAAGGGCGCGTTCCTCGACTCCGACAAGGCCTTTGAGGTGCTGACCGGGATGAAGACCCTCGAGTTGCGCATGCTCAAGAAGTGCATCAACACGCTCGTCTTCGCCCGCTGGCTCGCGTCTAACCCGCTCGTCACCGTCAGCGGCCCGGCCAACCCCGAGGACCCGAACCACGCCACGGCCGCCCGTCTTTCCTACCTCGGCCTGCCCGCGCCGCTCTTCACCATCCACTTCGAGACGGCGAAAATCTCCCGTGTCACGCTCGAGCGCTTCTTCGATTCGCTCGCCCCGATGTTTGGCCACATGGTGTCGCTCGGCCAGAGCAATACGATGGTGCTCTGCCCCGCGCTCACTTCGCATTCCGAGCTCAGCCCCGAGGCGCTCAAGGAGGCGGATATCACGCCCACCACCATCCGCATCTCGGTGGGCGACGAGTCACCCCGCGAGCTCATCGGCGATTTCCTGGAAGCCGCCCGCTCGGCCATCGACGTCGCGCTGCCCGGCTTCAGCAAGAAATTCATGCCTGCCACGGCCATCGACGCGATGATCGACGAGGTTTACGCCGACGTGCACCGGCGCCACGCCGCCGCCCAGCCGCGCTTCGCGGAATGTGTGAAGTAGGCCTTACTTTTTCGGGAACGGTGAGTGTGTCTCGCGCTTCAGCTCGCGGGTCATCAGCGCCATGAGTGCATCGGCCGGCTTCTTGCCCAAGTAGAGTATGGCTTGAACCTCGGACAGGATGGGCGCGCTGATGCCCTTCTGGCGGCACAAGTCGTGGAGCGCCTTGGTGGTGCGGTAGCCCTCGACCACCGTCCGGCGGCCGGCGAGCAGGCTCTCGACCGATTTGCCCGCGCCGATCTTTTCTCCGAACTCGCGGTTGCGACTCCATTTCCCATGGCACGTCGCGACCAGGTCGCCGAACCCGCTCAGACCATAAAAGGTCTCCTTGGTCGAGCCGAGTGATTCGCCCACCCGCACCATCTCGGTCAACGCCCGGGTGATCAGCGAGGCTTTCGCATTGTCGCCGAGTTTCAGGCCGTCGCAAAACCCCGCCGCAATGGCATAGATGTTCTTCAGGCTGGCGCCGTATTCCGCCCCGGCCAGATCGTCGCTGGTGTAGATCCGGAGCGTCGGGCCGCTCATCGCCGCCTGCACCTGCCCGACAAACTGGTCGGTGCGCGCCGCGGCCATGACCATCGCTGCGGGCAGGCCGTGGGCCACTTCGCCGGCGTTGGTTGGCCCGGTCAGCGTGCCGCAGTTCATCCCGGGCAGCACCTGCGCCATCACCTCGCTCGGGCGGAGATGCGTGCCGATCTCAAGACCTTTGACCAGGCTGAGGAAAAGCTGCAGCCGCGCGGTGTCATGCAACACCGCCCGCATCTGCTCGCACCAGGCCCGCAGGGCTTGCGACGGGCTGGCGATGAGCGCCACGTCGGCCTCTACCAGCGCCACGCGCAGGTCGCTGGTGACGATGATCGCATCAGGCAGCTGGACGCCCGGAAGATAGTCCCGGTTTTCCCGGGCGGCGCGGACCAGCTCGGCGTGCTCGGGCCGGCGCGTGACGAGCGTCGTCTGCTGGCCGCGACGAACGAGATGCGCGGCCATCGCGGTGCCCCAGGCGCCAGCGCCGATGACCGCGAAGTTGAGTGGGCGCTGCTCGGGCATGAAGGGAACCGTCAGGATTTAAGGAAGCCGGGAATCTTCTCGCCGGCGAGCATAGCATCGAAATTTTCGCGCGCGTTGACCAGCTCGAACCGGCGGCCGGACACGAGCACCTCGGCCGGCATGGGCCGGGTGTTATAGCGGCTGGCCATGGTGTAGCCGTAGGCGCCGGCGCTCATGAAGGCGACCAGTTCGCCCTCGCCCACGGTCTGCAGCGTGCGATCCTTGGCGAAGCAGTCGCCCGACTCGCAGATGGGGCCGACGAGGTCGGCCTTGAGCGCGGGACGCGAGGTGTCGCGCAGCAGCGGCACCAGCTCGTGGTAGGCTTCATACATGGCCGGGCGCACGAGGTCGTTCATCGCCGCGTCGAGCACGAGGAAGTTTTTACCGGAGCCGCGCTTGAGGTATTCGACGCGGGAAAGCAGCACGCCCGCGTTGCCAACGAGGAAGCGGCCGGGCTCGAGGAGAATCTTGAGGCCGAGCGGCGCCAGCAGGGGCTTGAGCGCAGCACCGTAGGCCTCGGGCGTGAGCGGACGCTCGCTCGCGGGCTTCGCGTCCCACCACTCGGTGTCACCGCTGGCGAGCGCTTCCTGGTAAACGATGCCGATCCCGCCACCAATGCTGAAGTAGGAAATGCCGTAGGTCTTCTTCAACTGGACGGCGAAAGGCACGACCTTCTCCACCGCCTCGATGAAGGGCGCGGCGGAGGTGAGCTGCGAGCCGATGTGCATCTGCACGCCCTGGATGGAAAGATGCGGATACTTCGCAGCAGTGGCGTAGGCCGCGGTCGCCGCGGTGAGCGGGATGCCAAACTTGTTTTCGCTTTTGCCGGTGGTGATCTTGGCGTGCGTCTTGGCGTCCACGTCGGGATTGATGCGGATGGCGATGGCCGCCTTGCGCCCCAGCTGGCCGGCCACGTGGTTGATGCGGGCGAGCTCGGGCTCGCTCTCAACGTGAAAACCGAACACGCCGGACTCAAGCGCGAGCTTGATCTCGGCCTCGGTCTTGCCGACCCCGGCAAACACGCTCCGGGTGGCGCTGCCGCCCGCGGCCAGCACGCGCTGTAGCTCTCCGCCGCTCACCAGGTCAAAAGCCGCGCCGAGGTTGGAAAACAGCCGCAGCACCGCGAGGCTGGAATTGGCCTTCATGGCGTAGCACAATTGCACGTCGAGTCCGGCGAGGCTGGCGGTCAGCCGGCGGTAATTGTCCGTAATGGTCTGCGCGCTGTAGACGTAGGTCGGCGTGCCGTGCAGCTGCGCCACCGCGGCGAGATCGACTGATTCGCAGTGGAGTTGCTGGCCGACGTAGCGGAAGTGGTGCATCGCGGTAAAGGGAGCGTGAAAGGAGTCGAGATAGCCAGAATCCCCTTGAAAGGAAGAGCTATTTTTTCGATGAGTAATGCCATGTCCTACGGAATGCGCCGCCTGCTCAATCAACTGCCGGTGGCTTTTGGTCTGCGGAACGACCGGCGCCTGCGGACCACCCGGCTGAAGCACGCGCAATTCGCGAGTTTTTTGGAAGAATCCGGCTTCCGCGCTCACAATGTGGACCACCACGAGCGGAGCCTGCGCCGTCGTCGCGTGGCCAAGGGAATGTTCATGTGGGCCACCGCGTTCGGCGCGGCCTGGATCGCCTTGGAAAGCGCCCGGGCCCTGACGTTGTTTTGAACGGCCTGCTCGCTCCGCGCAAAGCGGATTGCCAGCTGCGACCAGGGTCCGCTTAGTGCCGGATGGTGCAACCCAGTGCTGAACTTTATCCTTGGATCTCTGCCGGTGGCATTGCCTGGGGCATTCTGGACTGCTTCTTTGGCTACCGCGTCTTCAAGGTCACCCTGGCCCTGCTCGGCGGATTGATTGGTGCGATCCTGGGGCAGGCGGCGGGGGCCGCGTTGGGTCTGGGTTCCGGCGGGGCAATTGCCGCGATGATCGTGGGCGGGCTGCTGGGGGCGGGCCTGGCCTTCCTGTTGTATATCGCCGCGGTCTTTGTGGCGGGCTTGGGCCTTGGCGCCACGCTCGGGATCCTGCTGCTTTCGAACTACAATCACCTGGTGGCGCTCCTGACGGGCTGCGTGCTGGGTGTCATCAGCGGGTTTCTCGCCGTTAAAGTGCAGCAGGTGCTCATCAAGTTGTCCACCGCCTTGCTGGGGGCGTTCCGCGCCCTGCTGGCTCTTTCGTATTTCACCATCCAGCTCGACTGGCTTTATTACTTTCAGCAACCGCAGCAGATTCCCGCCCTGATCGACAGCAATGCCTGGATGTTTCCGTCCATCCTCGCCCTCGCGGCGGTGGGGGTGATCGCGCAGTTTGAGCTCGGCGGCTCGTCCGGAAAAAAAGCTATGGCGGACGGTGGGTAAAACTTGCCGCGCGATCGGTCGGCCGCAATATGCGGATCGATGAAAAAATTCCTTACCCCGCTTTTCTTCGTGGCGCTCGCCGCGGTCATATTACCGGGCTGCAATAGCGGCCATAACACCATCACGGTCGGCCTGAAGATCGAGCTGACCGGCATCGAGCGCGCCGGCGACGGCACCGTGCAGGTGACCTGGCGGGTGTCCAATCCCAATCTGGCCTCCTATCTGCTGTCGCAGACAAGCCACGCGATTTACCTCAATGGCACGCTCGTGGGCAAAACGATGGATAAAGATCCCATGGGGGTCCCAGCGCAACTCAGCGCCATCAAGACGAGCAAGCTCTTGGTGGCGGATCAGACCGCCAAGCGTATCCTGCATGACGCGCTGGCCGCCGGCTCGGCCAGATATCGCGTCGAATCGCAGATAACGGTCCGCCTGTATGGTGACACCATAGACCGGTCCAGCCTGACCAATTCCGGCACCGTGACGGTGACGGGCAAATAATAAGGCGGCGCTTGGGTTGCCCCAAGGCCGCCGGTGAAGGAAGCGCGTTGCTCAGGCTGCCAACCGGGTGGTTTGCGTCTTGGCCTGACTAACCACCGGGAGCCGGATGGGCCGGGCAACGGTCAGTCTGCGCGGTTGGCGGCTGTATTGCTCGATCGTCCAGGCCACGAGGCCGAGGGTGAAGAGGATCGCGGTAAAATCGGCGGCGTCAAAAGGACGACCGCTCGCCAGAGAAGCGAAGCCCAGGAGGGTCGCGGTGAGAACGGATATAAGAGCGGTTTTCATTGGAGGATTGAGCGATGTCAGAAGAACACCGCCCTCGGGCGGAAAGTTGCAAAATCGCGCAAAGGCCTGCCCGAAAAGCAAAAGGCGCAACCTCAGGCTGGCCCCATAATCCAAGCCGTGGACGAGCGTCAGCTCGCGCCGCCCGAGGCGTTCGAAACCGGCTTGAAACGCGCGCGGAAGAGCGCGGCCATATAATCGCGATTCATCCGCGCGATGAAATCGTGGCTGATGAGCTTTGGGCATACTGCGCTGCATTCGTATTGGTTGGTGCAGTTGCCGAAACCGGCCTCGTCCATTGTCTGCACCATGGCGAGCACGCGCTTGTCGCGTTCGGGCTGGCCCTGCGGCAGGAGTCCGAGGTGCGAAACCTTGGCGGCGACAAAGAGCATCGCGCTGGCGTTCTTGCACGCCGCCACGCACGCGCCGCAACCGATGCAGGTCGCCGCGTCCATTGCGAGGTCGGCATCATCCTTCGGCACCGGGATGGAGTTGGCCTCGGGCGCCGCCCCGGTGCGCACGGTGATAAAACCGCCCGCCTGCTGGATCTTGTCAAAGGCCGTGCGGTCGGTGACGAGATCCTTGATCAGCGGAAAGGCCCTGGCACGGAAAGGCTCGACGACAATCACGTCGCCATCCCGGAAGCTGCGCATGTAAACCTGGCAGGTGGCGATGCCCTTGCCAGGACCGTGCGGCTTGCCGTTGATGGTGCAGGAGCAGGTGCCGCAGATGCCTTCGCGACAGTCGTGGGCAAATGCGATCGGCTCCTCGCCCCTGGTCGTCAGCTCGTCATTCACCACATCGAGCATCTCGAGGAACGACATGTTCGGGTTCAGGTTCTTCGCCGGATAGTCGACAAACCGGCCGGGCTGGCTCGGGCCGGCCTGCCGCCAGACGCGAAGCGTGACGGAGAAGAGTTTCTTGGAAGATGTTTCTGCAACCATGACGGGGGAAATTATTTATAGGAGCGCACCGACATCTTGGTAAATTCGTAGTTGAGCGGCTCGATATTGCGGAACGGCGCCTTGTTGTCGCCCTGATATTCCCAGGCGGCCACGTGGGCAAAGTGCTCGTCGTCGCGTTTGCATTCGCCATCCGGGTGCTGATATTCCTCGCGGAAGTGACCGCCGCACGACTCCTCGCGGGTGAGCGCGTCGCGGCACAGCAGTTCGCCGAGCTCGATGAAGTCGGCCACGCGGCCGGCTTGTTCCAGCGACTGGTTGAGCGTGTCGCCTGAACCGGGAATATTGACGTTCACCCAGAATTCCTCGCGCAGCGCGGGGATTTGCTGGAGCGCGGCCTCGAGACCCTGCTTGGTGCGCGCCATGCCGCAGTGCTCCCACATGATTTTGCCCAAGCGCTTGTGGAAATGGCTCACCGGCTCCTTGCCCTTGTTGGCCAGGAATCGCTTCGTCATGCCTGTGACGTTGTCCTCCGCCTGCTTGAACTCGGCGCGGTCCACCGCGGGGCGCGAACCGGGCTTCTGGCCGGCCAGGTAGTCGCCGATGGTGTAGGGAATGACAAAGTACCCGTCAGCGAGACCCTGCATGAGCGCGGAGGCGCCGAGGCGGTTGGCCCCATGGTCGGAAAAATTGGCTTCACCGAGCACGAAGAGGCCGGGCAGGTTGGACATCAGGTTGTAGTCCACCCAGAGGCCGCCCATCGTGTAGTGGACGGCGGGGAAGATGCGCATCGGCACATGGTAGGCGCTCTCCGCGGTGATCTCGTGATAGATGTCGAACAGATTGCCGTAGCGTTCGCGCACCGCGGGCTCGCCGAGGCGCTTGATGGCGTCGGCAAAATCAAGATAAACGCCGAGGCCGCTCTCGCCCACGCCGCGGCCCTCGTCGCACATGCGCATGGCGGCCCGGGAGGCGACATCGCGCGGGCAAAGGTTGCCGAAACTTGGATAGATGCGTTCAAGGTAGTAGTCGCGGTCCGCCTCGGGGATTGAGCCGGGATCCTTCTTCGCGTCTTCCTTTTTCTTCGGCACCCAGATGCGGCCATCGTTGCGGAGCGATTCGGACATGAGGGTGAGCTTCGACTGGTATTCGCCGCTGACCGGGATGCACGTCGGGTGAATCTGCGTGTAGCAGGGGTTGGCCAGGCAGGCGCCGCGTTTGTAAGCGCGCCAGATGGCGGTGGCGTTGGAGCCGCGCGCGTAGGTGGAGAGATTGAAGACATTGCCGTAGCCGCCCGTGGCGAGCACGACGGCGTCGGCGCTGTGGCGGGTAATGGCACCCGTGATGAGGTCACGGACAATGATGCCCTTGGCGTGACCGTCCACGACGACCAGATCGAGCATCTCGCAGTTGGTGTGCAGCTCGACGCCACCCAGACCCACCATGCGCGAAAGTGCGGAGTAGGCGCCGAGGAGAAGTTGCTGGCCGGTCTGGCCGCGGGCGTAGAACGTGCGCGAGACCTGCGCACCGCCGAAGGAGCGGTTGGCGAGAAGGCCACCGTATTCGCGGGCAAAAGGCACACCCTGCGCGGCGCACTGGTCGATGATGTTGACCGAGACTTCGGCGAGACGATGGACGTTGGCCTCGCGAGAGCGGTAATCACCACCCTTGATGGTGTCGTAGAAGAGCCGGTGCACGGAGTCGCCGTCGTTCTGATAGTTCTTGGCGGCATTGATGCCACCCTGCGCGGCAATGGAGTGGGCGCGGCGCGGGCTGTCGTGAAAGACAAAATTCTTCACGCGGTAGCCGAGCTCGGCGAGAGTGGCGGCGCACGAGGACCCCGCGAGGCCCGCCCCCACGACGATGACCTCGTATTTGCGCTTGTTGGCGGGATTGACGAGCTTGATCTCCGTCTTGTGCTTGCGCCACTTGTCGGCAAGCGGGCCGGAGGGGATCTTGGATTCAAGTTTGGCCATGGCGGGGCTGGGTCAGTGTTGGATCCGGCCGCTCAGGACCGGCAGCCAGCCGAGCACGGCAAGCGGAATGGCTGCGTTGCCGAGAAAGTAGAGCCAGCAGTAGGCGATCGAGCAGCGTTCCAAGGCCCGCGTCCATTTCTCGTTTTTCAGTCCGAGGGTTTGCACCATGCTCACGATCCCGTGGCTCAGGTGGTAGCTGAGCAGACCGACGGCGATGATATAGAAGAGGGACACCCCGGCCCGGCTGAAACCTTTGACCATCATCGCGTAGACATTGCGCACCATGGTGCCGTCGGTCAGCCGGAAGGTATGCTCACCCCACTCCGGGTGCTGCACGCGGAAGGTGAAATCCATCAGGTGATAGACGAGGAACGCGAGCACGACCAGACCGGTGCGGCCCATGACCCGCGAGGCCAGCGTGGCGCGGTTAGTATAATCTGCTCCATAGGCCTCGGGCCGGGCGGCCCGGTTCTCAAGGGTGAGCTTGATGGCGAGCCAGACGTGGATGACCAGGCAAACGAGGAGAAAAAGCCGGATGGCCCACAGTCCGGCGCCGAGCGACTCAAGCATGTGCCCGTAGGCGTTAATCTTTTGCGGCGGAAGAAAAACCTGCAGATTGCCCAGCAGATGACCGGTCACAAAGCCGAACAACACGAACCCTGTGAAGGCCATGAGGAATTTTTTCCCAATGGACGAATTGAAGAGCGCACCAAGGAGATTCATCGCGTGGAAGCTGGTAAGGGACGTCGGGTGGGCTGCGGGGGCTTAAAGACGGAATAGATAAACCAATGCCGGCAAATAATGTAAAGGGTGCGCCTGAGCCCGTCCGACTAATTAGTGAGTCTAAATCATCCAAGAAGGCCAGGACCCTCGATCTAGGGGACTGTTTCCATCGGCCGGCGCGCCGCCTTGGTCGTCTGGCGGCGTTATGCTGCGGCCTCACCGCACCAGCGGCTTGAGCAACGCAAACTTCCCGCTCGCAGCCGGCTGGATGAATTTCCGGCGGAACAGGTTGACGCGCACGCCCCCGCCCAGCGCCGCCCCAATCCCCGCCTCCATCCCCTTGGGGGCGGCCTCGTCGGCCACATACTGAAAATCCCAGCGCTGATCGGAGACCTGCACAAGGCTCCAGTGCCAGCAGGAAAAATTTTCCGGCAAGACTTGGTCGATTTCGAATGCCGAAACCACGGCCCCATCCGGTCGGAAGTGCAGATCGCGCTCGCGGCCCAGGATGCGGTAACCCGTCGGCGTGCGGCGCACGATGTCGCCGGTGAAGTAGCGCAGCAGCGGCATCGCCAGGCGGTCGCGGGTCGTCACGTTGATTTGAAAAACCTCCGGCAGCTCGGCGCGCCATGCCACCAGCTCGACAAAGGCGTTGCCGTCGATCGCGCGCAGGTTGTCCGAGAACGCGTCGCCCACAAAAATGTAGCCCGCCTCGGTTGAGCCGTAGAGATCCACCTGCACCGCCGGAAAAGCCTCCGCGATGCGCCGGCTGTGCTGCCGGCTCGCCTTGCCATAGGTGAGGATGACCGTGCGTAGGCTGGGCAGGCTCACCCGTCGTTTCTTGGCCGCCCGCGCCAGCAGCGAGAGATAGATCGGCTCGCCCTCGAGCACCTCCGGCTTGAGCGCCTGCAATTCGAGCATGATCCGGTCCCATTCCGCCTCGGCAAAGATGAACGGGTCGCTCGAAAGATTAAGGTAGACCGTGCCGTCAAAATATCTGTGGGGAAACGGATGATCCTCGTAGGGACAAAGGTTGCTCGAACAGCCGATCGGGGCGAGCACCGCCTTGCGGTAGGGACGGTCCACATACTGCGCGAGTTGCGGATGGGCCAGGTAGGCCCGGCGCAGTTGCGCGTTCCACCAGCCGTCCTCCATCACCACCGTCATCGGCCCACTGGTGGTGCCCGAGGTGTGCTCGAATTCGTATTTCTTTTCCTGCAAACCGCGCTCGATCGTCGCGTAATCCGCAAAAAACGCCGAGTGCCCGCGGTCGAGGATTTCCTGCTTGGTCAGCACCGGAATCTCCCGGTAGCACGACCACTGCAGCAGCTCATTGTGCAGCGGGAAGCGCTGGCCGTAGAGCGGGCTGCGCGCGTAGATGGCGCGAATTTCCTTCTCCAGCGGCGCCGGCAGTCTACATCCCTCCTCCTCGCCGAGCACATCGGGAGCATTGGCAAAAGTGGATGCAGCTGAGGGAGTTTCCATCGAGTCCGGGGAGTTAATCCGGTGACCGGTCAAAGTCAAACTGCGCTACGGCGCAGCTGCGCCCACACCGGTGAAAAGAGCAGCAGCGCATCCAAGACCATTGCATGGGTGATGCCACCGCTGTAGGCCAGCGCATAGACTTCATCCACCGGCCGCGTCATGATTTCAAACTCCTCGTCCGGATCCCAGTCGAGTTTTGCCGCCGGCCGCGCGTTTTCCACCAGCACCAGGTGGCAACGATTGCTCTGCATCGCCGGATTCGGGCGCACGCTGCCCAATAGACGCGCCCCGCTGCCAACGTAGCCGGTTTCCTCCTGCAGCTCGCGCAACCCGGCTGCAATCGCGTCCTCGCCCGGGTCGATCACTCCGCCCGGAATCTCGAGGGAAAAATCGTCGGTGCCAAAGCGAAACTGCCGCACCAGCACGAGGTCGTGCCTTGGAGTCAGGGCGAGGACGTTCACCCAGTCCGGGGCGTTGATGACAACAAAATCCTGCTCCCCGCCCTTGCGGGGATGGCGGTAGATGACGCGGGTGACGTCGAAGATACGCGTGGTGGCGTGCGGCTCCGTGCGGAGCTTCTGCCAGCGCTGCGGTTGGAGAGGCGTGTCGGCCATGGGGAAATAAAAATGCCTCCGCGACCCGGGGTCTTGGAGGCATGCGGGATTATTTCCGAAAGCTTATTTCTTCGGGATATGGATTTTCTGGCCGACGCGGAGTTTCGCGGAATCGACGCCGGGATTCTCGGCCAGGATGGCGTCAACGCGCACGGCGAATTTCTTGGCGATCTTCGACAGTGTGTCGCCCGGGGCCACCGAGTAGGTGCCGTCGGCATTCATCACGCCGGTTGGGGCGGGGGCGCCTTTGCCACCGGCAGCGGCGACGGGCTTTTTCATCGCGTCCTCGATCTTGGTGATCCGCGCGTTGATCGCCCCAACGGTGGTGCCGACATCATTGAAAGCATTCTGGAATCCGTCATGCAGGGCCTTCAGGTCGCTCGCGGCCTTGGCCGCCGAGGCGCGCATCTCGGTGGAGAGCGGCTCGATTTTGGCGATTTCGTCGGCCTGGCCCATCACGGTCTTCTGGAGCGTGGAAAGTTTGACGAGGGCCACGATCGCAAGGACCAAGGCTAGACCACCGGCGATTACGCCGACGAGCGGCAAGATGCTGCCGGAGTTGTTACTGTCACGGGAAAGAGTATCCATTTGTTTAAGAGGTTGAGCGGGCGTATATATGGGAGCGCACTCCGGTGAGGCAAGACGCATTTATTAACAGTTTTCGGGTCAACTCAGCCCGCCCATGGGCTGGACTGTCCCTTAACCCGCCGCGCTTTACGCCAGTTTGGCCAGTCGGGCTTTGGCCCGCCGTCAACAGCAGGCAGGGGAAGGCTGACGGCAACGTTGACAGAACCGAAACACACCCCTCCCATCGGGTCGCAACGGGGTGTAGCTTAGCCTGGTAGAGCGCCTGGTTTGGGACCAGGAGGTCGTAGGTTCGAATCCTATCGCCCCGACCATCATTCACTCGCGTCGCGAGGTGCGAATATCAGGCTCTTTGCCATTGCGGGGCCGGCAAATTACGGACTTGGTGGGCCATCCGCTTGCAGCTGAGGGCCCGATTCCATCCCACGGAGTTCACAAAAAAAGTGTGCCCTGGTCCTGAAGATGTATCATGCATGCGGACAAGGCCACCCAGAGGAATCCGCCGACGCAGGCTGCAGCGCGCCGCCGGAGTGAAACAAGTTTTCCAACAAGAAAGCCCGCCAATCCGGCGGGCTTTCTTGTTAGAAGAGGGGGGCCGGATGCTTACTTGCCCGGCGGTTTGAAGGAGATGCCGGAATCCGGCACGGCGGCCGGCTTGGCCACGGCGGGCGGGCGGGCGAGCAGCAGGGTGGCGCGGCGGAACCAAGTGCCGGTGGTGTCGATCTTGGACACATCGTCGACGAGTTTTTTGACCTCGGCGATCTTGCCGGACTCGGCGGCAAGCGAAGCGAGGTGATAAGTAGCCTCGGCGCGCACGTTCGTGGGCAGCGATTGGTCGGCGCCGAGGGCCTTGAGCGCGGCCTCACCGGCGGTCCGGTCGCCGCCATTGAGCTGACTCATGGCCAGGCCGAGCTTCGACCGACCCAGCAGGGCCTCGTTCTTCAGGCTTCCGGCCGCCTGCTGGTAGCTGGCGGCGGCGGCTTTATAATCGGCGTTGGAGAATTTTTCATCCGCCACCTGCAGATAGGCGACCCCCGCCAGGGCGTGCCCGGGGTTGGCTGCGGCAAAAGTCGCGAGCTTATCGGTCCGGTCGGCAAGCTTGGCGTATTCGGCCTGCACGTCCTGCTCATGGCTGGCGGCATAATACTCCCAGCCTTCGCGGGCCATGATGGTCAGCAGCGCGACGCCGCAAAGAACCAGGACCAGATTGCGGTTCTTCATCCAGAAATCATGGATGGCGGCCTCAAAACCGGGCTCGTAGACCGGGGTGGCGCTCTGGGGGGGCTGGTCGGCAGGGGGAAGTTGACTCATGGAACCGCGCAGGTTGAGGAGCGCCCGCCAGCGCCTCAACGCCAAAATGGGCCGGGCTCAGTCAAAAACCACGGTCTTGTTGCCATAGACAAGGATACGGTTCTCCCAATGCCATCGCACTGCCTGGGCCAGCACCGATTTCTCCAAGTCCCGCCCCTTGCGGACCAAGTCGTCCACACTGTGCCGGTGCGTCACCCGCACCACGTCCTGCTGAATGATGGGACCGTCATCGAGCATGGCGGTGGCGTAGTGCGCCGTGGCCCCGATGAGTTTCACGCCGCGTTCGTGCGCCTGATGGTAGGGCCGGCCACCGGCAAACGCCGGCAGGAACGAATGGTGAATATTGATGACGGGCCGGTCCAATTTTTTCAGAAAATCCTCCGACAGCACCTGCATGTAACGGGCAAGCACGACCAGCTCCACGCCCGCCGCGCGCAGAATTTCCAACGTTTGACTCTCGGCGGCCGTCCTGGTCGCCGCGGCCACCGGCACATGATGAAAGGCCAGACCGTAGTGTTGCGCGACCCCGGCAAGATCCGCGTGATTGGAAACCACGCAAGTGAAGTCGCCGGCGAATTCCCCCGCCCTCCAACGCAGCGCCAGATCGTGAAAACAATGATCCTCCTTCGATACGAGGATCGCGCCAAGGGCGCGGTGGGCCGAATAAGCCACCTTCGCCGCCATGCCCAGGGAAGCGGCAAAAGTGCGCAGCTCCCCTGCCTCAACCGCGGCGTCGCCGGCCGCGGGCACCCATTCAATGCGCTGGAAAAACTCCCCCGCCTCCATGTCGCGATGCTGGTCCGCATGGAGGATGTTGCCTTGCCGCGCATAAATCCATCCCGCGGTCTTCGCCACGAGTCCGGGCTGATCGGGGCCGTGCAGCAGCGCAACGAGCGTGGCAGAGGTTTTCATGAGCGCCTCGTTACATCGGTTCGACGCTGTCCCGGTATTGCTGCAGCGGCCGCACATCGACGCGCTTTTGTTTCATGGCCCGGATGCCGCCGAGCGCCGCCTGCGCGCCGGTGAGCGTCGTCATGATGCAAACCGAGTTGCCGACTGCGGCCGCGCGGATGGCATTCTCATCGTGGCGCGGAATCATGCCCTTGGGCGTGTTGATGACCATGTTGATTTCACCATTCTTGATCATGTCCACGCAGTTGGGCCGGCCTTCCTGGAGCTTGTTGACGAACTGCACCGCCAGGCCGTGCGACTGCAGCAGCCGCGCCGTGCCGCCCGTGGCGACGATGGAGAAACCCAGCTCGGCATATCCCCGGGCCAGGGCGACGGCGTCCGGCTTGTCGGAGTCCTTCACGCTCAAGAACACCTTGCCGCTGAGCGGCAGGCCCGGCTTGGCGGCCATCTGGGTCTTGGCGAAAGCGATGCCGAGATCGTCATCCATGCCCATGACCTCGCCGGTCGAGCGCATCTCAGGTCCGATCACGATCGTCGCGCCCGGGAACCGGGCGAACGGGAACACCGCTTCCTTCACGCACCAGTGCTTCGGCTTCACCTCGCGGGTCAGCCCGAGTTCGGAAAGTTTTTTGCCGGCCATGACCTTGGCCGCAAGCTTCGCCAGCGGCACGCCAATGGCCTTGGCCACAAACGGCACGGTGCGCGACGCGCGCGGGTTCACCTCGAGCACGTGAAGCTGGTTGTCCTTGATGGCGAACTGCACGTTCATCAGGCCGACGACCTTCAGGGCCTTGGCCAGGGCGTAAGTGGCGCGGCGCACGGTCTGCAGCATCTCGGGCGAAAGCGTGTGCGGCGGCATCACCATCGCTGCGTCCCCCGAGTGCACTCCTGCAAACTCGATGTGCTCCAGCATGCCACCGATGATGGCAACTTCCCCGTCGCTGATGCAGTCCACGTCGAGCTCGATGGCATCCTCGAGGAACTTGTCGATCAGCACGGGCTTGTCCGGCATCACCTCGAATGCCTGGCGGATGACACCATTGAACTCCTCCTCGCTGTAGACGATGAACATGCCGCGACCACCGAGCACGAAAGACGGCCGGAGCAGCACCGGGAAACCGACCTCATGGGCAAAGGTCAGCGCCTCCGTTTCGTTCAGCGCGGTGCGGTTGGGCGGCTGCGTAAGCCCGATCCGGTTGAGAATCGCGGAGAAAAGTTTCCGGTCCTCCGCCACCTCGATGCTTTCCGGCGAGGTGCCGATGACGTTCACCCCGCGTGCCTTGAGCGGCGCGGCGAGGTTGAGCGGGGTCTGGCCGCCAAATTGCACAATGGCGCCGAAGCATTTCTCCTGTTCGTAGATCTCCAGCACATCCTCTAGCGTCAACGGCTCGAAATAGAGCCGGTCGCTGGTGTCGTAGTCGGTGGAGACGGTTTCCGGGTTCGAGTTCACCATGACGGTTTCAAACCCGATCTCGCGCAGGGCGAACGACGCGTGCACGCAGCAGTAGTCGAACTCGATGCCCTGGCCGATGCGGTTCGGCCCTCCGCCGATGATCATGATCTTTTGCTTGGCGGAGGGGATGATTTCGTTTTCGTCGCCATAGCTCGAATAATAGTAGGGCGTGAACGCCTCGAATTCCGCGGCGCAGGTGTCCACCAGCCGGTAGGTCGTGCTGATGCCGGCCTTCCTGCGGTGCGCACGCATCACGTCGAAATCCGCCTTGAAGAGATGCGCGAGCTGCGCATCGGAGAAGCCGAACTGCTTGGCGCGGCGCAAGGCGGAGGGGTCGATCGTCTTCAGCGTGTGCTTGCTGAGCGCGTCCTCCATCTCATGGATCTCGCGCAACTGGTGCAGGAACCAAGGGTCGATCTTTGTCAGGTCGAAGATTTGCTCCACGGTGTAACCGGCCCGGAATGCGTGGCGAATGTAGAATACGCGCTCGGCGTTGGGCGTGCCGAGTTTCTGGCGGATGGTGGCGTCATCGACCAGTTCGTCGCCGCCGAACTTGCCGCCCCCGCCGAAGCCGCGTGCCCCGGTCTCCAGCGAGCGCAGGCACTTCTGGAATGACTCCTTGAACGTGCGGCCGATCGCCATCGCCTCGCCGACCGACTTCATGGCGGAAGTCAGCGTGGTGTTGGCGCCAGGGAACTTCTCGAAGGTAAACCGCGGCATCTTGGTGACGACGTAGTCGATGGTCGGCTCGAAACTCGCGGGGGTGAGCCGCGTGATGTCGTTGCGCAATTCGTCGAGCGTGTAGCCGATGGCGAGTTTCGCGGCGATCTTGGCGATGGGAAACCCGGTGGCCTTCGAGGCCAGGGCCGAGGAACGCGACACCCGGGGATTCATCTCGATGACCACCTGCCGGCCGGTCTGGGGGTCGATCGCAAACTGGATGTTGGAGCCGCCCGTAGCGACGCCGACCTCGCGGATGACGGCAAACGAGGCGTCGCGCATCACTTGAAATTCCTTGTCGGTGAGCGTCATGGCCGGCGCGACGGTGATGGAGTCGCCGGTGTGCACGCCCATCGGGTCGAAATTCTCGATGGAGCAGATAACCACGCACTGGTCCTTGTGGTCGCGCATGACCTCCATCTCGAATTCCTTCCAGCCAAGCAGGCACTCTTCGACCAGCACCTCGTGCACCGGGGAGATTTCCAGCCCGTTGTTGACGATCTGCTCGAACTCCTCGCGATTGTAGGCGATGCCGCCGCCGGAGCCGCCAAGCGTGAAGCTGGGGCGGATGATGAGCGGCATGGTGCCGATGTAGTCGGCCGCCCTGCGGGCGTCCTCGAGCGTGTGGACGGTCATCGACTTGGCGACATCGAGGCCAATCTTGAGCATGCACTGCTTGAAGAGCTCGCGATCCTCGCCCTTGCTGATGGCGTCGGGCCGGGCGCCGATCATCTCGACCTTGTAGCGGTCGAGGATGCCGGCTTTGTGCAGTTCCATCGAGAGATTGAGCGCCGTCTGGCCGCCCAGGGTGGGCAGCAGCGCGGAAGGCCGTTCCTTGGCGATGATTTTTTCGAGAATCTCCACCGTGAGCGGCTCGATATAGGTGACGTCGGCAAACTCCGGATCCGTCATGATGGTCGCCGGATTCGAGTTCACCAGGATGACGCGGTAGCCCTCCTCCCGCAGCGCCTTGCAGGCTTGGGTGCCGGAATAGTCAAATTCACAGGCCTGGCCGATGATAATGGGGCCGGCGCCTATGATCAGAATGGACTCGATGTCAGTGCGTTTTGGCATGGGCGTGAGCGCCCGCGAGGTTTGCGTTGCCACGATGGTGGGGCAAGAGGGAAAGCGTTTTGTATGCCACGGATAATGCGCAGTGAATCCAGTCCGGCGGCTCGTCCCTTGCTCAACAATGCAAGCGTCTCACATCTTGTGGTTCGGACATCACAAATCATGCTTTTCCGGACAACCCCATGCCTTTCCCTCTCAATTTTGATCTGCAGGCTTTTGAGCGCCCCCGCATCGTGCACCTCGCCGAGGCAGCCCTGGCCACCGAGCCACGCAGCATCACCACTGTCCGCAACCCCCGCAGTGCGGGCGGCCCGCACGATTTCTCCTCCGAGGGCGACTACTGGTGGCCGGACCCGGACCACCCGGGTGCACCCTACATTCAGCGCGATGGGATGACCAACCCGGACAATTTCGTCGCGCACCGCCAATTGTTGCTCGGCTTTGCGCGTGATTTTGGCGTGCTGGCCGCCGCCTACCGGGTGAGCGGCGATGAGCGGTTCGCCCGCGTCGCGGTGCGGCAGGCGCATGTCTGGTTCGTCGACCCCGCAACCCGGATGAACCCCACCCTGCTCTACTCGCAGGCGATCCAAGGCCTCAATACCGGCCGGAGCATCGGGGTGATTGACACACTGCATCTCGCCGAGGTGGCACTCGGCGTCGAGGCGCTGCGCGGGTCGATGGCGCTTACCGCCAGCGAGGAGACCGCCCTCACGGGCTGGTTCCGCGACTACCTCCGGTGGATCCGCACCCATCCCTATGGCATCGAGGAGAGCAGGGCAAAGAACAACCACGGCACCTGTGCCTGGCTGCAAATCGCCTGCTTTGCCCACCTCACCGGCGACCGGGCCACGCTCGCCGAGAGCCGGCGCCAGCTGAAGGAAGTCTTGCTCCCGAACCAGATGGCGCCCGACGGCAGTTTCCCGAACGAGTTGCGCCGCACCAAACCCTACGGGTATTCAATCTTCAACCTCGACGTAATGACGGCGCTGGCCGTGGTGCTCTCGACCAAGGACGAAAATCTCCTGAACTACACCCTCCCGGATGGGCGCAGCCTGGTGAAAGGCGTGGAATGGCTCGCCCCGTTCATCGCCGACAAGGACGCCTGGCTGAAGTCTGTTCACCGCACCCTGCCGGGAAAAACCAATCCGGTGGCGACAAACGGATGGGTGAAGCCCGACGTGTTGTATTGGGACAACTGGCCGGTGCGGCAGCCGGCGCTGCTGTTTGGCGCGCTCGCGGTCGGGCGACGCGACTGGCTGGAACTATGGCAGCGGCTCGAGCCCGATCCGCAGGTGGAGGAGATCCGCCGCAACTTTCCTATTCGCAATCCGGTGCTGTGGGTTCCGCTACGGTGAGCCACGGGGGGCTCAGTTGAGGCGGCTGGCGTTGATCCCGAGGGCGGCGGCGGCACGCGCCTTATCACCCTGGCAGGCATGGAGCACCCGGGCGACATACTGTTTTTCCTGGCCGCTGAGATATTCCGCGAGTGTCGGCCAGTCCTTGAGCTCATGGATGCGCAACGGCAGCTGGGCCGAGGTGACGACGCGGGTCTCCGTGGTCGTGATGAGCTGCGAGACGACCTGCTTGAATTCAGCGAGGTTCCCCGGCCAGCGATAGGCGCGGAGCGTGGCCAGGGCGTCGTCCGTGAACTCGACCTGCTTGGCATCGAATTGCGGATTCGAGGTCTTGGCGGCAATGTCCCTCAGCAAAAACGGAAGGTCCTCGAGCCGCTCGCGCAAGGGCGGCATCTGCACCGGCAGGGCCGCGACGCGATAGAAGAGCTCCTCGTTGAACTGGCCTTCATCGGAGAGTTTCTCGAGGTCCTCCTCCGTGGCGCAGACGAGGCGGAAGTTGTGGGCGTTGTTGCGGAGAACGGAGACCAGCTCGGCCTGCGCTTCATTTTGCAGGCTTTGCAAGTGGAGCAGGAAAAGCGTGCCGCCCTTCGCCTCCTGCACCCAGGTGCCGCCCGAACCATTCTGGCCGAGCAGGCCGGAGCGAAGACTGTCCATCGAGCTCAGCCGGCAGTCGATGCGCACGAGGGGGCTGTCGGCGGGCGTGCCGGCGGCGTGGAGCAGCTCGGCGGCAATTTCGTGGCCACTGCCCAGCTCCCCGGAAATCAGGATCGGCGTGTGGGCGGTGGCGAGCTTCTTGAGCTGGACGATTAGCCGCTTGGTTTTCGGGCTCTCGCCCACGAGGCGGGCCTCAAAGTCACCTGTCTTGGCCGCGGGGGCGGCGCCGAGATGCTCCCGCTCCGTCACCGTGCGCTTGAACTCCATGCCGCGTTTGATTGCCTGCATGAGCTCGTCGACTTTGAAGGGTTTCTGCAGGTAGTCGAACGCGCCGAATTTCAGCGCCTGGATGGCGCTCTCGGTGCTCGCATAGGCGGTCATGATGATGATGACGGCGCTGGGATCGTAGAGTTTGAGTTGCTTGAGCAGGGTGATGCCGTCCATCGGCTTCATGTCGATGTCCGCCAGCACCAGGTCGTATTTCTCCGCCTTGTAGCGAGCCAGCCCCTTCTCGCCATCGGTGGCAAAAGCGGTCGTGTAGCCGGTTGGGTGGAGGACGGCTTCCAGCATCTCGTGGATGGAGATGAGGTCGTCGACGATGAGGAGGGAGGGCATGGAAAAGGAGGCGGGCAACATGCCCGCGCGACTGCCGGCGCGCAAGTTGCATTAAGCGAACCGGAGCGGGGTTATTGCAGGCCGCCGGCCACCGCACCGAGTTGGAAGATCGGCAGGAACATGGCCATGACGATGCCACCGACCACCACGCCGAGGAACACGATGAGCAGCGGTTCGATCAGCGAGGTGAGTGCGCTCACGGTGGCGTCGCACTCCACGTCGTAGAAGTCGGCGATCTTGTTCATCATGCCGTCTACGTTGCCGGTGGTCTCACCGGCCTTGACCATGTGTTTCATCATCGGCGGAAAGAAGGGATTAACCGCCATGATGTCGGATACTTGTCCACCCTGGCTGACGTGTTTTGCGATGTCGGCGCAGGCGTCCTCCACCTGCACCTTGCCACTGGCCGAGGCGACAATTTCCAAGGTGCGCAAAATGGGCACGCCGGAACGCATGAGCGTGGCATAGGTGCGGCAAAAACGGGAAAGCGCGATCTTGTGCACGAGGTTGCCGAAGATGGGCGCCTTGACGAGGAACTGGTCTTTTTGCCGGCGACCGTTGGGGGTCGCGATGTATTTGCTGACCACAAAATAAATGCCATAGGCCCCGAGGCCGATCGCCCACCAGTAAGCCTTCATGAAATTGCTCAGATCGATGAGCATCTGCGTCGGCGCGGGGAGCTTGGCGCCGAAGTCCGCGAACATGGCGGCGAACACCGGAATGACAAAGATCAGCAGCACGTTGACCAGTGCAACCGCCAGGCCGATGACGGCGATCGGGTAGGTCATGGCGGACTTCACCTTCTTGGTCAGCTTGACCGTGGATTCGAAGTAGCCGGCCACCTTGCCCAGAATTTCGGCCAGGCCGCCCGAGGCCTCACCGGCCTCGACCATCGAGATGAAGAGATTCGGGAATGCCTTGGGGAATTTTTTGACCGCGGCCGAGAAGGAGGTGCCGGTGGAGATGTCGTTGCGCACATCCCGGATCACAATCCGGAAAACCTGATCCTCCGTCTGGTCCTGCAAAGCCTCCAGGCAGGATACGAGCGGCAGACCGGCTTGAAGCAAGGACGCGAGCTGGCTGGTGAAAATGGAGAGTTCGCTGAGGTCGAGTTTGTAGGTCTTGGCCCTCTTTTCGAATGTCTTTTGCTTGGCCAGTGCTTGGGCCGCCCGGACACTGGATTGGGGTTTTGCTGCCGCGGTAGTCGCCATAGTGAGAGTAGAATATGTGCATTCCCGCAACGGCGGCAATCCCTTTTAACACACCCTCCGGCGGGCCCGGCGGGGCGAACAAAAGCTTGAACGCCCGAAGGCTGGATACACTCTGCCCCGAGCGAAAGAGCGGCTATAGTTTAATGGTAAAACCTCTGCCTTCCAAGCAGGTGTCGTCGGTTCGATTCCGGCTAGCCGCACCATCTGCCACCCTGATTCGCAGTGCCTGGGCGGCGGGCTGGCTTTCAGGCGCTATTGATCGGTCTCACCACATGAAATAGTTCTCATCCATGCTGAGGAACCGGTTGCTGGGCGGCGCATACACCACCCGCCAGACATCGGCATAGCGTCCCCAAGGCCCGGGCACCGGGCCGTCAAACACGAGCTTGGGTTCCGCCAAAGACTTCGTGGGTCGGGAACGCAAGCGCTCCAAGAACAGCTCATGCCCCTCCTCCAATGCAAAGAACAGGCTCCGGCGCTCGATTGGGTGTGCCTGGGGCGGCAGTTGGTCGCGGATTTTTCCGGCATGGCTGAGAGCAAAGCGCGAAACCACCTGGGCATGACGTTCCATCTCGATGGCCGCCTTGCGGCAGGCCGAGTCGAAATCCATCGCCGCCGCATGTCCGTAGGCGACAAACCCCGCCTCGGTCTGTTTGAACAGGATGACGGTGATGCCCGGGACCTGCGAGCAGATGGTAGCGGCACGCACGCCCGGCCAGCGTGTCTCCGACTCCAGGGCGTGCAGCCGGCCCTCCCACCAGTTCAGCAGATTGAAGCGCTCGGCCGCTTCCAGCAAGGCACCGGGCCGCGCCTGCCGGTGCAGCAGCCCGGGAAAGGCCGCCATGCCATTGCTCGAGGGATCGACATCAAAACCGTATTTGTGGCGCTCGCTGCCGGCATGCAGTTGCCAGTGCGCCCAGCGCTCCATCGTTTCCGAGATGGCCATGAACCGCGCAACCATTGGCGAGGACGACGTGCCGCTGCCATTGGCCTGGCTGAAAACCGTGCGATCTCCCCGGTTCGCCACCAGATCCTTCTTGAGGTAGGCATTGGCCAGAAACGCCCGCTCGCCGAGCACCATTGTATCGGCCATTTCCAGCCGCTCGACCGGGCCGTCCGCCGAGGTCAGCACGTTCCGGTAGCGGAAGGCAGCCAGACTTAACATGGGGCGTGCACCGGAATGCTTCCGGTGCGCAGATTTACTGACCCGTCTGCGGCGTGAAGAAACAGGGCAGGCCGCAGGTTTCGCATGATTCAGCCGATTGCACCGTGCTGACCGCGTTTTTCGCCCGGTTCAGCATGGGATCAGTCTTCTCCGCGAGACGCGTGAGGCCGGCAGCTAGAAAAAGACTCGAGGTGAGTCCTGAGAGGGTGTTTTTGATAGAGTTCATCGACAACTTTCTGGCATAAGTGTCAGTCCGAGCCGAAAATGAAAATGACCTGATTTCGGGACAGTCAGCCGTCTTCCGGGGAAGAGCCTCTTACCTAAATGCAGGTGCGGCAGAAAATTGCTGCATGTCCTTGATTCCCTGTATCATATTAGCAACAGAGTGCACCCATCCATTATTGCTAGATCAGTGGCCTGCTCCTTGGCGTTGTGGCTTGGTTTGACCGGCCTTGCCTTGTTTGGCGCGTGGAAGGACAAAACCGCCGGCCAGCCTCTCGTGGAAATTTTCTCCGCCCGGGATCTGGGCACGGACGGCTACACCTGGATCACGCTTGAGGATAAACTCGGCCGGCTGTTTGTCGGCAGCAATCAGTTGCAGGTTTACGACGGTCAGGCGTGGCGATCATTCCCCGTGCCCAATTCCTACGCCTTGCGTGCGCTCGCGTTTGGCGAGAATGGCCGACTCTGGGCCGGAGCGAACAATGAAATGGGCTATTTCGAGGAAGAATCGCTCGGCGTATTCAAGTATCATTCGCTCCTCCCCTCCTTGCCCGAGGCGGAAAGACTCGTGGGCGATGTCTGGGCCTGCGTGCCCGTTGGTCGAAGCATTTATTTCTTCTGCCGTGATAAAATCCTGCGCTGGGATGGCTCGGTTTTCAAAACATGGTCTTATGCGGGGAAAAGCCGGCTCTTCCCCCTGAGCCTGAATAACGAACTATGGTTTCATCATCTCGAGACCGGGGTTTACCGGGTGAGGGAAGCCGGCCCGCAGTTGGAAATACCCGCGAGCCTGCTGCCGGATAGTGGGATTCTGGGGCTGGCCAAGGACGCCGTGGGTTTGCTCTTGGCCAGTAGCTCAGGTTTTTGCCGGCCGGGCACTCCGCCGCAGATGGTGTTTGGCAATGAATTCAATAAATACATCACTGATTCCAAGCTGACGTGCTTCACCCAGTTGTCGGACGGCAACTATGCCATCGGCACGGTGAATGGCGGCTTGGCCCTAGTGGCACCCACGGGCGAATTGTTGCGAATCATGGACATGACCGATGGCCTGCCCTCCCGCGCAATTTTTTCGATCACCCCCGACTCCGCAGGATATGCCTGGTGCGCCACACCCGACGGAATATTCCACCTTGAAGCCGGTGGACACGCCACCCGGTTTGGTCCCGCCAACGGACTCATCGGACCGGCCGTGGTTGACCTGAAATCCGACGACTCCCGCTTCTATGCGTTGACCCGGAATGGCGTCTTCGCCCTGACGCCGGCGACCGATAAAGACGCTCTCTTCGAGCCATTGCCGCAACTGAAGGTGCTCTACAGCTACCTCCAGCCCTATCGCGGTGGTCTCCTGCTGGCCCGGCTTGGTGGTGTGGATTTTTTTGACGGCGCCAGTGTCAGGCCGTTGTTTACCCTCGTCGCCAAAACTGTTTTTTTCATCCAACCCTCCCACACCACACCGGGCAGCTTTTATTTGTCTGAACAATCGAGCCTGGCCCGGCTGGTGGCGCAGCCCGATGGCTCATTTGTTCACACCCGGTTGCTGGAGCTGCCTGATTCCTTCAACTCCCTGCACGAAGGCCCGGGGGAACGGCTCTGGATCGGATCAGAGGGCAAGGGCGCTTTCACCTGCGACCCCAAAGCGCAAGAACTGATCCCCATCAATGATCCGGCCACCGGCAAACCTTTCCCGGGCCGGGTATTGGTTGCAGGCAATGATCAGCATATCCTCTTTTTTCACAACGGCCGGGTATTGATGGCCGGACCCGACGGGACCGGTCTGCGTGTGCTGGAGAGCGTGTCGGCCCTCGATTTCATCGCGACGCAACCCATCCCCGGCCACCAAGACAACCTGGTTGCCTTCAAGCACGCCAACGCCACCGATAGTTCAGTCCAAGGCTTGGGCATTTTGGCCATCGATCATCTCGGAAACCCTGACTGGCGGGAGCTGGATGTGCCGGCTTTGCGCACCTTCGGTTCCATTCGCACCATGGAGTTTACCGAAGAAAATCACCGGCCTATTCTTTGGATCGGCGGAACGGAGGGCCTCCTCCGCCTGGACTACGACATCATTCCGGCGGTAACAAAACCCGCCACTCCTCTTATCCGGCTGGACACCACCGGGCCTTCCAGTCAGTCCGTTCCGCCCGGTGATCTCTCCTTCCCGTTCCAAGACCACCGCCTAAGTTTCCGGGTATTCACTGGAGACTATACCAAAGGCAAGGACTGGCTCTTTCAGACCCGGCTTGGTAACGGCTTGGGCGAATGGTCCGCGCCCACGCAGCGGCGCGCATATGAGTTCACCAATCTCTCCGAGGGTGACTACCGCTTTGAGGTCCGCGCGATCAATGCGGCCGGCCTGACCAGCGCCCCATCGGTTTTCACCTTCCGCATCCTGCCGCCCTGGTATCGCTCGGGCTGGGCCTATGCGGGCTACGCCGCCGCTCTCGCCCTGATGGTATTCGGTTTCATCCGCATCCGCGAGCGGCAGATTCGCGCCCGCAACCAGGAGCTGGAGGCGCTCGTCGAAGTGCGGACCGCCGAACTCGTGAAGGCCAGTGCGGCCAAGGACGAGTTCCTCGCCGGTGTCAGCCACGAAATCCGCAACCCGATGAACGGCGTCATCGGCATCGCCGAGTCCTTCAAGACCGAGGACTTCGATCCTGAAGGCCGCCGCAAATTCAACCTGCTCCGCCAGTGCGCCAGCCACCTGTCTTCGTTGCTGGAGGACATCCTTGATTTCTCCAAGGTGCAAGCTGGCGCCCTCGAGCTGGATCCCCAACCGTTCGATCTGCCTGAACTGGTCGAATCCATCGCCGCCATTACCGGCCCGGACAGTGAGAAATACGGCATCCCGGTTGAGATTGCAATTTCCCCCGCCGTGCCCCGTGAACTGGTGGGCGATGCGCGCCGCATCCGCCAGATCCTGATTAATTTTGTCAGCAATGCCCTGAAATTCTCCGGCCGCGGACAGGTGAGCGTCACCGTCTGGTGCAAGGCGGCCGGACCCGGCCAGACCGAGGTCGTCTTCGCGGTGTCCGACGAGGGGCCCGGGATTTCCGCCGAGGAACAGCAGCGGCTTTTCACGCGGTTCGAGCGCGGCGCGGCTGCACAAAATGGCCGCGTGCCCGGCACCGGTCTCGGCTTGGCGCTGTGCAAGGGCCTCGCGGAAAAAATGGGCGGCCGCATCTGGCTCGAAAGCGAATTGGGGCGCGGCTCGTGTTTTTATTTCAGCGCCCCCTTTGCGGCGGCCGAAACCACGGCCGAGTCTGTGTCCGCGACACTCCCCGTGGCCACCGCGTCAGTCCGGAGCGCCCTGGTCGTCGACGACCAGGAATACAACCGCATCGTGCTGGCCGACCTGCTCCAAACGCTCGACTTCAGCGTGCTCACCGCCGGCGAAGGCCAGGCGGCCCTGGCGCTGGCCGAGCGCCAGGTGTTTGACGTCATATGCCTTGATTTCAACCTGCCCGGCCTGAGCGGCGTTGATGTCGCCCGCGGCATCCGCGCCCTGCCCAATGATTCTGCCCACGCCCTGATCCTCGCCACCACTGCTTTCACCACCCCGGAAAAACGCGCCCTGTGCCTGAACGCCGGCATGGACGCCTTCCTCGGCAAGCCCGTCACGATGGAAAAGCTGCGCAAGGCGCTCGCCGCTGCCACCACTGGACCGGCCGTGCCGCCGGCGCCCGCCCGCCCGCGGGCTCCCGCCGAAGCGCTGGGCAACCTGCGTCTGCTGGCCCGGAAGAAACAAGTGCCTTTTGCCGAGGAGCTGGCGCTGTATTTTTCCGAACTCGATGCGGAGTTGGAGCAGCTGAATGCGGCCCTGCAAAAAGAGGATGCCGTCGGCGCCGGTCACTCTGCCCATTTGCTCTGCGGTCGCTGCGGTTTTATCTATGAGCGCGGGCTGGAACAAACGTTGCGGAAAATCGAGTGTGTGGTCGCCAACCAGCAGTGGGCCGACGCCCGGATTCTCGGCTCAGAATTCCAAGCCCAGCTGGCCGGCCTGCGGGTCAGGTTGGCTTCCGCCGTCCCAGTTGATCCGCCCGCGTGAGCCCGTTGACGATGGCATAATGGATCAGCTTGGGCGTCGTGTGAATGTCGAGCTTGCGCATGATGTCGCGCCGGCGTGACTGCACGGTGGCCGGGCTGATGCTCAGCACGACGGCAATTTCCTCGTCGGTCTTGGACTCGCCAATCATGGAAAGGATCCGGGTCTCGTAATCCGACAGCACCCGGATGAAGGCCTTCGGATCGCGCCGGATGCTGGCGCTCGATTCATTCACGATCGGCGTGTAATAGACCCGGCCGCCCAGCACGGAGTGAATCGCCTCAGACAGGACGTCCGGCCGCTGATCGTTTTTGTCCACGAATCCGTGCAGTCCGATGCGCTGCACTTGCAGCATGGTCCACGGATCGCGATGCGAGGAAATGGCCAGGATTTTAATCCGGGGCAGCTCATCGAGGACGGTTTTGGCCATCTCCAGCCCGTCCCCGTCGGGCAAGGAAATATCCATCAGCACCAGTTCGGGCTCGTGCTTGCGAATCGCCGCCAGGCCTTCCCGGCAGGTCCCGCAATGTTGCAACACTTGCAGGCCGATCTCACGGCAGTGCAGGGTGAAAAACTCCGCCACCAGCCGTTGATCCTCCACGATTACCACCCGGCCAATGCCAGACCCCGCGCCGGGTGCCTTGCCCGGTGTTGTGTCTACTGTATTCACACGTTTCATTGGATTCTGGAATGCACCACCATCTCAAGCAAGCTGTCGCCCCAAGGGATCCAGCCGCCGTCCCCTTGCCCCACCATCGTGCTGCTCGTGCCTGATCATGTGAATATCATTTTATTTTACGCCCCGGAAGTCGAGCTTCCCCTGCCCCGGCGTGATCCGCGGGCGGTGCACCTGCTCGATGTGCTCCGGCGCCGGCCGGGTGACAGCTTTGACGCCGGCCTGATCGATGGCCCCCGGGGCAAGGGGACCCTGGTCTCCCTCGACCGTGAGACGCTCGCCCTTTCCTTTGTGTGGGCCGGGCCACCCCCGCCGCCCAGCCCCATCACCCTGCTCATCGGTCTGCCCCGGCCACAAACCGCACGAGTCATACTGCGCGAGACCACCGCGCTGGGCGTGGCCGCGCTGCACTTTGTCCGCACCGAAAGGGGCGAGGCCAGCTACGCCCGCAGCACCCTCTGGCAATCCGGTGAATGGAAAACCCATCTCATCGCCGGCGCCGCGCAGGCCTTCTGCACCCAGCTGCCTGAACTGACCCACGGACGCTCCCTGCCCGAATGCCTCACGGCGCTGCCGGCCGCCCCTGCCCGCCTGGCCCTCGACAACTACGAATCTCCCGTGGCGCTCAGCGCGTTCGACCCAGCGGGGCGCAAATCAGCCATCCTCGCCGTCGGCGCCGAGCGCGGTTGGTCGGCCCCCGAACGGGAATTGCTACGTCAAAGCGGATTCGCTTTTGTCCATCTCGGTCCGCGCGTGCTCCGCACGGAGACCGCCTGCATCGCCGCCGTGATCCTGCTCAAGGCCAAGCTCGGTTTGATCTGAAAATTCCCACGGTGGGCTGGCGCGCGCCTTTGCCGAGGCGTTTCAGGCAGGTCCAGTGCGTCGGGGAAAGTTCCAGTTCGCCCGGCATCTCGAACACAATGAGCGGGTCCGGATTTTCGGCGAGCAACCCGTCCAGGCGGGCAAAGAGCCCGGGTGCGACTTCCGGAATGGTCTCATACGGTGGATCAATAAACACCAAGTCGGGCACTCCACCCGGCGTTATCGTGAGGGCATCGCCATTGACAACCTGCAGGTCCGCGGCCTCGCGTCGGAGGCTTTTGCAGACCGCCGCGATGTTTTGGCGGATGAATCCCACGGCTTTGGCGTTTTTCTCAACAAACACCCCGCCCGCCGCGCCGCGACTGTATGCCTCCAATCCGTAGGCCCCGCTGCCCGCAAACAAATCCCAGAACCGCGCACCCGTTACCCGCGCCCCCAGGCTGGAAAAGACCGCCTGCCGCATCGCATCGGTCGCCGGGCGAACCGCGTCGCCCTTGGGCAGCACCAGCGGTATGCCACGAGCCTGTCCGCCTGTTATGCGCATGGATGTGCCTTCCTCAGGTTTTGCACCACTCCGGGACAAATTTCTCCAAAGCAGTAAAATTGCGGAACAGTTTTTGCTGCCGGTGGTTGTAACATAGGATTTGCACGTCGCCGGGTGGGAATTAGTCTCCCCTTGCCGCCGTGAGGCCAGCCACCTAACTGGCTTCCGTGTCACTCAAAGGCAATGCCTTACCCAGCTTACGAATCATGTTTTTCCGCCTTATAATCAGGCTGCTTTGCCCTGCCCTGCTCGCTGCCGCTCCGCTGCAGGGCGTGGAGCGAAACGGGTGGCCTTTTTTCGTCCGACAGGAAAAGCCCGATGGCACTGTCGAATCCGCGGAATACCTCGTGCCTTTCCTGTTTCGTAAAATCAGTTCGGATGGGGTTGAAATGGAGGGTTTCCGGCCGTTCCTCCTGCGCACCCGCGAGGGCCCGCGAGAGAGCACCATGCTGTTTTATCCGTTCTTCACCTGGCAAAGGGAGGAGGGCTACCGGTCTTTCAGCTTTTTCCAATTGATCAATATCCGCCGGGAAACCGAACCGGCCAACCAGACTGTTCGCAGTTTCGATGTCTGGCCTTTTTATTTTTCCCGCGACACCGGCGATCCCGTTGAAAACTACCGGGCCTTGTTTCCGGTCGGCGGCACCATCAAGCACCGCTTCGGCTACGATCAGATTCATTTTGTCCTCTTCCCGTTTTACGCCGATACGGAAAACCATGACGCGCACACCACGCACGCCCCGTGGCCTTTCCTGCGATTCATCCACGGCGACGGGCACCACGGCTTTGAATTCTGGCCGCTGTTCGGCCACCGGGGGCGCGCGGGCGACTACGACGACCGGTTCTATCTCTGGCCGCTCATCTACCGCTCGGCCAAGGACCTCGCCGCGCCCGTGCCGGACGTGAAACTGGGCGTGCTGCCCTTCTACGCACGCGACACCGCCGCGGGTTACATCAGCGAAACCTATGTCTGGCCGTTCTTCGGCTACACGCACCGCACCGAGCCCTACCGTTACGACGAGCAACGCTATCTCTGGCCGTTCCTCGTGCAAGGTCACGGTGACGACCACCAGGTCAATCGCTGGGCCCCCTTCTACACCCACTCCGTGATCAAAGGCTACGACAAGACCTGGTTTACCTGGCCGATTTTTCGCCACGCCCGTTGGGAGGATCAGGGTCTCATCCAGGAACAAAGCCAGGTGGTTTGGTTTCTCTACTGGTCGCTCACCCAGCGCAGCGCCACCAACCCCGCCGCCGCGCCGGCGCACAAGACCCATCTCTGGCCGCTCCTGAGCTCCTGGAACAACGGCGCCGGCCAGCGCCAGCTGCAGCTGCTCAGTCCGTTCGAAGTCTTCTTTCCCACCAACGAACCGATCCGCCAGCTTTACACCCCACTATTCGCCCTTTATCGCTTTGATCAACGGGCCCCGAATGACACCCACCACTCCTTGTTCTTCAGTCTCATCAGCTGGGGAAAATCACCCGAGAAAAAGGAATTTCACCTCGGCCCGTTCTTCAGCCTTCAGTCCACTCCGGAACGTTCGCGAATCGCCCTGGGACGCGGCCTGCTCGCCTGGCAGCGCCGGCCGGGCGTCCCGCAGTGGAAATTTTCCCTGTTCGATTTTCGACGGAAACCCGATAACAATTCCTCCGTAGCCCTGTCGCCATGAACCATCTCTCTGAAATACTCAGCCATATCGGCGGCACCCTGCTTTTGCTGGGGCGCTCGCTGAAATATATCGGCACGTTGCCGCGCCAGTTCCACCGCTTCATTGAGCAGTGTTACCTCATTGGCTACACCACGCTGCCCATCGTCACCATCCTGAGCTTCTTCATCGGCAGCGTGCTCGCACTGCAAAGCGGCTATAGCATGGAGAATTTCGGCGCTAAGCAATTCATCGGCACCCTGGTCGGCCTGACCATGGCCCGCGAAATGGGCCCGGTCATGGTCGCCATCCTGGTCGCCGGCCGGGTTGGCTCGGCCATCACCGCCGAACTGGCCTCCATGAAAGTTTACCAGGAGATCGACGCCCTCGTCACGATGAACATCCCGCCCGAACGCATGCTGGTGCTGCCCCGACTGGCGGCGATCGTGGTCATGATGCCGGTGCTGGCCATTATCGCCAACCTCTGCGGCTGGTATGGCGGCGCGCTCGTCTGCCAATACACCCACTCCATCTCCGTCGATTCCGAGGCCTACTTTACCGCGCTCAAGCTTTACATGAAGCCACGCGACATCGTGGACGGTCTGGTGAAGGCTGAGTTCTTCGGCTTCGTGATCGTGCTGGTCTGCTGCTACATCGGCCTCAACACCCGCGGCGGTCCGCGCGAGATCGGCGTTTCCCTCACCAAGGCCATAGTCACCTCGCTCATCCTTATCCTGGTCCTCGACTACTTTGTGACCAAAGCCCTCCTCTTTACCTCATGAGCGCCAATTTCACCGCCAGTCCCTTTGTCGGCAAGACCGTCGGCATCACCGTCACGAACGTCTCCAAAATATACGACAACACCACGGTGCTGCATAATATCAGTCTGGAAGTGCGCCCCGGGGAAATCTTCTGCCTCATGGGCCCCAGCGGCTCGGGCAAGACCGTCCTGCTCAAACAGGTCGCCGGCCTGGAAACCCCCACCAGCGGCGAGGTGCGGATCGGTGAGTTCAACGCCGCCGATCCGGAAATCCGCGAAAAAGTGCACACCGCTCTCGTGTTTCAAGCTGGCGCCCTGTTCAACTCGCTTTCCGTCTACGACAATCTCGCCCTCTATCCCCGCGAGCACCGCCTCGGCAACGAGGCGGATATCCGCGAAAAGGTGATGCGCGCCCTCTCCATTCTTTCGCTCGAGCCGGCAGCGGGCAAGATGCCCTCCGAGCTTTCCGGCGGCATGAAAAAACGCGTCGCCATCGCCCGGGCGCTCGTCATGGAACCCCAGCTGTTGCTCTACGACGAGCCCACGGCCGAACTCGACCCCATCCTGAGCGCCACCATCAGCGAGATCATCGCCACCCTCCGCGAGCAGATCGCGGTCACCAGCCTCGTCGTCACCCATGATCGCAACCTCGCCCTCGGCATTGCCGACCGCATCGCCATCATCATGGATGGCCACATCCGCGCCACCGGCACACCGGCCGACTTCGCGCATCACGCCGACCCCGTTATCGCCAATTTCCTCAACCCGGTCATCGACCTCAAGAATCCCCGCTTCAAACAACTGGAGAACAGCCATGAATAATACATCACAAACCATCCGCGTCGGCCTCTTTTTCCTCCTCGGCCTGGCGCTCGCCTGGATTACCTTCGAGTCGCTCAACGGCGGGCGGCTTTTCAAGCCGCAGGGCTACACTCTCGTGGCCGGCTTCGCCAACCTCAAGGGCCTCAAGACCGGCGACGAGGTGCGCATGGCGGGCGTCAAGGTCGGGGCTGTCGGCATCACCCGCCTCGCCGCTCATCGGGTCGAGGCCTTGGTCATGGTCGACCCCGGGGTGAAAATCCCGACTGACGCCATCGCCAGCGTTGAGCAGTCCAGTCTGCTCGGCAGCAATTATCTGGGCATCACCTTCGGCACGCCCGGTGGACCCCTGCTCAAGGATCAGGACGAGATCCAGACCAAACCCACGGTCGACATGAGCGAGGTCATCAGCCAGCTCGGCAACCTCGGCTCCAAGCTCGAGCAAGTCATCGGCGAGATCGGCAAGTCCATGGGCACCGGCAGCGAGGGCGGCGGCATCTTCCAGCGCATCGACAAACTTGTCTCAGACAATGGTCCCAAGCTCACGGAGACCATCAGCAATCTGCAGGATATCACCGGCAAGATCAAAAATGGTGAAGGCACTTTCGGCCGCCTCGTCAACGATGCAAAGCTGCATGATGAACTGCTGGCTTCCGTCACCGAGATCAAGTCAGCGGCCGCGGATGCGCGCACCTTCATGGGCGACGCCAAGCTCATAGTCGCCGACGTGAAGGCCGGCAAGGGCACCCTCGGCCTGCTGCTTTACGACGAGCCCACGGCCAACAGCCTTAAGCTTTCCATGAACAATCTGCGCGAGGTCTCCGACAAACTGAACAGCGGCAAGGGCACGCTGGGCAAGCTGATCTCCGACGACACCCTCTACCTGAGCGTGCAAGCCACGATGAAAAAGGCCGACCGCGCCATCGAGGGCCTGGGCGACTCCGGGCCGATCACGGCCGTCGGGGTCGTGGCCGGAAAACTCTTCTGATGCCCAAGGTCGTGCTTCAGCTGGTCGCCGGTGAATTTGCCGTCGTCCGGCTACCGCCAAGCGAGCCGGTCCCTGCGTGGGCCGGCTCCACTGTTTTCAGTTCCGTCACACGCACGGCGGACGAGCTCTCGATTATCTGCCCGGCCCCCCAATTGCCCACCGGGATCAAGGCCGAGCGTGGCTGGCGCATGCTGAAAATAGCCGGGCCGCTGGACTTTGGCGCCATCGGGATCATGGTCTCGGTGGCCGAGCCGCTGGCCCGCGCCGGCGTCAGCCTGCTTACGGTCGGGACCTTCGACACTGATTATGTTCTGGTAAAGGCCGACCGGCTGGCGGACGCCAGCCGCGCCCTTGAAACCGCCGGGCACACCGTCGGGCACGACTGAGCGAATCTCCGCTACTTCTTCTTGCGGTAGAGACCGTCGAAGGCGTCGGTCCAGGTCTTGCCGCCATCGGTGGATTGTTCCCAGTGCTGGCGCACCGAGCCGTCGGCGTTCGGCGTCCAGCTTATTTTTTCGGTGAGATGCTGGCCGCGCACGTCGTGTTCGCCCGTCAACACCATGTTGCCGTTCACTATGCCACCGCTCAGCTCGAGCACGCCGCCCCCGTGGCCGACCCAATATTGCTGCCACTGTTTCTTGCCGCGGTTGTAGGCATTGAGGCTCTTGCCCTCGCCCCCGGCGGGCACGGGATAACCGGTCCAGTTTTCCAACAGGGCGGCGCCGCGGGAGACCAACTCGATCTTGCTCGAGCCCGCCGGCTTGCCATCGGGGGTGGTCACATCCCATTCGCCGAGCCAGAAATCGAACTGCCGCGACTCGGGCGGCAAGAGCGGCGGCGTGGACTGGGCGGACAGGTTGGCGATCATGGTGAACAATGCTCCGAGGAGCACGAGGCGGCGGGATGTTTTCATGGGGATATGAAATTAGGATTTTTTGGTTTTGCGGACGTAATACGCGTCGTAGACAGTCTGCCAGGTCTTGCCCTCGTCGACGGATTGCTCGATGACCTGCCGGACGCGGCCATCAGGCAACGGGGTGAGCGTGGTCTGGTCGAGCAGCTTGCGGCCATCCCGGAGAGGGATCGTGCCGCGGAAACGTACGCCGCCAGCGGGCGCGTCATCCACCTGCACCTTCTCCTTCACGCCGCCGCCATCAGTCACCCAGACCTGTTTCCAGCGTTTTTCCGGGCGATAGTAATAGAACCAGCTCTTGCCTTCGTGTCCGTCGAGCTCGGTCCAGTTTTCCTGCACGGCGAAACCGCCGAGCATTTTCTCGATGCGGTTGTCCCCGTCCTTCGGGCCCGTGGCGAGGAAGACCTCCCAGTCGCCGAGCCAGAAATCGAGCAGGTGCTTATCCGGCGGCGCGGGTGGCGCAGGCTGGGCCAGAGCGTTAATCGCAAGCAGCGCCCCTAGACTGAGCCAGCGCAATAGGTGCTTCATGGTGTTTGATGGCGGTGACCTGAAAACAGCCCCGGCGTGCACCGCCAGGGCTGAAATTGACAAGGGTTCAACCCTTTCGGGCAGCTTAGAATTGATAGCTGCCGCTGAGGTAGATCACCCGGCCCAGCGTCGCCGCCGGATAGGTGCTGGCGTCAAAATTCACGCCGGAATTTACCGTGGTGCTCAGTGGTGGTCCCTTGTCGAACACGTTGTTCGCGCCCACCTTCACGGTGAGCCCCTTGAGGATTCCGGTGGTGAAGCGGTAACCGGCACGGACATCGATCGAGGTGAAGGCCGCCTGATGACCCACAATGTCGGGTTCCACGACCTCATTCACCGCCCCGATGTATTGGAGGCCGAGGCCGAAGGTCATGTCGCCGCGCGTCACGTCGAGCGTGGCATTGGTCAGCCAGTGCGGGATGGTGCCGTTGGTGACTTCGTTTTTGCCCACCGACTCGATGACCTGGCCCGGGAGAACCGTCTTGTAGGAATTATACCAGGTGCCGCCCAGCTGGAAGTCGAACTGGCCGATGTTCTCGATCTTGAAGTCATACTTTGTCGAGAAATCGGCGCCGCTCTGCGTCTGCTTGGCGAAATTGACCGTCAGCCCGGTGACAAAGAGATCGTTGCCGCCGGGCGGGTTCACCACCTGGCCGCGCGCCGTGACCGGGATGGCCCCGGGCGTGCCGGCGTAGGCACCGAAGGCGATGTAGCGCGCGTAAAGCGAGGCCGTGCCATTGAGCTCCACGTCCTGCAGCATGGTCTGCGCGCTGTATTGGCCGATGATATTGGTCAGCTTGAGATCAAAGTAGCTGAGCTCCACCGACAGGCCTTTGACGGACCGCGGCGAATACACGAAGCCGACATTGTAGTTCGTGGAACGCTGCGGGGCGAGGTTGTGATTGCTCTTCACCACATAGGCCGGCTGACCCAGTGTCGCAGTCACCCCGCCGCCAAAGTTGTTGATATTATTTACGGAAGCGGTGACCCCATAGTTGTCCGGCCCGTTGATCTGGAACAGGGTCGCAGCCGTGAACGATTTCGAGTAGCTAAGGCGGAACGCGAGCTCATCGTTGAACGGCAGCCAGCGTAGCAACACCTTCGGCACCGTCGGGCTCTGGTTGTCGGAATAGGCATCGCGGCGGGCCGCCAGGTCGAGATCCACCGTGTTGAAGCCGTTGATGTTCTGCTTCGGGCCGGTGATGGGCACGCGCACTTCCGCGAAGACGGACTTAATATTGCGCGTGGCATTGAACGGATAAAACGTGGTGGCATCAGTCCAGACGCGCGGACTGCCCGTAGTGCCGTCGGGCAGGCTGCCGGCATCGGGCTCGGAGGAGAGGCCTTCATGGCGGATTTCCCCGCCAAGTGCAAACTGGAGCGGTCCACCCGGCAATTCGAAGGGCAGTTCGCCGAAGACCCGCGCATCGAGGGAATTCAGGCTGCTGAAGTTGTTGGCATAGGCCGTGCCGAAGATTTGTGCGGTGTCGATTGCCCCGGGCGCCTGGTTGCGGGCGAACATGTTGATGGTGCCCCCAGCGACGGCCCCCAAGAGGTTGGCCGTGTTGATGACGTTCTTGTTGCGGTAGAGCTGGTCGACCTCGTTGTGGTCGAAGGCCATTTCCCAACTGATCGTGTCGGTCAATTTCCCCCGGAAGCCACCCAAGGCGCGGAGTGATTCGTTGTCGCTGAAATACTGGCGCGGGTGTTCGACGAACCGGTTGCGGGCGCGCACGGTAATGTCGAAGGGATTGCGGGGATCATTAGCCGCATGGCGTTGCAGAGTCACATTCGTCAGCGGCTGGGCGTTGATCTGATAGAAAGTGGAGACCTTCGAATAGAGCACATCACCAAAGAAGGAAACCTTGTCACTGAACTTGTGATCCATCGTCAGGGTCAGCGTCTTTTTGCTGTTCGAGATGAGCAGGGTCACGGCCCGGGAGAGATCGAAGATGCCCTGGATCTGGGAGAACGTATAAGGATTGTGGGTGGCCGGATTGACGGTGTAGGTGCCGGCGGCGACGAGTTGTGCCGCCGTCAGGTCCTGGTTGAGGGGCGGGGCATTGAGGCTCGGGCTCAGCAGATAATACTGGCCGGACACCGTGCCCCCAACTTGGACCACCCCCGCGAAGGTCGGGGTGCCAAACGAAGGTGAAGAAGCATTGCGCTCGAATTGATAGAGCGGATCCTGCTTCACCCATTCACCGGAAACGACCAGCGATGTCTTGCCGGTGTTGCCGCCGATGGTGAAATTCGCACTGCGCTCCTCCCAATGACCTTTCTGGGTGCCATATTTGTAAGAGCCACCGAACTGCGCCCCGTCGTAATTGCTTTTCAGCTTGATATTGACGACGCCCGACACGGCGTCGGAGCCGTAAAGCGCCGAGGCCCCGTCGGTGACAACCTCCACCGCTTCGACCGCCGAAACCGGGATCGCATTGATATCCACAAAGGTGAAGCCGCCGGTGGCGCTGGCCGGAGCAAAGGCCGCGCGGCGGCCGTTGATCAGCACGAGGGTGGTCGTATTACGCAGCAGTAGCTGCGAACCGCCGTTGGTGGAGCCGCCGGCAATGTTGGAATTGGATGAACCGAGATTCCCGGCGCCGATGAATTGGGGCACGGCCTTGCGGAGCACCTCGAGGAGGTCGCCGCTCACGCCAGTCTTGGCGATGTCCTCGCTGGAGACCACGGTAACCGCCGTGGCGGGGGCGTCTGCTGCGTAAGGAATGTAAGATCCGGTGACGACGAATTTCTCCAGCTTGACCGGCTCATTGGAGGTCGCGACCTGCTGGGCCAAAGCGGCCGTGGCCGCGAGTAACGATAGCGCGACCGGCGCCAGAAGGCGCGACCACACTGATGCATATTGTGAGTTCATGCTTTGCTTGTGTTGGGGGAGCGGGGCAGGACACTGCCCCGCTCAGGTGACGCGAGTAGACGCGCATACCGGCCGGCGGCACAATTTCCGTGCGACAAAACTGCATTCCTGCCATGTGAAATCCATTCCGTGCGCGACAAGCCGACACTTCCGCTGGATTTGGCCGCAAAACCGACCCGCCACTCCCCGCCGGGGCCAAAAATTGCAGCGGCTCCAAGGGGAGCCGCTGCGGAAGCAAAGGATGGTGGGTGCTGAAACCTTAGAACTCGCGGCTCAGACGCACATACCAGAAGGCGGGCTCGGTGCTGTTGATCGTCGGGTTGTAGCCGAACTGGCTGGAGAGATAGCGGGGCGGTGCCTGGTTAAGAGCATTGCGGACGCCGACAGTGACCTTGGTCTTCCACGGGGTCATGAAGCCAACCTGCGGGTTGACGCGCCACTGGGCCTTGGTGTCGGGCTCGGTACCCGGACCGGTGAAGAACTGCGCCGGGTAACCGCCGATGTAATTGATGAACACGGAGGCGGCCCAGTTGCCGTTGCGCCAACCAAACGTGGCGCTGCCGCGCCAGAGCGGGACACTGTCGGTGCCGTCGATGTCGATGGCCGTGGTGGCGCCGAGCGAGGAGACGGACTGGCGCTCGAATTTGCCAAGGTAGGTGGCAGTCGCGCCCAGGCTGAAGTTACCCCAGTCCTTGACGTTCTTGTTGTAGTTCACGCCAAAATCCCAGCCTTCGTTGATCTGCTTGTTCGCGTTGATCCAATCATTCGCGACGAAGTCGATGATGCCGACGGTAAAGCCGGCGGCAGCCTCGGCGGGCGTGAGGGCCTTGCGGACGACGCGACCGGCGGGAAGCAAAAGCTCGTTGGTGAGGGTGAAGGCCGCACTGTCGCGCGTGATCAGGTTCTTCTGGTCAAACTTGAAGTAACCGATGTCGAAGGACAGGCCCTTAAGGGGGCCGCGAGGCACCTCCACGACGATACCGGCGTAAGTGGTGTTCGTCTCCTCGGGCTGGAGGCTGGGGTTGCCGCGGCCAACAGTCTTGAGCTGGCCGGAAGGCTGGTCGGGCCGGCGTGGGTCGAAGAGCTGGTTGCCCGTGAAGGAGACGCTGCCCGTCTGATAGAGGAAGGCGAGGTCGGGCGCCTTGAAGGACTGGGAGTATGAGCTGCGCAGCATGAGCCATTTGGTGGCCCGCCAGCCGAGCGCGATCTTGGGCTTCGTCGTCGTGCCGAAGTCGGAGTAATCCTCCCAGCGACCTGCAAGCTGGAGCTCGACGGTCTTGAGGACCGGGATCTTCAACTCGGCGTAGGCCGAGGTGACCTGGCGCTTGCCGGAGTAGCCGAAACCCTCGGAGCCGCCGACAACGTTACCACTTTCGTTCTCGATGGTGCGAACATCGATCAAATCCTCCGAGCGGTATTCGGCGCCGACCGCGATGCCGACGCTGCCGGCGGGCAGATCGAAAAGGTTGCCGCTGACCGAAACGTCATAAAGGGAGGAGGAAAACCTGGTTTTGGTTGGGTTCGTGCCGGAGTAGTAGTCTGTGACACGCGGGTCCTCGGCGCCAAAGGGATTGGCGTAGAGGAACTGGCCGCCGATGTTCAGGCCGTTGAGGGCTTCCTGAACGCGGCTGTCGAAGGCCGTGCCGGGCGACGCATTGTCAAAGCTGCCCTGTGCATACATATAGGAACCTTCCCAGGTCCAATCATTCGCGAGCGTGCCGCCGAGACCAACGAGGTAGCGCGGGTAATCGGAGGTGGTGTCGACGAAACGTGGTCCGGCGTTCTTGAGCCGGAACGTGCTGAGCTCGATCGCCTGGCCGGCGCCGCCAAAGTAGCGCGTGCCGTAGGGATTGTAGGGGCTGGCGGCCGGGACCACGAGGCGGTTGTTGGTGCCTGCGCCCTTGTCGGTGGTGCCGAACGGGGACGGGGCGGACAGGTTGATGGTCTCGATCCGCTTAAAGAGGAGATCGGCAAAGCCGTAGAGTTCCTTTGAGAAATCATGTTTCACACTGAAGCCGAAACCCCGGGAGGTCTGACCGGGCAGCAGCGTGGAGTCCTGCTGGAAATTATAGAAACCGGCGCCGGTGGCGCGGGAGGTGGCGACCGCATTGGCAGAATTCGGGTCGGTCGTCGGGCTCAGAAACGTGCGGACCGTCGCCGTGCCGGGAATGAAGAACCGTGCCGGGAAGGTGCTGGAACTGCGGAGATCGCCCCCGATGACAAGCCCGGTGACCGGATCAACCTCCACCTGACTGGTCGAAGTCTTGTTGTGGCGCAGATCGGCGTTGTTCGAGAAGGCGAGGTCGCGGTTCATGAGCATGTTGCGGCTCGAATAATTCGCCGTCGCAACGATGCTGGTCTTTTCATTGTGGGCGCCGCTGATGATAAAGGCGGTGACTTCCTGGGAGTCAGTGCCGAAGGTGTTGCCGAACGACACATCGACACCAGTGCCTTCGTAAGCGTGTTTCAGCTGGATGTTCAGCACGCCGGCGACGGCGTCGGAGCCGTAGATGGCAGAGGCTCCGTCCTTCAGGATCTCGATGCTTTCAATGGCGGCGGTCGGAATCTGCCGGGTGTCGATGACTGACTGGAAGCCGTTGAACGCCCCCGCACCCGACGGGACCGCCCGGCGGCCATTGATCAGCACCAGGGTATTGTTGTTGCCCAAGCCGCGGAAGTTCACGGTGGAGGTGCCGGAGGCGAAGCCCGTGCCCGAACCCTCGGGGGAGATCGTGCCAGCGCTGTTGAATGGCAGGGCGCGGAGCGCATCCTCGACATTCGAAAATCCGGTGTTTAGCAGTTCGGCCTGCGTGATACGGATCACCGGGCTCGGCGTCTCCGTGTCGATACGCTTGATGCGCGAACCGACGACCGTGAATGTCTCCAGTTTCACTTTGCCGGTTTCATCAGTGGAACCGGTTGCGGCGGGTTGCTGGGCCACAGTGGTGGAGATCGCGAACGCAGACAGGGCAAGCGCGAGCAGTCGCGCCAGACCCCGCGGATGGGGAGTGCGGTTAGAGTTCATACGGATTACTGGTGTGTTAGAAGAAACAAGGCAGGAAATGCCCGGTTTCACTGCCGCCAGTAGACACGCGGCGCGCTGATCCGCACAATTTCCGTGCGACCATCCTACACTATTGTGATTCCAGATACATGCGGACCAAACCGAGCCGCCATCCCGCCACGACGAAGCCCCAAAATAACGTGGCAATTTACAAGTGCGCCTTGAGATCGTGCACAAAGGTGCGGCTGACCTTGAGCTTGGCCCCGTTGGTCAGTTCCACCGTGTATTCCCCGTAGAGCGCCGGGCTGGCCTTGCGCATATGCCGGAGGTTGACGATGGTCGAGCGATGGATGCGCACGAAGTGCGCGGGGTCGAGTTTCTCCATCATCTTGTGCAGGGACATGCGGACGAAACGCGACTTGTCGGTGACGTGCAGGCGCACGTAGTCGCCATCCGACTCGATCCACAGGATATCATCGGCCGACATCACATGGATCTCCCCGTCGCAGCGGATGAACAGGCGGCCCTCACCTTCGCGCGGTTTGGTCGCAGGTACTGCTCCGTCTTTGGCGGCGGCGCTGTCGCGCAACTTCTGCAGGGCCGACATCACCTCGTCGAGGCGGCGGGAAAAGTCCCGCCGGTCATGGTTGCGCACGACGGACTTGGCCCGCGCCAGGGCTTCTTGAAACCGGACGCGATTGAACGGCTTGAGGAGGTAGTCGACCGCCTGCACGTCAAACGCCTGGAGGGCGAAATGATCATAGGCGGTCACAAAGACCACCTGGGGCAGCACGTCGGCTGGCAGCTTGGCCAGCACTTCAAACCCGGACATGCCCGGCATCTGCACATCGAGAAACAGCAGGTCCGGCTGGTGTTGCTTGATGGCTTCAATCGCTTGCGTGCCATTGCCGCATTGGGCGATAATGGTGATTTCGGGATCGGAGCGCAGCAGGGCTTCGATGTTCTGGCGGGCCAGGACTTCGTCATCGACGATCATGGTCCGGATTATGGCAGTTGTGGTATTCATGGGGAGGTTCGAAAGGGCAGGATGATTTCCGCGCGGACGCCGTACGGCGGTTGATCGCGCAGGCGCAGCAGGGCGTCGTCGCCATAGAGCATGTGCAGGCGAGCATAGGTGTTTTGCACCCCGATGCCGTTGCCGATCGATTTTTCGTCCTTGGGCAGGGCGGGACCGTCATTATAAACCGTGAGGAGCAGCCGGGTGCCGTCGCGCTCCGCGCTGATGCGCAGGAGCCGGGCCGCCGGGTCCTGCGAGATGCCGTGTTTCATGGCATTCTCCACCAGCGGCTGGAGCATCAGGCTGGGCACTAGGGTGCGCAGGCATTTGGGGGCGATGTTGAATTCCACCTTGAGCCGGTCCTGAAAGCGGATGCTCTCGATCTCCAGATAGCGGCGCAGAAACTCGATCTCATGCTCCAGCGTCTCCATCGCTTCCTGGCGGTGGTCGAGTGAGCGGCGCAGCAGTTCACCCAGGCCGGCGACCACGTCCTCGGCTTCGCGCGTGCGGTTGTTGCGGATGAGGCTGGTGATGGAGTTGAGGGTGTTGAACAGAAAGTGCGGATGCAGCTGCATCTTCAACGCATCCAGGCTGGCCCGCACCAGCCGGGTCTCGAGCCGGGCATTGGCCACCTTCAATTCGTTGGTCAGCTGCTGCCCGGCCCGCCATTCCCGGTAAAAACTGACCGCGTAGAGCGCAAAGATCAGCAGGAGGTAGATCAAGGCGGGCGTATAACTCCAGCCCCCCATCCAGCGCAGCTCGTTGATCACCACCGAGAGAAATACCGCGGGCAGGTGATTGGCCAACACCACCCGGCTTGCCTCGAGAATGATGAACAAGCCTGTGATCACCGCCGCCATGAGTACGTGCAGCGTAACCGCCCAAGGCCACCGCCGATCAATCAACGTCAGGCTGTTTTGCAGCCAGAGAATACCCGGGATCAGCAACCACCAGATGACTTCGAGCGGCCACTGGTCGAGTTTGGTGTAGCGGAATGACGCCTGCGGCACGCCCATCAGCCAGGGCCACGCATCCCAGAGGAGGACCGTTGCTATGACCGCGGTGCCGGCCAGCCAGATCAGGAACAAGGGCCGCCAGTTGCGCCAGAGCGGGGGTGCGGCTTTGCCATTCCCAGTGATCATAGCTTGGGCTCCGGGTTGGAATTCGAAGCAGGCGCGTGAGTCAGCCAAAGCCGCTTGATGGACTGACGGCCCAACGGGTCCGCATACCAACCCTGCACTTCGGCTGCCAGCATAGCCTGGCGACGGGTGAAAGTAACGGGCACCGTGGGCACCGCGGCCATGGCCAGCCGTTCCGCCTTTTCCAATACCTCCAGACGCTCCGGACCCATCTTGGTATTCGCCTCGTTGAGCAGGTGAATCATTTCCTGATCGATCCACCTGGTGTTGCTGTATTCGGCCGGCCATAAAAAGCCGCCCAGCAGGTCACCCGCATCCGGCACCGTGGCAATCAGGGTGCCATAGAGCACATCGTAGTCCCCCGCCATCAGGCGTTGGGCCCGAACGGGCATTGGTTCATACGATATATGGGTTTTCACCCCCAGCTCTTGAAACCAGCGCTCGGTCCAAGCCGAGGGATACGGGTCCTTGCTGCTCCCAATCGTTAGCGCCATGTTTAACACAGGGAAACCCTTGCCCCCCGGATAGCCCGCCGTCGCGAGCAGCCGCCGTGCTTCATCCGCGTCTTCCTTCAACAACACGAGCCCCTCGCGGCCGGGCATGCCCGGCACCCAGGACCAGGCCGGCACCAAGCGCCCGGTATCGTATTTTTTGATGGTTCCCGCCCGATCCAAGGCGAGGGCGAGGGCCTGGCGCACGCGGATGTCACGCAACGGTCCGCGGGTCACATTGAAGTCAAGCGAGCTCACCGCGAGCACAAGCTCGCTCTTCCGCGTGACCTGGCGATTGGTCGGCATCTCTCCTCCCCCTCCGTACGCCGCGGGTGAGACCATATCCACTACGCCAGCCGCCAGAAGCAGCGGCGCTATCGCCAAATTATCCACTCGGATGAATTCTGCTCCCGTTAGACGGATCCCGACGCGACCATGATAATATTCGCAGACCTCCAGCCTGAAACCGTCATAATTCGCCTGCACCAGTCGGAAAGGACCGTTGGTTGTCAGTCTCACCGGGTCACGAAAGTAGGCCTCCTCCGCCAGAACTTTCTCGGTGGAGTGATGCAAGGGTGACAGCAGTGGGTCGGCCAGTTCCGCCACGAGTGTGGAGCGGATTTGGATCAGCTCCAGGCGCAGGGTCAGGTTGTCAATGGCGTGCACGCCCACCCGGTCAGCATCCTGAAGCCGGCCCCGCTGGTAAGACTCGGCGTTCTTCAAAACAAACAGAATCTGCGCCAGCTCCATTGGTTGACGCAACAGACGGAGCCAGCTGCGTACAAAGTCGTGGGCCGTCACCGGGTCTCCGTTACTCCAGCGGGCGTCCGGTCGGAGCTTCAGCGTCAAGGTCAGCCGGTCGGGCGACCACTCCCAGCTTTCCGCCACCGCGGGCTGGGGCTGGCCGGTGGCGGGATCGCATTCCACCAATGGTTCCCACAGGCTGAGGATAAAGTGATTGTGCGCGGGGAAGGGCAAAGTTCGCCGGTGAGGATCGGGTAGCAGATACTGGGTGTAAGCCACCCGCAGCACGTCGCGATCCTCCGGTCGGCGCTGCATTGCCGCCAGTGATTTTCGCGGGCCCCAGACGACCATCGCCATTAGCCCGCAAAGCATGAGCAAAGCCAAACTTATCCACCAGTGGAAGTGGATGCGGGAGGTCGTAGTCATTGTGTTTCGTGCCTAACTAACAGACTGGCCAAACCAACGCAATGCACGGCTCCGCCACAATCAGCGTGTGGCCGGGCCGCATCGGGATGCGGCGAGGCTACATTTTATCACGTCGAGCTCCCTGAACACAAAAACGCGGTGCGTCGGGTGCCTCAATCAACTACCAGTAGATTCACTAGGCCTTGGGACCGCCCTGGGCGTAATACCGCGCCCGCAGCCGCAGACCGTTAAGGCGGATGAATCCTGTCGCGTCGCTTTGGTTATACCAGCTCTTCACCCCCTCCATCGAGGCGATGTTCATGTCGTAGAGCGAATACTTCGACTTGCGACCGCAGGTGATGACATTCCCCTTGTAAAGCTTCAGGCGCACGGTGCCGCTGACATGTTTCTGCGACTGGTCAACGAGCGCCTGCAGGGCTTCGCGTTCCGGGGCGAACCAGAATCCGTAGTAAACGAGCTCGGCGTATTTGGGGATGAGCGAGTCGCGCAGGTGCATGACCTCGCGATCCATCGTGAGCGACTCCACCTGGCGATGGGCGTGCATGAGGATGGTGCCGCCCGGGGTTTCATACACGCCGCGCGACTTCATGCCGACAAACCGGTTCTCGACCAGATCCACGCGACCGATGCCGTGTTTGCCGCCGAGTTGGTTGAGCCGCTTGAGCACGCCGGCGGGCGTGAGTTTCCGGCCATTCACGGCCACGCAATTGCCCTGCTTGAACTCCAGCTCCACATATTCCGGCTTGTTCGGCGCATCCTCGGGCGAGACGGAGAGCTTGAACATCCCCCGGTTGGCCCTGGTGGTCGGATCAAACCACGGATCCTCGAGGATGCCGGCCTCGTAGGAAATGTGCAGGAGATTGCGATCCATCGAATACGGCTTATGGAGTGAAGCCTCCACGGGGATTTTGTGCTTCCGGCAGTAGGCAATCATCTCGGCCCGGCCGGGAAACAGCTTGCGATAGGCGTCGATCTTCCACGGCGCGATGATCTGGAGATCGGGTGCGAGTGCCATGTAGGTCAGCTCAAAGCGGCACTGATCATTGCCCTTGCCCGTGGCGCCATGTGCGACGGTCGTGGCCTTCTCCTTGCGGGCGATGGCGATTTGGGCCTTCGCAATCAGGGGGCGCGCGATCGACGTGCCGAGATAATACTGCCCCTCGTAGATGGCATTTGCGCGAACCATGGGGTAAATGAAGTCGCGAGCGAACTCCTCCACTAGATCGAGCGTGTAGTGTCGGGAGGCGCCGGTTTTTCTCGCCTTGACGGACAACCCCCTGAGCTCTTCCTGTTGGCCGATATTAGCGGCAAAGGTAACGACCTCCGCGGCATAGGTTTCCTTCAGCCATTTTACGATGACCGAAGTGTCCAGGCCGCCCGAGTATGCGAGCACGATCTTCATGATAGAGTCCGCAGTGTTGGCAAACGCTCGCAGTGCGCAAAGTTAAAATCACGTATTTACCACTGGTTCATGGCTGCGGGGTTGCCTTTTGCCTATCCCGGGGAAATCCTTTTCTCAGCCTGTGATATGAGCACCGCCCCACAACGGTCCAGCTATGTCGCACCACGAGGATTCACGCTCGTGGAAATAATGATCGTCGTGGTCATTATTGGTCTGCTCGCGGCCCTGGCCATACCGGCTTTTCAACGCGTCCAGCGAGCTGCGCAAAACAGTCGCGTCATAAATGACTTTCGCATCTTCTCCCAGGCGTTCGAAATTTATAACACGCAAAACGGCACTTGGCCCGCCAATGTGCCCGCCGGCGTAATCCCAACCTCGCCTGTGCCGATGACGGGCGATTTCAAGGCTGATGTCTGGCAGGCAACCACGGTTATCGGCGGCCGCTGGAACTGGGATGCTGGCATTGCTGGCATCACCGCCGGAGTTTCCATCTCCGGGTTTACCTGCACCGACGCACAACTCATCGAGATCGATGCCAAGATAGACGATGGCGATCTCACCACCGGTCGTTTCCAGAAAATCCAGCCCACCCGGGTGATGTTGATCTTGGAGCAGTAGTCCGACAGCTTCAGCTCCGGCTTTGCGCCAATGTCGCCAATATGGCCTTCTGCACATGCAGGCGGTTCTCCGCTTCGTCAAAGATCACGCAACGCGGGTGATCGAGCACCTCCTGGGTGACCTCCTCCCCCGCGTGGGCCGGCAGACAATGCATAAAGAGTGCGTCCGGCTTGGCCGCGGCAAATAGTTTTCCCGTCACCTGAAATGGCATCATGCGCCGCTGCCGTTCCGCGACCTCACTCTCCTGCCCCATGCTGGTCCAGACGTCGGTATAGACAATGTCCGCCCCGGCTACGGCTTCAGCCGGATCGCTGGTGAAATGAAAGGCGCCCCCCATCTGCGCCACCAGCGCGCGGATTTCCGGGGCGGGTTCATGGCCAGCGGGGCCGCTGAGTGAAACCTTCATGCCGAACAAATTCGCCCCCAGGATCCAGGAGTTAGCGATGTTGAAGCTGGTGTCGCCGAGAAAAGCCACTTTGCGGCCGCGCAACGAGGCGAGGAGATCCCCCTGCGCTCCCGCCCACCGTTCCGCCGCCGTGAACGCATCCGCGTAGATCTGGCATGGGTGCAGGAAATTCGTCAGTGCGTTCACCACCGGCCGCCCGCTGTGCGCCGCCAGATCGGCCAGATCGCCCTGGGCATATGTGCGCACGATCAGGCCATGCACGAACCGCGACAGCACCTTCGCCGTGTCGGAAATGGTTTCGCCGCGCCCGATCTGGATGTCGCTCGTGTTGAGAAAAAGCGGATTCCCGCCGAGTTCGTGGATGCCCACCTCGAATGACACCCTAGTGCGCGTGCTCGACTTGGCGAAAATCATCGCCCAGGTCTGATTGGCTAGTGGTTTTTCATGTTTGCCCCGCTCCAGCTTGAACTGGCGCGCCAGGGCAAAGATTTGCGCCACTTCGGCGCGGGAAAAATCGGTTTCCTTGAGAAAATGCCTCATGGCTGCGGGTGGTTAGTCTTTCCTGGCCAAAACCGACCGGATGATGGTCGTGGCCCGGTCGAGATGTTCCTTGGTCGCAATCAGCGGTGGAAGCAAGCGGATGCTGTTGCCCCCGGCGACCACCACCAGCAGCCCCGCCTCGCGCAAAGCGGTGATGAAGGGCGGCGGCTCGCCGTGCAGCGCCATCCCGATCATGTAACCGCGGCCGGCGATGGCCTTCACCTGCCGGGGAAACTCGGCGACAAGTTTCTCGAGCTGCCCTCGCCACGCCGCGCCGTTCGTCTGCACTTTTTGGAGAAGATTGTCGCGCTCCATGACATCCAGCACGGCGAGGGCGGCCGCGCACGCCAATGGTGTGCCGCCGAAGGTCGAGCCGTGGGAACCGGGAGTGAAAAGCTCGGCGTGCTTCTCGGCCGCCCAGATTGCGCCCATGGGATAACCGCCACCGATCCCCTTCGCCATGCCAATTGCGTCCGCGCGCACCCCCGAGTGCTGAAAGGCATAGAAGGTGCCCGTGCGTCCGACGCCGCACTGCACCTCGTCAAGCATGAGCAGCAGGTTGTGCTTGTCGCAGAGCTCGCGCACCCCCCACAGGAATTCGTCCGTGCAGGGAACCACCCCGCCCTCACCCTGCACCGTTTCCAGGAAAACCGCCGCCGTCTGCCCGTCGACCAACTCGGCAAAGCTCTGCAGGTTGTTCAGCTCGCCAAAGGCAAAGCCCGGCACAAGCGGACGGAAGCCCTTCTGGATTTTTTCCTGCGGCGTGGCGCTCATGCCCCCGAAGGTCCGGCCGTGAAACGCGTTCTTCGCGCAAATGATCTTGTAGCATTTGCCCTCCTCGCCGGACTTCCGGATGCCATGCAACCGCGCGAGCTTGATCAGGCCCTCGTTGGCCTCCGCACCGCTATTGCAAAAAAAGACGCGGCCCGGGCCGGCCTGTTGCACCAGCCGGCGGGCCAGCTCGCCCTGATTGGGATGACGGAACAGATTGCTGACGTGGATCAGCTCGCCGGCCTGCCGGCGGATCGCCTCGACCCACACTGGATGGCAATGCCCAAGTGCGGCCACGGCCACGCCGGAGGTAAAATCAAGGTATTCGCGGCCCGTGTCGTCCCACACCATGACCCCTTGCCCCCGTACCAGGGTGAGCGGCGGCCGGCCGTAGTTCTTCATGACGTAGGCGTCATAAAGCTCGGCGGTGTTGGTGCGGACAATGGCAGGCTGGCTCATGGGAAAATGAAAGGCGGGAGTTTACGAATCCGGAGGGCAAATGCACGCGCACAATGCGCCGGGCCTCGACTCAATCATGCACGACTTCCGTGCCGACGCCCAAGTCGGTAAAAATTTCCAGCAACAGGCTGTGCGGCATCCGGCCGTCCACAAAATGGACGCGTTGCACCCCCTCCTGCAAGGCGCGCACGGCGCTCTGCACCTTGGGGCGCATCCCCTTGTCGATCACCCCCCGTTTTTTCAAACCCTCCACCTCGCCGACCTTGACAGTGGAGATGAGCGACGCGGGATTCTTCGGGTCGGCGAGCAGACCGGGCACATCACTCATGAAAACCAGGCGCCGGGCGCGCAGGGCACTGGCCACCCGGCCGGCCACCGTGTCGGCATTCACATTGTAGGGTTTGCCATCGAGCCCCTCGGCAACCGGGGAGATCACCGGCATGAAACCCTCGGCGATCTCCTTCTTGATCAGCTTCACCTTCACCTCGGTCACATCACCGACATAGCCGAGGTCGCAGGGATTACCGTCATCATCGACCATAAGCTTGTCGCACACGATGACGCTGTCACCTGGCAGGCCTTTGGGCCGGGCCTTGACGGCCGCCAGTGTGTCGCACACTTCCTTGTTTACCACCTCGTCGAGCGTCTTTTTCACGATGGCAATGGTTGCCTCGTCGGTCATCCGCAGGCCGTTGACAAAATTAGGCTTCAAGCCCGACTCATCCATCGCGCGGCTGATGGCCTTGCCCCCGCCGTGCACGACCACGACATTGATGCCGACCGCCGCGAGGAAGGCGAGGTCCGTGGCGACACTCGTGCGCACCGTCGGATCAGGATCATCCATGAAACTGCCGCCATATTTGATGACAAAGATGGCATCATGGAAATCCTGGATGTATGGCAGCGCTTCGAGCAGCACCTTCGCCTTGGCGATAATTTCAGCTGTGTCCATTGATGAGCAAAGTGCAACGCGCGCAGACTGACTGCAACGTTGGAGTCGGGCCGGGGCCTACTGATTCACGTGGACGACTTTTGCCGGCGGAAAGCCGTTGAAGTAGGTGGCCGAGGCGTGGCTGTAGGCGCCGATGTTCACGCTGTAGACGAAATCGTCGCGCGCCAAGTCGGGCAGATTCTCGGCCATCGAGACCACATCGAGCGCATCACACGTCGGGCCGAAGACGGAACAGAGCGAAGTCGGGCCCTGCTTGAACGACTTGATGGGATACTTGCAGTGATCAAAGATAACGCCGGAGTAGGTGTGGTAGACGCCATCGTTGATGTAGTAGCTCGTTTTGCCGTCGCGCACGGCCTTGCCGATGATCTTCGAGACGGCGTAACCGGCGGAGGCGACCAGGAAACGGCCCGGTTCGGCCAGCACCTGGATGTTTTTTGGAAACAGGCGATCGATCTCGGTGTTGATCATCTTGGCCAGCTCCTTCAGGGGCCGGACGGTGGAATCGTAAGGCGCCGGAAAGCCGCCGCCGATGTCGAGCAGGTTCATCTTGGTGTAGCCCCGGTCCTGCGCCTCCTTGTAGATGGCTGCGGTGAGACTCAGGGCCTGCACGTAGTTCTCAAAGTTCGTCGTCTGGCTGCCGACATGGAAGCTGATGCCCTCGACCACCAATCCGACCCGGTCCGCTTCAAGGATCAGATCGACCGCCTCACCGGGCAGCGCGCCGAATTTCGACGACAGCTCCACCATCGCGCCGGTGTTCGGCACCTTGAGCCGCAGGGCGAGGCCGGCGTTGGGCGCGTGCTTCCTGATCTTATGAATCTCCTCGCGATTGTCGAAGGTGACGAGTGGCTTGTAGCGGTTGAGTTTCTCCAGGGTTTCCGTCGGTTTGGTCGGATTGGCGTAGATGATCTTGTCCCAAATCCAGTCCTGCCGCTTTTTCGCCGGCAGGTGCTTGATGTTTTCGTGGACGATCATGAACTCCGGCATGGAGGCGACGTCGAAGCTGGAGCCCTCCTTGAAGAGCGTGCAGACAATGGCCGGGTCGGAGTTGGCCTTGACCGCGAAATAGACCTGCACCCGGGGCAGGTGCCGGCGAAAATCGCGGTAGTTCTTCCGCAGCTCGTCGTGGTCGATGACGAACAGCGGGGTGCCGTGCTTCTTCGCCAGTTTCTGCAGGAGGGACTTCGCGATCATGTCAGCGCCCGATCAGTCCGCCGTCTGGACCAGGAAGTTCTTGAACTGCCACGGATCCTTCCGGTCCAGATCGGGTTTGTTATAACCCTTGAAGGTGTTCGTGTAGTCCTTGAGCGGCGTCCAGTCTTTCTTCTTCGAGATCCATTTGCCCAGATAGGGCTTCGCGATCTTGAGGATGAAGTCATGCGGCAAGTCGTCGGGGACGCGGACGCCCTCCATCGGATTTTGGATCATCCACATCGCCGCCGCCACGACCGAGATGGCGACCTGCATGGTCGTCGCATTCTGGTGCGGCACCAGGGCGCGGGATTGCTGGATGCTGAGGTCGCTGCCGATCCACCAGGAGTTGTAATCATGGCCCATGATCAGTGCGCCGAGGATGTCGGCACCCGTGGTGATCTCGTCGTTCATGATGCGCTGGCTCTCAACCAAGCGGTAATTGTAGCCACGCATTTCGTTCAACGAGGCGATGGCCATGTCGCACGGGCAATAGGCATAGTGCATTGTGGGCCGGTAGACGGCCTTGCCGTTCTTCCAGACGGTCAGCTTGTCGGAGATGGTGAACGCCTCGCCGTGGCGCACCACCATGCCCTGGATGCTGTAGTTCGGCACCCAGGTCTTGACCCATGTGTTGATGCCCATCCGCGCGATGCAGATCTGGTTCTTCGGTCCGTTCTTGTGCCGGTAGGCGTATTGCGGCAGCTGCTTCTCGTGCGTGCCCCACCCCAGCTCGGAGGTCGTCGTGCCCTCCTCGCGGAAGCCCTCGATGCTCCAAGTGTTGACGAACTCATCCACCGTCTTCGGGCGGTTGGTGATCTGCGTGTCGCGCTCGCTGCAATGGATCACCTTCACGCCAAGTTCGCGCGCGAGATGGTTGAACTGCCGCGAGGCGATGAATCCCGTGATGTTCTCCGCGCGACGGCCCCGGGCCTTCTTGTCCGCGATCAGGCTCCGGCCAATGTCGATCAAGCCCTGCTTGGTGAAATGGGAAATCAAGCCGGGGTTCGCGCCGTGCTCGATGACGGCGGTGGCGCCCCTAGTCTTCCACTTGGCCGTCAGGCGGCGGAGGTTCATGTGGCGCCAGTAGAGCGTCTTTTCCGTCGGGTGCTTCCCGCCGGCATATGGATCCCACAGCTCGGTGGATGTGTTGATATACATGACGCCGTGCTCGCGGCACCACGTGAGAATCTCGAGGGCGTCGATGTTCCAGGCGAGATCGATGAGCAGGTCGCCGGCACCCACGTGTTTGGCGAGCAGCCGGCCCATGTTGTCCTCGGTGACGCGGTCGCGGACAAAACGCACGCCCCTGGCCGTCCACGGTTTCAGCTTTTTCGAGCGATCCTCGAAATCCATGATCGTGACGTTCTTCGCCGGCACCCTGAGGTGCTTGAAGAGGATAGGCAGGGTGCATTCGGCCACGGCGCCGTAGCCTACAAACAGGATCTTGTGCGGGAAGGTGAGCATGGAGTCGGAACGTTGATTTCTCGGTGGAGCTGATACGCCGCGGGCGGTTGAGCCCACGGCGTGTCATCAGAAAATTTGCCGAAGCCGGAGCGAGTGCAAGGATTATTGAGTGACGAAAGTGTGCCGGATGGCCGGCCGTTCACTCGCTCTTGTTGTAGTTCACATAGGCCTCGGTCAGATCGGTAGCCAGCAGCCGGAAAGCGGCCTTCCCGAGGTGAAGGTTAAGCCTGATGGTGAAGCGCCGGGCCTTGACGATTTCCTTCCAGCGGGGCTTCAACTCGGCGTGCGGTTTGCCCGCAGTCATGGCGGGCGTGTCGTTGTAGAGGATGTCGAGCTTGGCCTCGACCAGCTTGGCCCCGGCATAGCCGGCGGCGTCGGCCAGCCGGCCCCAGTTGGGGTCATCGCCATACCAGGAGGATTTCACCAGGAGGGAATTGCCGATGGCGCGCGCCACCTTTTCCGCGTCCTCGGCGGAGGCGGCCCCCTCG
>JAYUGX010000002.1:0-16481 GCA_043738215.1 Lacunisphaera sp.
AGCGCGGCGCGATAGTCGCGGCCGAACCAGCCGGTGGCGTTGCGGAGCTCGCCCATGTTGCGCGGATCGCGGCCGTAGCGGACAAGCGCGGCGTATTGCGCGCCGCCCTCGACCTGGCCGCGCCGGAACCAGCCGGTGCCGGCGGAGTAGAGCCGGCGGGGATCCTTATCGTGCCACGCCTTCGCCCATTGCGGCGTGACCTGCTCGTAGTTGCCGCCGGGTTCGTTGCTCGGGGAGAAAAGGACGAACGAGGCATGGTTGCCGTAGGCGCGGAGCAGGCGGGGAGTTTCCTCCTCCAGGTATTTCGTATAGATGCTGCCGGGACTGAAGTTCGCCCAGAATCCGAGCTCGGGCTGGAGGTAGAAACCGAGCTCATCCGCGGCGATGAATGCGGTCTCGGGCGGGCACCACGAGTGGAAACGCATGCCGTTCAGGCCGTGCTCCTGGCAGACGCGGATGATCTTTTTCCACGACGCGACATCCATCGCGGGATAGCCCGTGAGCGGAAAATCGCCGCCGTTGTGCGTGGTGCGCAGGTTCACGACGCGACCGTTGAGGATGAGGTCCTTGTCGCTGGCCGTGATCTCGCGGAGCCCGAAGGTGAGCTCGCGCGAGTCGCGGGCGGCTTCGCCGGAAAGCGAGACTGTGATATGCTGGAGCACGGGATGAAACTCGTCCCACGTCTGCGCATCCGCGCCAAGCGGCACCTCGATCTCGCCCTGGCCGTCGATGAGGTTCCAGGTGACGGGCACGGACACCCCGCCGGCGGAGAGCGTGCCGGAACCGGCGCGGCGGGTGGGGTTGCCGAGGAAGACCCTGATGAGGGCGGACTTTTTCGCGACGTTCGGGAAAACCTGTGCATCCTCGATCCACACGGGCGTGGTGGCGCGCAGCTCGATCGCGCCGACGATGCCGTTCCAGGTGGCGCCGAGGCTGTCGGTCACGGCATGGGCGTCGACGCCATGGCCGTCGTTCTGCGGATCGCGCACGATCTGGCGGTTGTCGATGCGAACGGTGAGACGGTGCCGGCCGGGCGCAAGGACGCCGAGGTCGTATTCATGCGGCGCGACGAGGCTGTTGCAGGAGCCGATCCTTTGGTCGTCGAGCCAGACGGTGGTTTCCCAGTGGGCGCGTTCGAGGAAGAGTCCGGTGCGGCGCGCGGACCACCCGGCGGGGATCTCGACGTCGCGCTGATACCACGCGGCGCCGAGGTAGTGCTTCGGCGGTTGGGCGAGGAAGGGCACCTCGACATGGCCGGGTTGGGAGAATTTTTCGCGCAGGGCGTCGGGCTGGAGCTTCCACCACGCCGCGCCAAGACCCAGGACCCATGGGGTGTCGGGGGCGATGTCGTCGCCATAACCCTGCGCCTGCAGCACACCCGGCAGCGCGATGCGATTGGGCAGATCGTGATTGAACCATTGCTCGTTCACGCCGGCGTCAGCGCGGTCGAGGGCGAAGCGCCACTGGCCCGCGAGCGACTGCGCCTCGTGCCCGGCGCCCAGCAACGGAGCGGCGAGGCCGGCCAGCAGGAGGCCGTGGAGAATCAACCGGACAGGGTGGGGCATGATGGCGACGCCGAGCCAAGCGCGTCGCGCGCGGCAAGGCGAGCCGCAGTTCAGGTTCGGAGTTTGGACAGGATTTACTGGATTGGTTGGATGGGGAAAATCCCCGCATTCTGTTAATTCTGTCAAAAAAGGTTTCCGAGCTTTGGGTTGCGCCCGAGGGGGCGGGGTCTACGTTCAGCCTTTCCCATGGCGCTTCTCAGCCTTCTCGATGTCTCCCATGCCTTCGGCGGCCCGGCCGTGCTTGACCATGTCAATTTCCAGGTCAACGCGGGGGAACGCGTGTGCCTGCTCGGGCGCAACGGCGCGGGCAAGTCCACGCTGATGAAGCTCATTGTCGGCGAGATCCTCCCCGACACCGGCCAGGTTTTCCGCCAGCCGGGCGCGCATTTCGCCCGGCTCGTGCAGGAAGTGCCCGCCGGCCTCACCGGCACGGTGCACGACATCGTCTCCGCCGGTTTGCGCCCGGGCAGCGGGCATGAGGAGGACTGGGAGCGCGAGGTGCGCCTCGAGGATCTGCTCGGTCACGTCGGCCTCGATTCGCACGCGGAGTTTTCCGCGCTGTCCGGCGGGCTGAAGCGTCGCGTGCTGCTGGCCCGGGCGCTCGCCAGCCAGCCCGACCTGCTGCTGCTCGACGAGCCCACCAACCACCTCGACCTCGCCTCCATCCTCTGGCTCGAGGAATTCCTGCTGTCGGAGAAGATCGGCCTGTTCTTCGTCACTCACGACCGCGCCTTCCTGAAAAAACTCGCCACGCGCATCGTCGAGCTCGACCGCGGTGTCATCACCAACTGGGACTGCGACTACGACACCTTCCTCGTTCGCCGGCAGGACCGGCTCGAGGCGGAGGAGCGGATGCAGGCCCTGGCCGACAAGAAGCTCGCGCAGGAGGAGGAGTGGATCCGCCGCGGCGTCCGCGCCCAGCGTTCCCGCGCCACCGCCCGCATCAACCAGCTGCACGTCCTCCGCGCCGAGCGCCGCGCCCGCCGCGCCACGGTTGGCAACGTCACGATGCGCGTCAACGAGGCCATTCCCAGCGGCATGAAGGTCGTCGACGTCGAGAAAATGTCCTTCGCCTGGCCGGACGGGAAGGTGCTGGTGAAGGATTTTTCCACGACAATCATCCGCGGCGACAAGATCGGGCTCATCGGCCCCAACGGCGCGGGCAAGACCACGCTCATCAAACTTTTGCTCGGCCAGCTCGCGCCCACGAGCGGCGTCATCAAGCACGGCACGAACCTGGAGGTCGTCTACTACGACCAGCTCCGCGCGCAGATCGAGGACGACCGGACCGTCGCCGACAACATCGCGAACGGCAACACGCACATCACGATCGACGGCCGTACGCGGCACGTCATCAGCTACCTGCAGGATTTTCTCTTCACGCCCGACCGGGCCCGCACGCCGGCGCGCGTGCTCTCCGGCGGCGAGCGCAACCGGCTGCTGCTGGCGCGGCTCTTCACCAAACCGGCGAACGTCCTCGTGCTCGACGAGCCGACCAACGACCTCGACGTCGAGACGCTTGACCTGTTGGAGGATTTGCTCGTGGAGTTTTCCGGCACGGTGCTGCTCGTCAGCCACGACCGCGAATTTTTGGACGAGGTCGTCACCAGCTCGCTCGTGTTCGAGGGCGGCGGTGTCATCGGCGACTACGTCGGCGGCTACACCGACTGGCAGCACGACAAGCAGAAGCAGGCGATGGCGGCGGCGAAGGCTGCGTCGGCAAAGTCAACTGGAGGCGGGGCGACTCCGTCCCGCGGGGCATCAGCTGCGAAGGCGAAGAAGCTTTCCGGCAAGGAGAAGAAGGAACTGGAGTCACTGCCCGCGAAGATCGAGGCGCTGGAGCAGGAGCAGGCGCAGTTGACGGCGAAGCTGGCGGATCCCGCGTTCTACAAGAAGGAGCCGCAGAAGTTCACCGACGTGAAGGGCCGGCTCGATGTCTTGGAGCGCGAGCATGCCATAGCCTTCTCTCGTTGGGAAGAACTCGAGAAGGCCAGCAGTAAGCTTTAAGCTGTGTCTGGGAAGCCTTGGCGACGGAGCTGTCGCGCTCCACCGGCGCTCAGCCGCCTCCGCGCAGATCACGAAACCATCCCGGCCGGCGCGCCCGCGCCCATTGCGCGGTCACCGTCCCGCGCAGCATCGAGCGGAAGACGCCCGGCTCGCCCAGGGTCGCCTTGTAGATGTGGACGAGCAGCCCCGCGGCCACGGCGAACGCCAGCAGCCGGTGGATCGTCCGGCAAATCTCATACAGCTCCTTCGAAAAGCTGGTCTTGAACCACCAGACGAGACCCGTGCCGAGGAAGACCACGGCGCTGGCGACGACGAACCAGAAATAAAGCTTCTGGCCGCCGTTGAAAAAACCGGTGTCCGGCGGCGCCGGTTCCTTGCTGGGCAGGATGTGTTTGGCCAGGTGGCGGATGAATTCGTTGTCCGCCGCGCGCCAGAGCATCGGCCGATACCAGTTGAAAAACTGGAGCAGAAGGAACGCCTCGAAGCCGAGGGAAAACCACGGGTGGATGAATTGCGCGCCTTTGCGCCCGCCGAAGAGCGGGGCCACCCAGGCCAGGGCTTTCGGGAAGTAATCCGTGAAGCCGCTCAGGGCGGCCAGGAGGAAAAACAGTGCCACGCCCCAATGGACAAACCGGGTGTAGGAGAAATGCCGGAGAACGTCAGGCTCGTTCATGGGTTGCCGCATGCTTGCGCCACCGGTCGCTGACGCAATCCCTGTTTGCGCGGCCTCCGAGGGACGACGGACAGGATTTACGGGATTATTTGGATTGGAGAAAAATCCTCCGTCATCCCGTTAGTCCTGTCCACAAGAAGGCCTTGGTGGCGCCGCAATCCTACCGGGCCGGCGGGGAGGCAGCGGGGCGCTGGTGCACGGTGATGGTGCCGTTGTTCTCCAAAATGGCGCAATGCACGTCCGCCACCGACACGCAGCCCTCCTGGCGCAGCGCGGCGTTGAGCTCGTGGTGCGTGAGCTGGGCCCGCGCCATCACCTTCTCAAACAGCCTGCCGTTGTGGATCAGCACCTCGGGCTGGCCCTCGAGCAGGACCTCCAGCCGCTTGCTGCGGAAGGTCAGGTAGCCGACGGTGAAGTTCAGGCCGATGAGGGTGACGGCGGAGATGATGCCGCCGGTCACGGAATTGTCGCCGCCGTTCATGGCGTTCTGCACGGCGTTGGACAGCACCAGCAGCAGCACGAGGTCGAAGGGCGCGAGCTGGCCGACCTGCCGCTTGCCGGTGATCCGGAGCAGGACAATCAGCACAACATAGACAATGATCGAGCGAACGATGAGCTCCCACCACGCGACGGATAAGGTCCACATGCCGTCCGATGTAGGCCGCGCCCCGGAAAATGTCCACCCTGCGGTGGCGGGATGGCTTGCCTGCAGCTGGGCTGGGACGGGTTTGAGCTTAAAGCTTATCGCTTACTGTCAGGAGCTGCCCCTAAGCCAGTCTCACCCACATCAGCGCGGCCATGGCGGCCATGCCGAGGTCCTCGGTGAGGGCCACGCTGGAGAGCGGAACTTTCAGAATGTTGCCCATGCAGGCGCATTGGAGATCAAGGCCCTTGACGAGTGACCGGATCACGCCGAGCGCGCCAAAGCTCATGACCATCACCGTCACGGGGTAGAGGATAGCGGGACGCCACTCGGCGAGATAGCCCAGGCCCAGCGCGAGTTCAATGAAGGGATAGCCCAGGGCGTAGGGACGGAAGGGCTTCGCGAGCAGGTCATACATCTGGAAACCGTCGGCAAATCCGGGCAGGTCGAACAGCTTCAGCAACGAGAAGATGACCAGGAAGAATCCCATGAAGTCGTGCATCCCATGCAGCGCGCCAGTCCCGTTGCCATAGACCTGGTTCTTTGCCCACGCGACGAGCGCCGTCACCCCGAGCAGAACAAGGAGGGGAAGATAATCCCGCCATCGGTTGGACTGGCCGGTGTGGCGGAGATGGGCCGAACTGTGGGAGGATTCTTTCATTCACGTATAGCCTGCGGCACGCGGCAAGGCTGTGTGCTTAGACCCGTAACCGACGGGTTGGTCTCGAACGGTGTCCATCGGCGCACTCCGGGGCAAAAAGGTGGGTGGTCACCCCATTGAGCGGACGGGGTGACAGTGCTAAAAACGTGGACTGCCGTTCCAAGCGGGTTTTCCACCATGCCTATCGCCCGTTTTAATTTCCACGCCCGTCTGGCCATGCCACGTCGCACGGCCGTCCAAAAGCTCGGCGTGGTCATTCTCTACGAGCGCCTGGCCTACGTCCGCAAGGCGATGGACACCTATCTGTACCTCATGCGGGATCTGGCGGGGGACTTTGTCCCTGACTTCCGGCTCTGGCTGGTTGAACGCGCCATCGAGCCGGAGTTTGCGGCGGCAGCCGAGCGGGACATCGCCGCCGCCGAGGTGATCATTCTGGCGGTCAACGGCCGCGAGACCTGTCCGCCGGCGTTTCAGCGCTGGAAAGACCGCGCGGGCCATGAGGGCGGTCTGCCCCCACACGCCATTATCTCCCTCATGGAAGCGTCCGACGAGGCAGCTCCGGCGCCGGAGAGCTGGAGCGGCGTCCTGCGCAGCACCACCACGCAGATCCATCCGGAAGTTTTTGTCTGCGACTCAGGGAGCTGGGAGACGGAAGCGGCACCGTTGCTGGCTTCCCGTTGCTGACTCCTGCCAGTCCGGGATCAGTCGGGCAGCCTTCGCTGCGGCTGAGCTGCCGCCCGGTGTTTGTCCGGGCCAGCCGCCCCCGGCAAAGGGGTTGGTTGGGCGGAGAGCATGGGGAGCAGGGTAAGGAACGCGGCGAGGCAGGTGAATGATTTCATGGGGAGCTTAGAGCAGATGCAGTAAGCATCAGGCGAGCGATTCAGGCAACCGTCTTCGCCAAGGCTTCGACGAGTCGCGATGAAAAACCCCGGCTTGCGGCCGGGGTTTGAAAGAGAGGGCGCAGCAAGTCTGCGCCCCTACTTCTTGGTGTCGGCAATCGCTGCTTGGGCTGCGGCCAAGCGAGCAACGGGGACTCGATAGGGAGAGCAGCTCACATACGTCAGACCGAGCTTGTGACAGAATTTGACGCTATCCGGGTCGCCGCCGTGTTCGCCGCAGATGCCGAGCTTGATGTCGGGGCGGGTCTGCCGGCCCTTCTCGATGGCGATCCGCATGAGCTGGCCTACGCCGGTCTGGTCGATCGAGGCGAAGGGGTTCTTCTTCATGATCTCGGACTCTTGGTAGGCGCCGAGGAAGGAGCCGGAGTCGTCGCGCGACATGCCGAGGCAGGTCTGCGTGAGGTCGTTGGTGCCGAAGCTGAAGAACTCGGCGGTGTGCGCGATCTCGTCGGCGGTGAGTGCACCGCGCGGGATCTCGATCATGGTGCCGACGGTATAGGAGATTTTCACCTTCTTCTCGGCCTGCACGGCCGCGGCGACCTCGTGGACGAGCGCGGTCTGGAGATCGAGCTCCTTTTTGAAACCGACGAGCGGGATCATGATCTCGGGCTTCGCCTTGAAGCCGGCCTTGGTGGCGTCGGCGGCGGCCTCGAGCACGGCGCGGGCCTGCATGGCGGTGATCTCGGGATACTTGATGCCGAGGCGGCAACCGCGGAAGCCGAGCATCGGGTTGAACTCGTGGAGCTCGTGCACGCGGTGCATGATCTTCTCGACCGGGATGCCGAGCTTGCGGGCGAGGTCCATCTGCGACTCCTTCGAGTTCGGCAGGAACTCGTGCAGCGGCGGATCGAGGAAGCGGATGGTGGCGGGGTAGCCCTTCAGCGCCTTGAAGATGCCAAAGAAGTCGGCGCGTTGGTAGGGGAGGAGCTTGGCGAGCGCGGCCTGGCGGGCCTCGAGCGAGTCGGCGAGGATCATCTCGCGCATGGCGTCAATGCGGTCGCCCTCGAAGAACATGTGCTCGGTGCGGGTGAGGCCGATGCCGACCGCACCGAACGCGACGGCGACGCGAGCCTGCTCGGGCGTGTCCGCGTTGGTGCGGACGGAGAGCTTCGTGGCCTGCGCGCACCACTTCATCAGCTGGGTGTAGCTCTTGAATTTCTCAGTGGCCCTGGCGGCAGCGTCGTTATTGACCAGGCCGGCGATGATCTCGGACGATGCGGTCTTGAGCTGGCCGGCGTAAACCGTGCCGGCGGTGCCGTCGATGGAGAGGAAGTCGCCCTCGTGGTAGGTGTGGCCGGAGACGGAGACGGTCTTCCTGTCGTAATCCACCTGCAGCGCGGCGGCGCCGCATACGCAGACCTTGCCCATCTGGCGGGCGACGAGCGCGGCGTGCGAGGAGACCCCGCCGCGGGCGGTGAGGATGCCCTCGGCGGCGATCATGCCGCGGAGATCCTCGGGCGAGGTCTCGACGCGGACGAGCAGGACCTTCTCGCCCTTCTCGGCGGCTGACACGGCGCGATCGGCGTTGAAATAGATTTTGCCGGTGGCGGCGCCCGGGCCGGCGGGGAGGCCGGTGGCGATGACCGTGGCCTTCTTCACCTCGGCGAGGTCGAAGATCGGGGCGAGCAACTGGTCGAGCTGGTCGGCCGGGTTGCGGAGGACGGCGGTCTTCCAGTCGATGAGCTTCTCCTTCACCATGTCGATGGAGAATTTCAGCGCGGCGGCGGCGGTGCGCTTGCCGTTGCGCGTCTGGAGCATGAACAGCTTGCCGTCCTGGATGGTGAATTCGATGTCCTGCACATCCTTGAAATGTTTCTCCAGCGTTGCGCGGACCTTCAACAGCTCGGCGTAGGACTTCGGCATCTGGTCCTTGAGCTTGAGCACGGGCTCGGGCGTGCGGACGCCGGCGACGACGTCCTCGCCCTGCGCGTTGATGAGGAACTCGCCGTAGAATTCGTTGGTGCCGTTCGCGGGGTTGCGGGTGAACGCCACGCCGGAGCCGGAGGTGTCGCCGGTGTTGCCGAACACCATGGCCTGCACGTTGACGGCGGTGCCCCATTCGGAGGGAATGCCATACTTGGCCCGGTAAACCTTGGCGCGGTCGTTCATCCAGCTGCCGAACACGGCGCCGGCGGCGCCGCGGAGTTGCTCCCACGGATCGTTGGGGAACACATGGCCGGTGCGCTCGAGCACGAGGGCCTTGAAGCGTTTGACCAATTCCTGCTGGTCGGCGGCGGTGAGTTCGGAGTCGATGATGTCCTTGTGGTATTTCCCGTGCTTGAAGTTCTCGATGACCGTCTCGAACGGCTCGTGGTCCTCGCCTTCCTGCTTCTGGACGCCGAGGACGACGTCGCCATACATCTGGATGAAGCGGCGGTAGCAGTCCCAGGCGAAGCGCTCGTTCTTCGTGGCGTTGACGAGGGCGACGACGGTCTGGTCGTTGAGGCCGAGGTTGAGGATGGTGTCCATCATGCCTGGCATGGAATCGCGGGCGCCGGAGCGGACCGCGACGAGCAGCGGGGTACCGTCGGTGGCACCGAACTTGGTGCCCATGATCTTCTCCATGTTGGCGACGCCGGCCTCCATCTGGCCCTGGAGTTCCTTCGGGTAGGCCTTCTTGTGGGCGTAGAAATAGGTGCAGACTTCCGTGGTGATTGTGAAGCCCGGGGGCACGGGGAGGCCGATGCGGGTCATCTCGGCGAGGTTGGCGCCCTTGCCGCCGAGGAGGTTCTTCATCGAGCCGTTGCCGTCGGCCCGGCCGGCGCCCCAAGAATAGACGCACTTGAGGGCCCGGGCGACGGATTTGGAGGAGGACTTTTTCGCGGTGGATTTCTTGGCCATGGGAATGAAGCGGAATGAAAGAAAAGAAGCGACATCGCATAACGGCGGCGCGGGGGTGTCAACGGTGGAGGCGAACGGTATGACACGGCCCCCAAGGGGCTGAAGACGGGGATTGCGGGGGCGGCCGAAACTTGCTTCTAGCTCGGGGCTTGAGCGACGAACCCCCAGAGGTGGAATACGACGACGACGGCCATCCGGTGACCCCGGCGGCCCCGGGCAGGCGCAAGGCCATGGGCTTCCTTGACCACCTCGAGGACCTGCGCTGGACGCTCATCAAGAGCGCGGTGATTTTCGGCATCTTTGTGACGGTGATCGCGTATTATGTGGATGATTTTGCCCGGGTGCTGGGCTGGCCGCTGGAGCGGGTGAAGGCCGACTACCCCAAGATGAACACGGACCTCGTCACCAACAGCCCGATGGGCGTGTTCAGCGTGATCATCGACATCTGCCTCATCGGCGGCCTGGTGCTCTCGCTGCCGTTCATTCTGTTTTTCATCGGGCAGTTCGTGGCGCCGGCGCTGACCAAGCGGGAGCTGAAGGTGCTGCTGCCGACCTGCGTGTCGGCCCTGGTGCTGTTTCTCGGCGGTGCGTCATTCGGCTACTTCCTGCTCACGCCGAGCACCATCAAGGTGGCCTACGAGCTGAACCAGCTGATGGGTTACACGGTGCTGTGGACGGCGGACCGGTATTACAGCCTGCTCATGTGGCTGGTGCTCGGCATGGGCGGGGCGTTTGAATTTCCCCTGCTCATCGTGCTGGCCGTCTACATGGGCCTGATCGAGGTGGCGACGCTGCGCAAATACCGCCGGCACGCCATCGTGGTCATCTTCATCATCGCGGCGGTCATCACGCCGACGCCCGACCCGATCAACCAGACGCTCTTCGCCGTGCCACTGATCCTGCTCTACGAGATCTCTATCCTGGCGGCGTCGCAATTGAAGCGCCGGCGCACGGACGTGACCGACGTGTAAGTCAAATCCCGTCGCCGGCGGTGAGGGCGAGCTCGACGTCGAGCGGCCGGCGGGTGTTTTCCTCGGCGAAGGCCTCCATGTAGCCGGCCCACATGCCGTCATCGGCGAAACTGGCCTCGACCACCCGGCCGGCGGCGATCCGCACCGGTCGGGCCTGGACGGTATTGATGATGTAGCCGAGATTGTCCGCGTCGTAATCGACGGGTTGCACCTGGCCGCCGACAGTGTGGGCGCGCGCGCGCAGCGTGTAATCGCCGGGCGTGGTCACGGTCCAGAGGAATTCCCACTGGCACCAGCTATAGGGTTGCTGCAGGCCCTTGAGATGCGCCGCCTGCCAGGTGCGGCCGCCGTCGGTGCTGACGTCGACGCGGCTGACGCGGTCCTCGCCGGCCCATGCGACCCCGGCGATGCGGTTGGTGCCGGGAGCGAGCGTCTCGCCGGGCCGGGGGAAAAGCATTTCGCTCTTCACCACGCCGGGCCCGAGCGGCACGCGGCGCTTGCCGGCGGGCGTCATCCGGTCGACGGAATACTTCACCGTCTGGAAATGTCCCTGGTAGGCATGGTCGATCACCACCATGCGGCGCAGCCATTTCACGGAGGCGACGCCATACCAGCCCGGCACGAAAAGCCGGAGCGGCGCGCCGTGGTTGGGCTCGAGCCACTCGCCGTTCATCCGGAGCGCGATGAGCGTGTCGGGGTCGAGCGCCTTGGCCAGCGGGAGGCTGCGGGAGAAATTCATCGTCTCGCCGTCCTCCACGCCGCGGTCGGCGCCCTCGAAGACGATCTCGAGCGCCCCCGCCGCGATCCCGGCGGGTGAAAGCAGGTCGCGCAGCCGCACGCCGGTCCACTCGGCGTGGCCGATGGCGCCGGCGCCCCATTGCACGCCGGCCGCCTTCTCGGTGAGGAACGAGCGGCCGTTGCCCGCGCACTCGACGGTGGCGAACACCGTGTGCTGCGGCAGCGCCGCGAGCTGCTTGAACGTCCACCTGGCGGGCCGCGCGACAAGGCCGTCGAGCACGAGCTCCCACGCCGCCGGGTCGGACGCAACCGGCGGCTCGAAATGGTTGCGGACAAAGAACAGGCGGTTGGGCGTCACCCAGCCGGCCACGCTGTCGAGCGGGGTCTCGCTGTTCTCGGGCGAGGAGGTGACGATCTTGCGCTTTGATTCCATGGGCGGGGACCTCAAATGCCCTCGCCCTGGGCGAACTCGACGACGGGCGGCAGCCAGTCCTCCGTGCCGCCGGTGATGGAGAACTTCTTCATCTTGCGGAGCGGCGGCGAATAGATGTGCAGCGTCACGAGATCTTCGCCCGGCGCCTGCAGGTTGGAAACCTGGTGGGTGTCGTCGTCCTCCGACGCGCAGACGTCGCCGGTGTGCTTCTCGCTCGTGGAGAGCGCGACGACCTGGCCGCAGGGCGAGTGGGCAAAGAGGGTCTCGCTGCAGACGCCGCTGAGGACCTTGAGGCCGCAGGTGGATTGCGCGTGGTTGTGGATGGGGCTGCGCTGGCCGCTGCGCCAGCAGATGACGAGCACCTCATACCACGGGCCGAGGGCGACGAGGTTGCGCTGGTAATTTCCCGGCTCGTAGCGGACAAAGTCGCGGACATCGGCGAGGGTGGCGTTCGACGCGGTGAGCAATTCGCGGAGGCGCTCAATGGAAGCACGACTGGTCAGCGTGTTGAGGTAGTCGACCAGCGGCCGGAGCTTCGGGGGGATGGGAAGTGAGCTCATGGCAGGACTTGGGTTGTCCGTGAAAATAGCCCCGCGAAGCCGGACGAGGCAAAACTAATTCGCCCTGGCAGGCGGGGCTCAGCGCTCGGCCTTGAGCTTGGTGACGACGGCCGGGTTTTTCTCGAGGTAGCGCGTGAGCGACTCGATGGCCTTGAAGGTCTCGGGGCTGATGTGATGCTCCATGCCCTCGACATCGTCGTAGATGACCTTCTCGTCGGCGACGCCGAGCACGCGCAGGAAATCCGTGAGCAGCTGGTGGCGGTGGGCGATGCGCCGGGCGACCTCGAGGCCGGAGCTCGTGAGCACCATGCCGCGGTATTTCTCGTATTTGATGAAGCCCTCGGCATCGAGCCGCTGCACCATGGCCGTGACGCTGGCCTGCGAGATCTTCAGCCCGGCGGCGATGTCCACGACGCGGGCGTAGCCCTTGCGCTGGATGAGCTGCTCGATCTTCTCGAGATAATCCTCGACCGCGACAGTGGTGCGGGGGCGGGTGGCGCCCTGGGCGGTGCGGGCGGAGCTGGAGGCGGCGGCCACGGGGGAGGCGGGGAGCGGGCCACCTAGGCGGCGCCCGGGCGGGTTATCTGCGCGAATCGCGCTGGAAACGGAAGACGGTCTTCAGCATCTGCAGGGCGAGCCAGAACACGCCGGTCATGCAGCCGGCGCCAAGGCTGCCCCAGAGCCGGATCATCACCGGGTCGTTGGAGGGCACGTGGGAATTCACGAGCTTGTAGAAGATGGTAAACGCGATGGCGGTGAGCACCAGGTCGATGACGAGGAAGACGACGGAAAAGGGTTTTTTCCCAGGCGAGGCCATGGGGGAAACAGAAGGAGCCGGCCGGGGTTTTGTCGAACCGAAACTTCGGGTGGCACCGGGCCGCGCAGCCGGCTGAAAGGATTAAAGCGGGGGGACTAGCGCGGATCGGGGGGCGGCAGTTGGCTTACCGGATTGGAGCACCCCTTCCAGGGACCCGATGTCGCGCCGGGCGATCCTGCGCATGACCTGCTGGAGTTGGGCGACATCAGCGTCGCGTCCTTTCGTATCGAGGTTGCCCGCTCCGGCCTGGTCGAGAATAAGCGCCTCGAGCAATGCCTGCTCGCCCGCCATAAAATAGGCGAACAGAGGATTTTTCTCGCAGGCTCCGGGCGGCGGTGGTTTCTGGCGCGTAGCCGGGGATTGGCGCAGGGTGGCATAAACCTCATCGAGGGTCTGGTCGAACAGGTAGACCAGGGTGTCGGGATTCGCCAGCGGCGTGTTCACCCTTTCGATGCGCAGCAAGGAATCCCACCGGGCGCGGATTTGCGCCCGGCCAGCCATCAAGGCACGGCGATAGACCTCTTGCATCGGAGGCCAGTATGCGCGCTTGGCCCCGGCATTACCCCGCATTCCTTGGAAAAGCTTGGGCGTATCTTGTCGGGCATATATTGCGTTCGCGACCCTGCGCCCGGGTTTCGCGCACCTTCCGTCCAGCTACCCGGCGCGCACAAATTGCCAGTTGCCCGCCGGCCCGGCCGGTCTACCCTTTGAGCATCGTGCCCACTCCTGAAGCCCGCACCAAGCGCAGCCGTGCCCTGGTGGAGCAGCTCAAGCGCTCTGACATCTACCGGGATTACGCGAAAGCGTTCCGGGAGACGACCGGCCTGCCCTTCAACCTCCGGGCGATCGAGGCCTTCGACCTGCCGAACCGGGGTGACCCGAAGGAGAATCCCTTCTGTGCGCTGATGGCGAACACCAACCAGTCCTGCGCCGCCTGCCTGCAGCTCCAGCGCAAGGTCGAGCAGCAGGCGGGGATGGAGGCGAAAACATTGAAATGCTTCGCCGGGTTGTGCGATTCCGCCGTGCCCGTGCGGGTGGGGGAGAACCTCGTGGCCTTCCTCCAGACCGGCCAGATCCTCCTGCACAGGCCGAGCCAGCGGGAATTCAAGAAAACGACGCGCGAGCTCATCAACATGGGGGTGCAGACGGACTTGAAGCGGCTGGAGGAGGCGTATTTCCAGACACGGGTGCTCAAGAAAAAGCAATATGAAGCCGTGCTTCGCCTGCTCACCATCTTCGCGCAGCACCTCGCCTCGCTCAGCAACCAGCTGATGGTTTCGGCCGAGCAGGTCGAGACGCCGATGGTGACGCGGGCAAAGATGTATATCACCGACCACCAGACCGAGGAGATATCCCTCCGGCAGGTGGCGGCCTCGGTGAACACCAGCGCGTTCTATTTTTGCAAGGTGTTCAAGCAGGCGACGGGCTTGACTTTCACCGACTATCTCGCGCGTGTGCGGATCGAGAAGGTGAAAAATCTCCTGCTGAATCCCCACAAGCGCATCAGCGAGGTCGCCTACGAAACCGGCTTTCAGTCGCTCTCGCAGTTCAACCGGGTCTTCCGGCGGGTGACCGGCCAGGCACCGACGGCGTGGCGGGCGAAGCTGCCGCGTCCAGCGGGTTGATTGCGTCCGGCTCCGGCCGTAGACAGCAGAGCGCCCCGCCGCGGTGGCGGCAGGCGCCGCACAGCGCCGCCATCTCGTCATGCGCGAGCTGGTTGAAGGCATGCTGCACTTCCACCCGGGCCGGCCCGAACGCCCCCGGCAGGGACTCGTGCAGCGCCCGTGCGCCGGTCAGGTAGTAGGTCAACAACAGGTGCAGCCCGCACTGACAGCCGGTGCGCATCCCGCCATACGGGGCGAGGTCACGTTGCGGCCGGTTGGCCGGCAGCGGTTCGCGCAGCCGTTCCGTCAATCGGGCGAGGGTGTCGTCCAACATGAACACGAGCATCCCGGGCTTGACGATCGACATGGCGGGCACCGGGCTGGCGGGTTCCTTGCACAACAGGAAATCCCAACGGGCCTTGATCACGGGCCGCAGGGCCTCAAGGCGGGACGCGAGGTCGTCTGGCATGACCGCATCATACTCCGGCCGTCCGGGCGGGGCTCGGCATGGCTTGTGAAAATGTGTGCACATCTTGCGGGCACGGCAAAATCTGCGCTTTGTTCCGCAAGCCAGGCGCAGCGGGGCCGGCCCGGTCATGCGATACTGGCCTCGCCGTATGATTCTGCCTGAAGAAATCACCTACCGCTCCGTTCCGGCGCTGGATCTCGACCTGGTCCGGAAATACTCGATTCCGGGACCGCGCTACACCTCGTATCCCCCGGCGACCAAGTTCACCACCGACCTGGCCCCGCTGCGGCTGGAGGAGGCGATTGTCGACGACAATCTCGCCGGCGGCCCGCTGTCGCTCTATTTCCACCTGCCGTTCTGCGAGTCACGCTGCTGGTTCTGCGGGTGCAATACCGTGATCACCCGGCGCCGCGGCGCGGCGGGCGAATATCTCGACGACCTCGCCCGCGAGATGCGCCTCACCGCGGCCCGGCTCGACCGGTCGCGGCCCGTCACCCAGATCCACCTCGGCGGAGGCACGCCGACCTTCTTCCCCCCGGCCGAGCTGCGCCGGCTCGGCGCCCTGATCCGGGAAATCTTCAACGTCGCACCGGACTGCGAGTTCGGGGTCGAGATCGATCCGCGCCGCCTGACCGTCGACCATGTCACCGCTTTGCGCGAGATCGGCGCCAACCGCGCCTCGCTGGGCGTGCAGGATACGAACCCGCGCGTGCAGCTGGCCATCCACCGCATCCAGCCGCACTATCAGAACGAGACAGCCTTCGCCTGGCTGCGGGCCGCCGGCTTCGAGTCGATCAACGTCGACCTGATCTACGGCCTTCCGTTGCAGACGCCGGAATCGTTCGCCGCAACCATGGGCGACGTCCTCAGCCTCGATCCCGACCGGCTCTCCGTTTTCAGCTATGCGCATGTGCCGTGGATCAAGCCGGCGCAGAAAATCTTCGACGACCGGGCGCAGCTGCCGGGCGACCGGGAGAAGCTTGCGATGTTCGGCGTCGCCCACGAACTGCTCACCGCCGCCGGCTACCTCGACATCGGGCTCGATCATTTCGCGAAACCCGACGACGAGCTCGCGCGCGCACAGCGCGCAGGCACGCTACACCGCAATTTCCAGGGCTACAGCACGCGCGGCGGCGCCTCGCTCTACTCCTTCGGCATCTCGGCGATCTCGGCCACCGCCGACACCTACCGGCAGAACGCCAAAACGCTGAACGAATGGCGCGCCGCCCTTGAGGCCGGCCGCCTGCCCGTCGAGCGCGGCCTGCGGCTTACCGCCGAGGACGCGCGACGGCGCACGATCATCATGCGCCTGATGTGCGACCGGCGGCTGGATTTCCCGGCGCTGTCCCGCACCCTAGGCGTCGATATTGCCGAACGCTACGCGACGGAAATCGCTTCGCTCGCCGATCTGGAGGACGATGGCTTGCTGTATTGGACTGCCAACGGGTTCGAGGTCACCCGCGCCGGCGGGCCGCTGCTGCGCGTGATCGCGATGCGCTTCGACCCGAGTGTCACCACCACCGCGCTCCAGCACTCGCGCACCGTCTAGCGATCGCTGTGCCTGGTAACCGGTGCATATTCAAAACCAGGCAACGGGCCG
>JAYUGX010000003.1:0-6442 GCA_043738215.1 Lacunisphaera sp.
GACCGGCTGCTGTTCGAGAACCTGGAATTCACCCTGCCGCCCGGCGGCATCGTGGGCATCATCGGGCCCAACGGCGCGGGCAAGACGACCCTGTTCAAGCTCATCACCCATTTGGAAAAGCCCGACGCCGGCGCGTTCAAGGTCGGCGACACGGTGAAGTCGGCCTACGTTGAGCAGTCGCGCGACTCACTCGCGGGGAACAAGACCATCTGGGAGGTCATCAGCGACGGCCAGGAAGTGATGACGCTCGGCACGCGTGCCGTGAACAGCCGGGCCTATTGCGCGCAGTTCGGCTTCACCGGCGCCGATCAGCAGAAGAAGGTGGGTGTGCTTTCCGGCGGCGAGCGCAACCGTGTGCTGCTGGCCCGCGTGCTCAAGAGCGGCGCCAACCTGCTGCTCCTCGACGAACCGACCAACGACCTCGATGTAAACTCCATCCGTGCATTGGAGGAGGCGCTGGAGTCCTTTGCCGGCTGCGCGGTCGTCATCTCGCATGACCGCTGGTTTCTCGACCGCGTGGCGACGCACATCATGGCGTTCGAGGGCGACAGCTACGTCCACTGGTATGCCGGCAACTACTCGGCCTACCTCGAGGATTTCAAGAAACGGAAGGGCAAGGACGCCGACCAACCGCACCGGATCAAATACCGCAAGCTGACGCGGTAAGGCCTGGTCTTGAGCTTTGGCCCGGGCCCGGCTTGGCTGGCGGCATGAAATCCCCGCCCCGTTTACTTGCCCTGTTGCTCCTGCCGCTCCCGCTGTTCGCAGGGGACAAGATTATCCTCAAGGCTGCGCGCCTGCTCGACGGCCGGGGTGGAGCACCCCTCGCGCCGGCCATGGTGCTCATCGACGGTGAGCGCATTGCCGAGGTGGGCTCGAATCTCAAGGTGCCCGAAGGCGCCCGCGTCATTGACCTCGGCCAAGCGACGCTGCTGCCCGGGCTCATCGACCTGCACACGCACCTTTGCGGCCATTACGGCACACACTGGGAGGATGAACTGATCAAGACCACGCCGGCCTACTCCGCCCTCTGGGGCGCCCGTAACGCCCGCGTGACCTTGGAGGCCGGCTACACGACGGTGCGCGACATGGGCACGGCTTGGCCCTACGTCGATGTCGAGCTGCGCAACGCCATCAACGCCGGCGCCGTGCCGGGCCCGCGCATGTTTGTGGCCGGGTCCTATGTTTCCTCGACCGGCGGAGCGGGGGACGCCCAGCAGTTCTCGGAATACGTGCTGGTGCCGAGCGTGGACAACCTCGCCGACTCGCCCGCAGAGGTGGTCAAACAGGTGCGGAAGAATTTCAAGCACGGTGCCGATTTCATCAAGCTGCTCGCCACCGGGGCGGTGTTGTCCAAGGGCCAGTCGCCGGGCGCACAGCAGTTCTCCGACGAGGAGATCCTGGCCGCCGTCACCGAGGCCAACCGCTGGGGCCGGCAGGTCGCGGTGCACGCGCACGGCATCGGCGGCATCAAGACCTCCATCCGCGCCGGCGTCCGCACCATCGACCACGGCTCCTTCCTCGACGACGAGGCGATTGAGATGCTGAAGGCGACGAACCGGAAGACCTTCTACGTGCCCACGCTCTACACCAGCAAGGTCATCGAGCGTGAGGGCCGGAAGAACGGCATTCCCGAGTCCGAGATCCAGCGCAGCCGCGCCATCAGCGGCATCAAGGACCTGGGCTTCAAGCGCGCACTCGCCGCGGGACTCCCCATCGGCGCGGGGTCCGATTCCGCCGTCATCCCACACGGCGAGAACGCGCAGGAGCTGCTTTGCCGCGTCGAGCTGGGTGAATCCCCGGTGGCCGCCATCGTCTCCACCACCAGCATCAACGCGGAGATCATGGGCTGGAGTGATCGCGTCGGCGCCGTCGAGCCGGGCAAATTCGCCGACCTCATCGCCGTTGCCGGCGACCCGCTCAAGGACATCGCGGAGCTTACGCGGGTTCGCTGGGTGATGAAGGGCGGCGAGGTCTGCCGCGACGAGTTGGCCCGGAAATAGGCTACTCGAAACCAAAGAGCCGGCCCATGGCGCGGCGATCCTTCTTGGTCGGGCGGCCCTTGCCCCGTTCGCGGGCGAGCATATGTTCAATCCCGGCTTGCTTCGCCCGTTCGTATTCGGCGGCGGGCGTGAGATCGGTCATGAACTCCGGGAGTTGTTTTGCGGCGACGCGCGAGCGCGGAAACCCCACAACCTTGAGCGTGCGGGTGACCGTGCCAACGCGAACAGTCAGGATTTCGCCGACGTGGACATCGCGGCCGGGCTTGGCCTCAAGTTCACCGATGAGCACCTTGCCGGTGCGGCACGCGGCCGCGGCGAGGGGGCGAGTCTTGAACACGCGCACGCTCCAGAGCCATTGATCGAGCCTGGGATTGTCCATGGCGGCACTCTGGCGGGCTGCGGCCCCGGCGTCGAGTCGCAGGGTTGCACCGGAATAAAAGCTGGCTAGCCTGCTCCCACGTCCATGAAAGTCCGCTTCCTTGCCGTCCTCCTCCCCCTTATCACCGCCATGACCCTGCAGGCTCAAACCAAACCCGCTTCGCAACACGAGTTCGCCACCTTCGGGGGCGGCTGCTTCTGGTGCATGGAGGCCGTGTTCCAGCATGTGCCCGGAGTCATCCACAGTGTCAGCGGCTACTCCGGCGGCCACACGGACAACCCGTCCTACGGAGAAGTCTGCGAGCACGGCACGGGCCACGCCGAGGTGATCCAGCTGGAGTTCGATCCGGCGGTCATCAGCTACGAGAAGGTGCTGGAGGTCTTCTTCGAGTCACACGATCCGACGACGCTCAACCGCCAGGGGGCGGACGAGGGCGACCAGTATCGCTCCGTGATTTTCTACCACAACGAGCAGCAGCAACGGGCCGCCGGACGCGCCAAGCTCGCCGCGCAGGCGCATTACGCCGACCCCATTGTCACCGAGATCGTGCCGCTGAAGAAATTCTGGCGCGCCGAATCCTACCACCAGAACTACTTCGCGAACAACCCGACCGAGGCTTACTGCGCCCTGGTCATCCGGCCCAAGGTGAAGAAGCTGCAGAGCAAGGGTGTGATTACCAAGTAGCGCTCAGGCCGACGCCGGCAGCACGAACAGCAGCACGGCCATCAGGTGGCACACGCTGCCGCCAACGAAGCACAGCTGGCGCGGCAGCAGGTCGAAACGCGGCAGCCGCCACACATAGAACGCGAGGCCGGCCATGTAGCACAGCACGCCGGCGAACCCGAGCCAGAGCGCTCCGGGGGGCAGCGTGGCGATGATCGGCTTGATGGCGACCACCGCCAGCACGCCGAGCAGCAGGTAGGCCACGACTGTGACGGTCCGGTAACGGCCGGAGAACATCAGTTGCAGCGCGACGCCGGCGGTGCACAGGCCCCACACGATGCCGAAGAGCGACCAGCCCCAGGCGCCACGCATCGAAATGAGCAGGAACGGCGTGGCGGTGCCGGCGATCACCAGGAAAATCGCCGAATGGGTGTATTTGCGCGCCATCAGCTTCCATTCCACCTCTTCCCGGCGGTGATAGAGGGCGACCGCGAGGTAGAGCAGCACCAGCGTCACGCCGAAAATAGCGAAGCTGACCAAGTGCCGCCCATCGCCCTGGAGGGCGGCGAACGTCACCAGTGCCGCCAAGCTGACCGTGCTGGCGGCGAGCCCGAGCCCGTGGGTCAGGCCATGGGCAAAACGCTCGAGTCGCGTATAGTCGCGGGGCGTCTCGGGCGGGACCACCGGCTTGAGCGGGGCGCCCTGCGCGGCGAGCCGGCGGTTGCGGACCAGATTGTCGGAGGCGGTGTCGCACCACCGGATGAAGCGGCAGGGACGCGGACTGGTGAATTCCGAGGGTTCCCACTCCCCGCCGTTCGTGTAGAGTGATTTCGGGAAGATCCAGGTGCTGAAGGTAAAATCGGCGACGGGCAGGGTGAAGAAGCCGGAGATGGCCTCGTTGCAGTCGATCACGGCATGGTGCCGCAGGTGAAAACTGTAGACCTTGCGCCAGAACCAGCCCCAGCGCGGGTGCTCGATGAGCACGCCCCATTTCTCAAACGACCAGTGCTCGATGGCGTGAAAGACCTCGTAGAAAACGAGCGAGGTGGCGAGCGCGGCATAGCCGGCGATGAACCAGGGAAACGACGGCGCCAGCCATTGCAACAGCGCGAGCACGGGGGTCAGGATGAGGCCGAAGATGGCCAGGGTGAACCAGGGGAAGAACGACGCCTCGGTCTGGTGCGGCTCGGTGATCGGGTAGATGTTCTCGACGTAGGGGACCTCTTTGCCACCCGGGGTGCGCCGGCGGCCGATGCGGGTGAGGTTGTGGTGCAGCGTGTGCTGCTTGTAGAAATGGGCGAGGAACGGCACCACCGGCTTGTGCAACACATAGCGGTGGAAGAAGTATTCGACGAAGCAGTTGAACAGCTTCATGATCAGGAACGCGGCGGCGAACTTCCAGGCGGCGGCGCCCACCTGGACCAGCCAGACGCTGGTGGGGGCGCAAAGCCAGAGCAGGCCGTAAAGTCCGGCCAGCGACAGGACGACCGTGGTGAAGAACAGCGGGAGCGAAAGCTCCTCCTCGACGTGCGGATGGCGGGCAGGGGTAGCGGACATGTTGCGGCAGTGTTTGGTCTTTCCGGACCCATGGCAAACGTCGAAATGGGCTAATTTTTCCGCCATATTTGAACGAATTGGGGGAGGGGTTGGACTTCCCGCATTTCTGCATACACTGCAGCCATGCCTGAAGACCCAGCTCCCGGCCATGCGAACGGCGCCGAAGTGACCGTGGACTTTGTCCGCCACCGCAACGCGCTGCTCGTGCGCGCCGACCTTGGCCCGCTGTTCACGGACTACTACCTGCACCTTGCCGACCACAAGCTGCGCTACCCGGCGGAGCAGGCCGCGCTGTTCAAAACCGCGCTCGCGGCCTTCACCCTGCACTGCGCGTCGCGACCGCAGAACGAGCACCTCGCCTGGACGCTGAATTTTCAGGACCCGCGGCTGAATCTCTTCCTCGCAGGCGACAACGAGGATTACACGGTCACGGGCCGCCTCTTCACCGAGAACGTGCGCGAGACGGCCGACAATGTGTTTTTCAGCGATATCGTGCCGCGGCGCGGGGCCGAGCCGCGCCGCAGCGTGGTTAATTTCCACGGCAGCGATGTTTTGGCGGCCGTGGCGGGCTATTATGCCCGGAGCGAACAGCAACCCGTCCGCTTTTTCGACCTGGGTGACGACCACCACGCGATGCTGGTGGCGCAGCCGGATTGCGACCTGCCGTGGTTCAGCTCGGTGGATGCGGCCGGGGTGCGCCACATCGGCACGGCTGAGAAGCTCGGGCGGATCCAGAGCCGCAACTACAGCTGGCATTGCGGCTGCACTCAGCAGAAAATCCTCGGGGCCATTGCCCCGGCTTTTCGCGCCAACCCGGCGGGCGTGTTCGGCGACGGGGAGGCCATCCGCGTGGAATGCCCGCGTTGCGCCGCCGCCCACACCCTGACTCGCGAGGCGATGGAAGCTTATCTCGCGCAAACGCTCAAGAGTTGACCGCACAGATGGTTTGCATCGGGCCGGGCCGGGCGGATTGACTTCGGCCCATGAGCGTCTGGGAAATCATCGGCACCGTGCTGGGCGTCATCGGCGTCTGGCTGATGATCCGCCAGAACATCGCGGGTTGGCCGGTCGGGCTGGTGCAGGTGGCGGTGTATGCGTGGGTGTTTTTCGACACGAAGCTTTACTCCGACGCCATCCTGCAGATCGCATTCTTCCTGATCCAGGCCTATGGCTGGTGGCATTGGTGGCGGGGCCGGACGTCGGCCCGCGAACTGCCCGTGACGCGACTCGGCGGAGCGGCCACGGCCGGGGCGGTCGCCGCCGGCGCGGTGCTGACCGCGGGCTGGGGGATGTTCATGCGCACGACGGACGCGGCCCTGCCTTACTGGGATGCGTTCATCCTGATTTTCAGCCTCATCGCGCAATGGCTGCAGGCACGCAAGAAACTGGAGTGCTGGCCCGGCTGGCTGCTGGTCAACACCATCGCCATCGGCGTCTATTGGGCGAAAGACCTGCGCCTGACGGCGGGGCTCTACGGGATTTTCTGGCTGATGGCGCTGTGGGGCTGGCGCGAGTGGCGCCGCTCAATGAAGGTGGCGGCATGAACGGACCGCTGCGCATCGCCGTCTACGGGCCCGAGTCCACGGGCAAGACGCAGCTTGCGACCAAGCTCGCCGCGCACTTCGGCGCACCGCTTGTGGCCGAGTATGCGCGCGAATTCTGGGACAAGCACGGCGCCATTGCGCTCGGTGACATCCCGGGCATCGCGGGCGAGCAATGGCGGCGCGAGGACGAGGCCGCGGCGAAAGCCGACCGCCTGGTCATCTGCGACACCGAGGCGCTGACGACGGTGCTCTGGAGCGATCTGCTTTACGGAACCTGCCCCGACGACATCCGCCGG
>JAYUGX010000004.1:0-6363 GCA_043738215.1 Lacunisphaera sp.
CCATCCTCGTCTGCGGCGGCATCGGCATCGGCTTTGGCTTCTACCCCGCGTGGAAAGCCGCCTCGCTCGACCCCATCGAGGCCCTGCGCTACGAGTGAAATCTTTTTTCGGTTTTTAAGTTTTGATCTCCGCCATGACCGGGGTCGGACTCAGGCAACGGACGGAGGATTTTGCCAAAAGGATGCGGCGGTTGCTCGCCCGGGAAATCGCCCGGCTGCTGCCCGACGATCCCGCCGCCGCCCGGCTGGTGAAGGAACCGAGGCGCTGCGACCCGCGGATTGAACAAAGCCTACGAGACCCGAAGGCCTTCAGCAGGCTTCTTCTCTTATCCGCGGCGGATTTCGGAGCCCTTGAAGCGGATGATGCTGCGGTAGACTTTCTTCACCCGGCAGGTGATCTTGCCGGTCTGCAGGTCGAACGACTCGGGAATCTCGATCCGGTGCACGTCCACGACGGCGTGGTAGCCGCGCTCCGAGAAGATATCGATCAGCATGGCGAGCGCCTCCGGCTCGTGGAGGCACGGATCCTCGCTGTTGATGTTCGAATGGCCGGAGAGCGCGTGCCGCGTGACGATCGGCATCATCTTCTTCTCGATAAGCGTGACGACGCGCTGGAAGAGCTCGGGATGGTTCAGCTCGTAGCTGTCGAGCCGTTTGACCAGCTCCTGCCGGGCATGGATGACGATCTCGCTCGCGAGGGGCAGCAGGCGGAGGCGGTCGAAGGTGCGCGGGTCGAGCTCGAGCGAACTCTGATACTCCAGTTCATCGACGATGTTCTTTTCGACGTCGGCGAAGCTGCCCTCGGCGTTGATGAGGTGGTAGTGGAAGAGGTCCTTGAGGGAGAGCAGGGCGTCCCAAGTCTGCTCCTTGAATACACGGTAACGGCGGCGGGCGAGCTTCTCGTCGAAATCCGTCGCGCGCTCCTCCAGCAGCTTGCCCTGCCCGGAGCGGCGGACCTCGTCGTTGTGCGCCTTCACCTCGCGGCCGCGCTTGAGCTGGCGGGTGACGCTTTCCTTTTCGTCGACGAAGAGGACAACGATCTGCATCACCGGCTGGCGGAAATGGATGGCGAGGGGCGTGCCGTAGAATTCGCGCCACAGCTGGGTCATCTTCTCGTAAAGCATCTTCAGACACTCGACCTGCACCTTGGTGCGCGGGAAGCCGTCGAGGATGACGCCGTCGCGGTATTCGGGCTTGAGCAGGCGGCGGAGCAGCACGGCCAGCACCTCGCGGTCGCCGATCATGTTGCCGGCGTCCTTGATTTTCTTCATCTCGGGCGTGTCGAGCAGCGAGCTCATCACGATGGGGGCGCAGGTCAGCCCGCGGGTCTTGGCGATGAAAGCGGTGTTGGTGCCCTTGCCCGCGCCAGGCGCGCCGCCGAGGAGGATGATCTCCTTGGGGAAGCGGAGATGCTGGCGCCCGAAGTGCGCCTCGAGGTCGTCCCAGATGGGTTCAAAGATGATCCGGGCGTCCTTGATTTCCAAATCCGAGCCCGCCGTGGCGGCCGGAACATGGGTAGGGGCGGAGGTTTTTACTGTCTCGCTCATGCTGGGATGGGCGGAGCCTAGGGGCCGGGTTTCCCCAGAGGCGACAATATTTGACGCCGGCTGGAAATTTTTGCGCCGCGCATGCCAACAGCCCCGCGGCGGGTCAGGCAGCGGCGATATCCGGCGAGGGCGGCGGTGGGGCGACGTCCTTCTTCGCGTGGGTCGCGACGTGCGGGGCGATGGCCCGGAGTTCGATGGCGAAGAGCACGGTCAGGACGAAAAAGCCGGTCGCGATGTAGCTCACCATGGGCAGGCCGAGCAGGTGGCCGGCCGCATCCCGGGTGACAAACCAGCCGGCGAGGATGCTCGCGGCGGCATTGGCGGCCAGCTGCAGCGCGGAGATGATGCTCATGAATCCGCCGCGATAGCGGGCCTCGACGGCATTGGTGATCATGGTCATCGCAGGCGCGTAACGGCCGGACATGGTGACCATGAAGAGGGCCATCATCATGCTGGCGAATACGACCGAGGACGGCCCCAGCCGCAGGATCACCAGCGTGACCACCACCGCGCCGGCCGACATGCAGACGAGGAGCTTCAGCCGGTCCATGTGGTCGCTGAGCCAGCCGATGATCGGCGTGCTGATGGCGGTGGCCACACCTCCGACCGCGTAGGCGATGGGCAATTGCACGCGCTCATTGAGGCCGAGGTTGGCGATGAACGAGGGCGCGAGGAACGGCACCAGGATGCCGCCGGCCATGCCCAGCATGGTGCCGACGGCAAAGGCCCGCAGGTGCACGCCGTGCGACAGGATCTGTTTCATCTGCTGCCACGGCTGGTGGTCGTGCACGGCGGTGCGCAAGTGCGGGAGCGCCAGCGAAGCGACCACGAGGTTCACCGCCGCGCAAGAGGCGAGGAGAAAGAAAGCGGCATGCCACCCGTAATGGCCCGCGAGCATCAGGCCGGCGGGCACACCCAGAACCGAGGCGACGGGAAACGCCGCCGTCACGATGCCCATGGCCCGGCCACGCCGGGCCGGCGGAATAAAGTCGCCGACCATCGCCGTGACCAGCGAGCTGGCGAGCCCGCCGAAGGCGCCGGCCGCGAGCCGGGCGAGGAGCAGCATCTGGTAATTCGGGGCGAGGCCGCAAGCGAGGGTGGCCAGGCCGAAGCCGGCGTAGAGGACGAGCAGGGCGCGCTTGCGGTCGAACCGGTCGAGCATGAATCCGCCGGCAAATCCGCTCACCGCCGCGGCGATCCCGTAGCAGGCGACCAGATGCGAGAACTGCGCCGGGGTGATGTCGAACGCCACCATGAGCTGCGCGCCCAGCGGCATAATGATCATGAAATCCAGGATGTGCGTGAACTGCACCGCCCCGAGCACCAGCAGCGTGGCGCGCTCGCGGCCCCGGGTCAGATGATGGTGCTCGTCATGCACGGACATAAGCGGTTACGGATGCAGGAAAATCACCCCGGTGCAAACTCAGGTTGCAGTCGGCTTGACCGGCAGCCGGAAGGGCGGGGCGGAACCGGTGAAAGGAGCGGGTCCGACCACGGCGCGGGCGGCCTCGGCGAACAGGGTCGCCCCCGGGCCGGGATGGCGGCGCCGGTGCCGGACTAGGGCGATATCGCGGGAAAAAGTGGTGCCGGAGAATCTGCGAAAGACCAGGCCGTCGGGATCGGTCGCACTGCGGGCGCTTTGCGGCAGCACGCTCACCCCCAGTCCCATGGCTGCAAGGGTCTTCACGGTGGCAAGCTGCCCGCAGCGGTGACCGATGCGCGGCTCAAAGTCGTAGTCGCCGCAGTAGAGCTGGATTTTCGCGGTGAGCGTGGAGGCATCGCCGAGCTGGATGAAGGTCTCATCCCGCAGATCCGCGATGGTGACCCGCGCCGCCGTGGCCAGACGGTGATCGGCGCCCACGGCGAGCCACAGCGGCTCGCTGTAGAGTTTTTCCACGTGCAGGCGCGGCTCGTTGAGCGGCAGCGAGAGCAGCGCCCAGTCCAGTTTGCCTTCCAGTATGGCGTCGATGAGCGCGCGGCTGAAATCCTCCTGCGTGTGCAGATGGATCCGGACTTCGTTGGCGTGGCAATAAGCCATGATGGCCGGGATGAAAAAGGGCGCGACCGTGGGAATGGCGCCCACCGTGACCTTGGGGCCCAGCAGCGGATCGTTCTTCAATTCGCCCAAGGTGTGATCGGCCTCGCTCAGGATCCGGCGTGCTCCGTCGACCAGGGTTTTGCCCGCTTCGGTCAGCACGGCCTTGCGCCCAAGCCGATGGAAAAGCTTCTGCCCAAATTCCTCCTCCAGGTTCAGGATTTGCTGGCTTAGTGACGGCTGGGAGATGAATGAGCGCTGGGCGGCCTTCGTAAAGTTGCCTGTCTCAGCGACTGCCAAGAAGTAACGCAGTTGGTATAATTCCATAGTTAGAACAGATGGAATAGATAGAAACTAAGTATTTTAACTATTGCAAGCTGTCAGGTATACTCCGGCCAGCACCAAGACAGGTGCCCAAACCGAAACAAACAACCAACTAACTTTATGAAGACCAACACTCTCAAGCTCATCCTTGCCACAGTTGCCGCCAGCGGATTCGCCCTGTTTGTGGCGAACCGGATTGCCGCCGGCAATCTGACTCTAATCGCGATCAGCGTCAGCTACACGGCGGTCGCCATCCTGCTCGCGCTTGCGGCGCTCGATTATCGACTTGGGCCGAAGAGCTACCGGGTGCGGTAATCCCTTTTTATCGTCAGGGTGCAACAGAGGCCGGGTTTGAACCCCCGGCCTCTTTTAATGTCTGCATCCGGCCCGCCCCGCGGCCAAGTTAGACAAAACTCCCGGCCTGTGACGCTCTTCAGAAAACACCCTCAAACGGATTGCATGGAGGCGACACATGAACATGGCACATGGAAACACTGGCTCGACGCCCACGGTCCCAAGCTGCTGCTCTGCGCCCGCCAGTGGACCCGTTCGTTCGCCGACGCGGAGGACGTCGTGCAGGAAGCCTTCATCCGCTATTGGCGCCACCAGCGGCAGCTGCCGGGTGACCCGCAGGCGCTGCTCATCACTTCCATCCGCCGGGCCGCACTGGACCAGGCCCGCCGCGAATCCCGCCGCACGGCGCGCGAGGAAAAATCCGGCGGCGGCCTGGAAGAGCACACCTTTATTTTCGACCCCCAGCCCGGGGATGACGCGGAACGCCGCCATGAAATTGAGGCGGCCCTGCAACAGCTGCCCGTCGAACAGCGCGAGGTTCTGGTGCTTAAAATCTGGAATGACCTCACGTTCGATCAAATCGCCGGCACCCTCGGCATCCCGCCCAACACCGCCGCCTCGCGCTACCGCTACGCGCTGGCCGCGCTCCGCAAGGAACTGAAGCCTGTCTGCCATGGATGAATCCTTCCAGGAACTTGAAGCCGAGCTGAAGTCGCTGCAACCGCGGCGTCCTTCCGCCCAGTGGTCCGCCCGGATCGGCCACGAGCTGGCGGTGATCCCGGTCCGCACCCATTACACGTCCGCGACCAACTTGAGCTCGTGGAAGTGGTTCGGCTGGCGGACCGCGGTGACCGCCGCCGCAGTGGCACTGGTCACGACGCTGGGCGTGCTTAATTTCAAGCCAGCGCAACCGGTGGCTGCGCCCACTCCGCCAGTGGTGGCCAACCCCAACCCTGCCCCCGCGTCCCGCGATCGCTACCCGCCGGTGGCTGCGACCAACGTGCTCTATGATTTGAAGGACGAGGGCCCGGTGCGGCTCGACGGCGACACGTCCGCCCGCCGCCTGCGCTACCGCTATCTCGACACCTACACCTTGAAAAATCCCAAGGGCAACGCCTCGCTCAAGTGGAGCGTGCCGCGCGACGAGATCCGCGTGCTGCCCACGAGCTTCAACTGAAATTTCCCAACAGAAAACCAACCAACCTCATCCCCCCATGCCCGCCTATCGCAAATATCTCCTGCCGTCGCTCGCCCTGGCCGCTTTTATGCCGCTCGCCCGGGCCGGGAACGACGTTGTCGTCCACCGCATCAGCACCGACTCTCCCCGCCGCATCGTCATCGACAAGGACGATGACCAGAGGGAAAAAGAGAAGGTGGCCTTTCTCGGTGTTGAGACCGCGTCCGTCAGCCGCACGCTCAGTGCCCAGCTCGGTTTGGCCCGGGACACCGGCCTGGTGGTCACGCATATTGCGGAGAAGAGCCCGGCCGCGGAGGTGCTCAAGGAGGACGATGTGCTGACCAAGTTCGACGATCAGATCCTGGTCGACCAGCACCAGCTTGGGGTGCTGGTCCGCTCCAAGAAAGAGGGCGATGAGGTCAAGCTGACCCTTGTGCGGGGCGGCAAGGAGATGACCGTCAAGGCGAAGCTTGGCGTGCACGAGGTGCCAAAGATGTTCGGCCTGTTCAACGGAGAGGGGAGCGGCTTCAACTGGCAGGGGTTCACGGCGGCCGAGGGGCTGCCGGGTCTCCAGCGGCTGCGCGAACTGCCGGGCGTGGACGCGAGCGAAGCGCAGGACGTCCTGCGCATGATCGGGCGGGAACGCGGCAATTTCATGATCGCGCCCGGCGTGCACGTCATCAACCGCAAGGGGAAGGGCTCGACCATCCTCGACCTGCCCAAGAGCAACATTTCCTACTCGGACGACGATGGCTCGATCGAGATCAAGGTGGATGAGGGCCAGCGCAGCCTGACGGTGAAGGACGCCAAGGGGAAGGTCGCCTTTGCGGGCCCGATCAACACCGAGGAGGAGCGCAAGAAACTCCCGGCTGACGTGGTGAAGCGACTGGAAAAACTCGAAGGCGACACCTTCAACTTCGAGGTCGGGCGGGATTTCGCGCCCGAGGTGGTGCCGCTGCCGCCCGAGCCGGGCAAAACCAAAATCGG
>JAYUGX010000005.1:0-2560 GCA_043738215.1 Lacunisphaera sp.
GATAGACAAGGCCGGGCACCGGGGCCACCGCTTTCTCGACAAAACGATTGGCGTCCACGATCACGGGCCGGGCCATGCCGGCCAGCAACGCGGGCCAGGAATAGTCGCGGAACTCCGGCCACTCGGTGCAGATGACGACGGCGTGCGCGCCGCGCAGCGCGTCGGCAGCCGAGGGTGAGAGCGCGAGATCGCGGTGTTCGGCGTCGGCGGTCCGGATGAGCGGGTCATAGGCCTGCACCTTGAGGCCCGCATGGCTGAGCTGCCGGCAAAGTTCGACGGCGGCGCTGCGGCGGAGCGTGCTGGTGTTGGGCGTGTAGGCGAGACCGAGCACGGCAACGACCGGCTGCGGGAGGCCGGCAAGGGCGGCTTGGATTTTACGGAAAGCCCAGCCGCGGTGACGATCGTTGCTTTCCTTGATCGCGGGGATGAGGGCGAGCGACAGGTTGTTATCTTGGCCAAGCTTGGTCAGGGTCACGACATCGCGGGCGAGCGTGCCGCCGGCGAACGGGCCGCCGGGGCCGAGGTAGGCGCGGGGGCCGATGCGCGGGTCGCTTTTCAATCCGGCGGCGACCTCCTGCGCGTCGGCCCCGGTCGCCTCGCAGAGCGTCGCAATCTCGTTGATGTAGGCGACGGAGAGGGCGAGGAAGGAATTGAGCGCGTGCTTCACCATCTCGGCGGACTCCGTTCGCATCCAGACGAGCGGGGCGCCGAGCGGGGCCAGCATTTTTTCGAGAGTCGCCCGGACTTGAGCGGACGAGGTGCCGATGATGATGCGCGCGGGTTTCTCGAACGCTTCGATGGCCTTGCCGAGCCGGAGATTTTCGGGTGAGCAAGCGAAGTGCAGCGCCGGATGCCTGGTCGCGAGTTGCGCACAGGTGCCGACGGGCAATTGGGAGGAGAGCAGCACAACGGTGCCCGGCCGCAGCGCCGGCAGCACGCGTCCGATCCGCGACATCACCCAGTCGAGGTCCGAGCGATCGTCCGCATTGACGGGTGTATCGTAGCAGACCCAGAGCACCTCCGTCTGGGCCGCGACCGCGGCATCGCCGGAGAAAGTCAGCTGGCCGCTCGTCAGGCCGGCCGCGATCAGCTCGTCCAGCCCGGGCTCATGCAGGGGGGCGCGGCCGGCGCGCAGATTCGCCAGCACCGGCTCGTCGAAATCGAGGCCGGTCACTCGATGGTGCCGCGCCAGGCAGGCGGCGGTGACACTGCCCAGATGCCAGAGGCCGAGAACGGTGATGTTCATACGTTGCACCTCCAGTGTCAGGGAATATCCCGCCGCTGGTAAAGCGACATCCGCCGGTCAAGAAATTGGTATTGATCTGCTTTCAAGAGATTCTGCTCGCACCAGGAGCGGAGGAAGGGTTGGAGTTTCGCCATCTGGCGGTCGTAGGGCCAGTCGCCAAAGCCGGGCATCTCCTCGGTTAGCAGATAGAAATGGCAGCGGGGCAATCGGTCCTGGAGTTCGGCATCCGTTACCTTGAGTATGCTGATAGGCAGCATGACCCGGATTGGGATCCAGGTGCGGTGGCGCTCGTAGCACATGACCCGCAGTACCATGCCGTCAAAGGCGTCGGAAATCCGATCGAAGCCGATGTAAGGCTCGGCGAGTGCGGGAGTGCGCGAAGCAGCATAAATCTTGTCGGCAAAACGGCTGAGCTCGGCATTGGCGGCGAGGAAGTCCTTGTCGTGCGGGGAAGGGAGCTGCCGGTAAAGAAAATAGCCGCCGCCGGCCAGCAGGGCCAGCAGAGCTGCGGTGGAGACAAACGGGCTGGTTTGCGCCACCGGTTCTTCCTCGCAACAGCGGAGCAGGGCGGCCCAGCCCCAGAGCAGGAGCAGGAGCAAGCCGGGAACGAGAATGCCGAGCACATACTCCGATTTCTGGCGGTGCAGGCAGAGGATGGCGGCGGGCAGCACGAAAAACGCGATGCCGGTGAAGAGCCAGTCACGGTCCGGCCAGGTGAGGATGCGCCGGCGCGCGTGGACCGCCGCCTGGACCAGCAGGGCAGTCAACGCCGCGCTGGTGACAAGCAGGAAGCCGCCCAGATGGAGATTCACCAGCCCGTTAAAGACGTATTGGATCGAGGCCCAGGCGGTAAGACCGGGGGCCCGGGCGCTGCTTTCCGCGCCGGTGAAGTGGCCCACCCAATAATAATTCTGGATCCAGCTCCGGTTGATCCAGAACTCCGGGCCGGCCAGCAACGCCGCGACCAGTCCGGCCAGTGCAAGGTTCAGCCACCGGGCGCGCCGGTCGCCGGTCGCTGCGATCCAGACGGCAGCTGCGAGAAAGATCGGCGCGAAGTAGGCGCCGGTGAGGAAGCGCTCCAGCAAGGTCACGCCGACCGAGGCGCCGAAGGCGACCGACCAGGCGCGGGAGCGGAAGCCGCGGGTGAGCAGGGCGGCGATGGTCGTCAAGCCCATCAGACACATGGCCCCGTGATCGAGACGGAAATCGACGGCAGAGCCCGGCCCGGCGGCCCAGGGACCGGCGAGACAAAGCAGCAGGCCGAAGGCCATCCAGCCCAAGGCCCGCGAGCCGCTCAGGCGGGGAATGACCAGC
>JAYUGX010000006.1:0-44140 GCA_043738215.1 Lacunisphaera sp.
AGAATTCAGAAGCCAGAATCCAGAAGATAAATGCAGAAGAGACGGACTGAACGCGCCGGCTTCAGCGTGAGTTTTTGAGCCAGGTTTTGGTGCTGACTCCTGGATTCTGGATTCTGAATTCGTGTGGCGCAGCCGCACTCAGAGCTTCGCGGCAATCTTCTGGGTCAACTCGACGACGCGGTTGGAGTAGCCCCACTCGTTGTCATACCAGCTCACCAGCTTGAAGAACTTCGGGTTGAGCTCGATGCCGGAACCGGCGTCGAAAATGGACGACGACTTGCAGTGGATGAAGTCGGACGAGACGACCTCGTCGGAGGTGTATTCGAGGATGCCCTTCAGGTAGGTCTCGCTGGCGCGCTTCATCGCGTCACAGATCTCCTTGTAGGAGGTCGCCTTCACGGTCTTCACGGTGAGGTCGACGACCGACACGGTCGGGACCGGCACGCGGAAGGACATGCCGGTGAGCTTGCCCTTGGTCTCGGGGAGCACGAGGGCGGTGGCCTTGGCCGCGCCGGTGCTGGCGGGGATGATGTTCTGCGCGGCGGTGCGGCCGCCCTTCCAGTCCTTCTTCGAGGGGCCGTCCACGGTCTTCTGCGTGGCGGTGTAGGCGTGGATGGTTGTCATCAGGCCCTCCTCGATGCCGAAGCCCTCCTTGAGCAGCACGTGGACGACCGGCGCGAGGCAGTTGGTGGTGCAGGAGGCGTTGGAAATGATGCTGTGCTTTGCGACGTCCAGCTTGTCGTCGTTCACGCCCATGACGATGGTGATGTCCTCACCCTTGGCCGGGGCGGAGATGATGACCTTCCTGGCGCCGGCGGTGATGTGGCCCCGGGCCTTCTCGGCCTCGGTGAACAGGCCGGTGGACTCGATCACGAGCTGCACGCCGAACTTCGCCCACGGCAGCTCGGCGGGCGACTTGGCGCTGACGACATGGATGTCCTTGCCGTTGACCACCAGCACATCGTCCTCGGTCTTGTCCGGCGCGGACTTTTTCGAGCCGACCGTGCCGTTGAAGCGGCCCTGGGTGGAGTCGTATTTGAGCAAATAGGCCAGATTGTCAGCGGGCACGATGTCGCCGACAGCCACGACATCGAGGGAGGTGCCGAGCAGGCCCTGCTCGACCAGCGCGCGGAAAACGAGGCGGCCGATGCGGCCGAAACCATTGATTGCTACTTTGACAGCCATGTTGGTGGTGGGTTGGGATCAGCCCGCGGGAAAGGCGGGCAATCGCCGTTATGAAAAGCAGGCTCCATGCCTTGGCAAGAGAGATGAGTGCCATATTTGGCAGTGCGCGACTGCGGGCGGGGGCACAGCGGCCGTCCCCTCACCTTTCCGCCTGCCACAGACTGCAGCCCAGCCCCGGGATGAACAGCTCGGTGGCGGCCACCTCGCCCGGCGGGTGCTGGCCGTCGTGATAGAAGCACTCGTGGTCGGCGATCAGCTCCCACTGCCACTCCCCGAATTCGCCGATCGGAATGGTCGCGTCCTCGGTGGTCGGATTGACGGCGAACATCAGGCGCGACTGGCCCTGGCTGCCGTCCGCGTTGTAGATCAGCACGAGGGAGGCCAGGGCCGGGCCGCGAAACGCCTGAAAAAATCCCTCGCTCGGCCGCGACCACTGCCGCAGCAGCCGGCCGCGCGGCGAGCGCCGGAACGCGATCCAGTCGGCGAAATACGCATGCGTCGCCGGGTAGCGCGCGAGCCGGTGGTAATCGAGCGCGTTGAGGTCGCCGCGCTGGTAGGAATTGTTCACGCCGTATTTGGAGCGCAGGAAATCCTGGCCCGCCGCGACGAGCGGGATGCCGATCGAGGCGAAGAGGATGGCCGCCATCAGGTGCGTGCGCTCGCGGTCGTTCGCCGTCGGGTGGAAGCCGTTGTTGCCGCCGTTCTCCGTGATCACGTCAAGCCAGGTGCGGTCGTCGTGCGACTCCGTATAGTTGACCGTCTGTGCCGGCCAGTAGGCGAAGTGCCACGGCGAACCCTTGAGGAAATACTCGAGGCGGTCCGCGCTCCCGAGACCGCGGACATATTCGCGCAGAAAGTTGCGGTAGCCGTCGTTCCAGGAGGCAAACCCGGTCGGCCGCAGTGCCGCGGCGATATGCCCGCGGAAGCTCCACGGCTCGGCGATCAGGATTACGTCGGGCTTCACCTTCTTCACCGCCACCTCGATCTCGCGCAGCACGTCGACGCCGATGAGCTCGGCCAGGTCGAACCGGAACCCGTCGACGCCGTAGACCTCGAGGTAGTGCACGAGGCTGTCGATGATGAGCCGCGTCGCCATGGCCGAGCGGCAGCGCAGGTCGTTGCCGCAGCCGCTCCAGTTTGCCAGCGCGCCGTCGTCGTCCAGCTCGAAGTAGTAGAGCTTGTCGATGAACAGCAGGTGCGCCGGCTCGCCGACGTGGTTGTAGACGACGTCGATGACCACCGCCAGGCCCTGCTGGTGGAAAGCGGCGACCAACTCCTGCAGCTCCTTCACCGCCGAGGCCTTCGCCGCGTCGCGCCCGAAGGCGCTGGCCGGCGCGAAGTAATTCGCCGTCATGTAACCCCAGTGGTATTCCTCGCGGGACTTGTTGTCGAATTCGTGCACTGGCTGCAGCTCGACGCAGTTCACGCCGAGTTTTTTCAAATAAAAGTCCGGGTGCTCCACCCATTTCGTCAGGCCGGTGAAGCCCAGCCGCTCCTCCGGACCGGCCATGACCGGGGCGTGCGCCGCGAGGTCGCGCACATGCGCCTCGGCCATGACCAGGTCCTGCCAGGACGGTGTGCTGAAAGAGCGATCGCCCCGCCCCACCCACGCCGGGTCGAGTACGATGCCCGGGCCCTCGCGGCCGACCGCGGCCTGCGCGTAGGGATCGAGCACTTTCTGGCCGGGATGAAAATGCCCGAACACATCGTGCGGGCCGCTGACGGAATACCAGTAATACCAGCCGTGCAGGTGCTGGTCGAGATGCGCCTCCCACACGCCCTGCCAGCCGCCGTTCTCCTCGCGGCGGTCCAGCTCGTAGCCGAAGGCCTCCGCCTGCTCCTCCAGCTTCTCGCACACGAACAGCCGCACATGTTTCGCGCGCGGCGCGAAGAGCCGGAAGGTCGTCTCCCCATGCTCCACGAGGGCGCCGAGCGGCAGGTCGCTGCGCATTTCGTGGAAAAATTTTCCCAGCCGCACCCGCGTCTTGGCCGCCTCACGGCCGTCGCGCACGTGGATGACCGAGTAGGTCTGGTTGAGCAGCACCGGTGACGCCGTGGTGAACTGGAACAGGTTGCGCCCGGTGCGGAAGCGAAGGATGGCGCGGTTGAAGTGCCCCTTGCCGTCATCAACGAGGTTGGTCGCGTCGCGCGGCAGGTCGATCCAGCGGTTGTCGCCCGTGACGAACTTGAAGTGCTGCGGCGGCTCGGTGAGCAGCGGCGCGGCGGGCTTGCGCAGCAGCCAGACGGCACGGCCGTTGAGCTCGCCTGGCTCCAGGCACCACTCGGCGACGCCCACCGCCTTTTCCCAGCCGTTGAAATCGCCCGCCACGTAGACCGGCATCAAGCCGAAGTTCACCCAGCTGTGCTCCGCCGGGTCGAGCACGAAGACCAGCGCGCCAGCGTCATCCACGTAATAGGCCGCCTCGTCCGCGTAGAGCGACGGTGCCGCGGGGCTGAGGTCGGTGAAAGCGAAGGCCTTGTCGCCCGGCGCCAGCAACGGCAGCGAGGCGCCCGTCCAGTCGGCATCGAGCTCGATGATGCCGGTGGAGGCGGACATCAGCCACGCCCGGGCGATGCGTTGGGATTGGTCGGCGTTGAAGGGAGCGCGGGTGTTCAAAGGCGGACGGGGACGGCCCCACTTTCCAGCACTTGCCGCGCCACCGCAAGCGCGGTGTGCATTGCCTGAAAAAATCCGGGAACATTATTAGCCACGGATTACGCGGATGGATACGGATAAATGCTTACAGGAGGCAACAGAGGTTGGAACCACTAATCTTCACTGATAAAATACTAATCCGGATTAGTGACCCATTAGTGTGCCTTAGTGATTCCCTGCCCTATCCGTGCCCATTTGTGCAATCCGTGGCTTCTTTGAAAGATTAGTGTTCATTAGCGGCCATTAGTGGTTTCTCTCCCTTCCATGTCTTCCGAACGCATCCTCGTCGCCATGTCCGGCGGCGTCGACAGCTCTGTCGCCGCCCTTCTGCTCAAGCAGCAGGGCTGCGACGTGGTCGGCGCCTACATGAAGAACTGGATCAACGAGGACAACGTCATCGGCCACTGCCCGTGGATGCAGGACATCGACGACGCCCGCGCCGTGGCCGAGAAGATCGGCATCGAGTTTCGCGTCGTCAACCTGATGTCGGACTACCGCCGGCTCGTCGTGGACTACCTGCTCGACGGCTACCAGCGCGGTCTCACGCCCAATCCCGATGTCATGTGCAACCGTGAGATGAAATTCGGCGTGTTTGCGAAGTATGCGCAGGCCGAGGGTTTTTCCGCCGTGGCGACCGGGCACTATGCCAGACGCATTCAGGGAGGGGCGCAGTCTTGCTGCGCCCCTACAACAGAGGGAAACACCTTCACCCTCCTCGAAGGCCTCGATAAAAACAAGGACCAGTCCTACTTTCTCGCGTTGCTTTCGCAGGCCCAACTCCGCGACGCGCGCTTCCCCATCGGTCACCTGGAAAAACCGGAGCTGCGCCGGCTCGCCGCCGACGCCCGGCTCCCCACGGCGCAGAAGAAGGACAGCCAGGGCATCTGCTTCATCGGCGAGGTGAAGATGGCCGATTTCTTGAAAACCTATGTGCCGGACCACCCCGGCCCGATCGTCCGCGCCACCGACGGCAAGGTGCTGGGCCAGCACCGCGGACTGCACTACTATACCATCGGCCAGCGCCGCGGCATCCGCATTCCATCGAACACCGACGACAAGGCCTATGTCGTCACCGGCAAGCGCGGCAGCGACCACGCGCTGCTCGTCGCCTTTGACGGACCCGAGTCGCCCGGCCTGTGGACCGGCGAGGCTCGCGTGCACAGCGTCAGTTTCATCGGCGATGCCATTACCACGCCACAGCGGCTCGAGTGCCGTGTTCGCTACCGCGATCCCCGCGTGTTCTGCGAATTCACACCCGCGCAACCTAGAGACGAGGTAGGGCGCGTTATCCCTAACGCGCCGCTCTCGGCTCGTATTCAATTTGTAGAACCCCAGCGCGCCCTTGCCCCCGGGCAGATCCTCGCACTCTACTCCGGCGAGAAACTCCTCGGCGGCGCGGTGTTTGCCTAGGTCACAACGATTGACGAGAGGAGGAATCCGGAATACTTCTCCTTCCCTCTGGAGACATGGAGCCGACTATGAAATTGATCCTGAAAAAGATCGCACTGCTTGCGACCGGCCTGATTCTGCTGGCACTCACCGCGGACAACGCCATCGCGCAGACCCCACCTTTGCCCAATCCTGTCCTCGTCCTGACCGGATTGGAATACTACAAGACAGGCGGCAAGGAGTATACGCGCTACAAGTATCAGGTGCACAACCTGGCCGAGTATCCCAACGAGCTTTTCGCCCCCGCGCCGGAACTGCCCCCCTGCGGTATGAATACGAAGTCTTCCCGCACGTGGGTGGACATCTACGACCAGACCGGAAAACGACTCCAAGGCTTTTGCGCCTTGGGGAAGCGCGATCATCTCAGTCTACTCTGGTTTGCCCTGGAAACGGGTGTCGTCCCCCCCAGCTGGATTTATATCGAGCTGAACGACCGCCAGACGAACACCACCTACAGGTCCAACCTGGCCGAAACCACGGACTAGTTCGCCGTGTGAATGATCAAGGGCGAGCCGCGCAAAACGCGTGACGCCGGGCCGCGCTTCGCAACAATGCGAAGGCCATGAACGAACTCATCGCGCGGATGCGCGAGGCCATCGAGCGGAAGCGGCTGCAGCCCGACCTGAGCCGGGCCTTGCGCTGCACGGTGGGCTTCATGGGCCCGATGCTGGCGGCCCACTGGTGGCACCTGCCCTTCGAGATTTCCTTCGCGGCCATCGCGGCCCAGAACATCGCGCTGGTGGACATCCGCGGTTCCTACCCGCTGCGGCTGAGCCTCCTCCTGGTGATGGCGGCCGTGCTGGCCGGCGCCACCTGGCTCGGCAGCGTCGCGGGCGGCCAGCTGGGACTGGCCCTCGGCGCCGTCGTGCTCATCATGCTCGCCAGCGGCCTGTGGCGCCACCTCAGCGCGGAATACGGCCCGTCCCTTTCGATCGCCTCGGCGCTGCTTTTCCTCATCGCCCTCGCCCACCCGGACGGCGCCGCGCTGGCCGACCGGCACTTCCTGGCCGCGCTGGCAGGCGGCCTGTGGGGCGTGCTCGTGCAGGTGGCGCTGTGGCCGTTCCGCGCCCAGCACCCGCTGCGCCGCTCCGTCGCCGACAGCTGGCTGGCGCTGTCCGACCTGATGGCCGCCATGGCCCCTGACGCCAATCCGGTCCCGGCCGAACGCCACCGGCTGATCGCCGAGCGCTCGGCGCAACTGCGCACGGCGCTGGACCACGCCACGGCGCTGCTCGCCGCCGCGACCGCCGGCCGCCACCGCCCCTACCTGCGCCAGCTGGAGGAACTGAACATGGCCGCCGCGCGGCTCGCGACGCGCTTCATGGGTTTCAACACTTCGTTCGAGACCTTGATGGAGCGCCCGGACTTCGCGGCCTTGGCGCCGAACTTTGCGCCAGTGCTGACCTCGCTGACCAACACGACCCGCACCATCGCGCTCACGGTCGTCTCGCGCCAGCCGTCCCATCTCGCCGCCGGCGAAGTGCGCCTGCGCCGGCTCGGCAACCTGCTGCAGGCCCTGCAGGACCGCGTGCTCACCCAGACCGGTTCGGCCCCCGACGGCGCGCAACTGACCTTTATCTTGAAACAAATCGCCGCGCTGCTCCCCGCAACCGAGCAGGCCCTGCGCGCCACCATCGAGCGGGCGGACGAGCGTGCCGCGTTCTCACTCGAGCTTTTCGACCTGCAGACCTGGACGCTGCGCCCACTGGCCTCGGCCCTCAACCTGCAGTGGCGGCCCGACGGCACGCTGGTGCGCTTCATCGCCCGCGCCACCACCCTGATGCTGATCGGCGTGGCCGTGTTCATCTATTGCGACATCGCGCGCGGCTACTGGCTGCCGCTGACCGCCCTCGTCGTGCTGCAGCCCGAATACGGCGCCACGCGGCTGCGCGCCGGGCAGCGGGTGCTCGGCACTTTTGCCGGCAGCCTGCTCGCCAGTTTGCTGCTCTGGCTGACGCTGCCGCCGGCGGTGCTGCTGGCGGCGATGGCGGTCACCATGTTCGGTTTCGCGTTCTGGCTGAAGCGCAACTACACCATCGCGGTTTTCTTCATCACGCTCTTCGTGGTGCTGATCACCGAGGCGGCCACCAAGGTGACCATCGCCTTCACGGTCGAGCGGCTCGCCGCCACCGCCGCCGGCGGCCTGCTGGCCCTGCTCGCCGCCCAGCTTTTCTGGCCGGTGTGGGAGCGCCAGCGTTTCCCCGCCATCCTTGCCCGCGCGTTGCGCGCCAACCGCGATTTTCTGCGCGTGCTCGGCGAGCGCCTGGCCTCCGGCAGCGGCTACGATGCAAGCGCCATCGCCGGCAAGCGCGCCGCGGAGGTGGCCAACAGCGTGATCTTCGCCTCGCTGCAACGCATGGCGGGTGACCCGAAAAACCAGCAGGCCGGCCTGGAGGAGGCGGCCGCGCTTGCCAACGGCAACCAGCGTCTCACGCGCGCGCTCACCGTGGTGGCCCTGCACTTGTCACCCGGCGCGCCCCTCGGCCGGCCCGAACTGGCCAAGTTTGTGGAAACGGGAGCGGAAACCCTGGAGGCTCTGGCCGTCGTCACTGAGACCGAGCAGGCCGATGCGGATCGCATTCGGGCCCTGCGCCACGCGCTCGACCAGCTAGCCCCGCCCGCACCGAAAGCCGCGAACGCCACGCCGCTGGAGCACAGTGTCTACAGCCAGTTCGCCCATTGCGCCACGGAGCTCAGCGCGATGCTGCTCTCGGCCCAGTCCACCATCGCCGCGAGCACCCCTCCATTCCCCGCCGCCGGCTTGCCAAGTCCGCGTTCCTGAGCTTGGCTGGGCCAGGAAATTTCCCGCCATGGTGAAAAAAATCATTCTCCCGGTCTGCGGCGCGCTCGCCGTCCTGCTTTCGAGTTGCGCCACGGTAGCGCAAATCTCAGCGAAAATATCTTCGCCCGCCGCACCCTCGCCGCCGGTGGTCGTGGGGACGGCCAAGCTAAAGGGCTCCGAGGAATCCAGCGCGCTGTTCGACAATTTCACAGCGTTTGTCGTCGCGGTCAACGGGCTGCCGGTGACGGCGGGCCGCGCCGGCTGGAACACGCCCGTCGAGATTTCGGCCGGAAACAATACGCTGACCGTGGAATTCAACCGGGGCAATTTTTTCGCGCGCACGGACCTGGAGCTGGCGGCGAAAGCCAAAGCGAACTACGAGCTGAAGTTTGCGAGCGACGCGAAGATTTTTGGCCAGAACAGCTATTGCGATTTCTGGATCGTGGACCTCGGGACCGGACAGACGGTGACCCCGGTCAAGAAAGTGTCCGTGAAGAAAAGGTAGGGGCGGCGCTTGTCGCCTGGCCGCGCCACGGGTGATACACGGCCTGCCGGCAAGCGGCAGCCCTGCAGCGGGCAACTGCTCACCGCAGTGTCGCAAAGGCCAGGCTCGCGGCGAAGGCGAGGAAGACCACGCCCAGGGCGCGATCGATCCAGTGGCCGTGGCGGAGGAAATTGTTCCGCACCTCGGGCTTGGTGAACACGACCGATACGAAGCTGAACCAGGCCATCGTCGCGAGCGTCATCCACAGGCCGTAGCCGGCCTGGATGAGCTTCGGCGTGCTGACGCTGACCGCGAGGGGAAAGAGGGAGATGAAAAAGAGCGCGGCCTTGGGATTCAGCACATTGACGAGAAAGCCGGTGGTCCATGCCGCGCGGCTGGTGGGGGCTGCGGCGCTGGAGCCCAGGTCGAGGTCACCGGTGCGCGGCTTGGTCCGCAACGCCTGCACGCCGACCCAGGCCAGGTAGGCCGCGCCAAGGTATTTGACGACCGCGAGCGCGGTGGGGGAGTTATTCAGCACGAAACCGAGGCCGAGCAGGCAATAGACAATGTGAACGGATATGCCGCAGCCGACGCCGATGCTGCTCCAGATGGCGGTGCGCCGGCCATGAGTCAGGCTTTGCCGGAGCACGAGGGCGAAGTCCGGCCCCGGGCTCGCCACGGCCAGTGCGTGCGCCACGGCGATCGTCAGGAACTCAGACCAGTAGCTGTTCATGTGGAACTCAGGAAATCAGGGACTGAAATCGTCCGGCTTTCCAGCTTTCCACATTATTTTTGCAGATACCGGAATTTCGGCGCCCAGTCGCCGACACCGCCGTCGAGCAGGGCGAAGAGCGGCCAGGTGGCGCAGAACTGGTCAAACGGCCCGAAGCCCGACGAGGCGATGCGGTAAATTTTCCGGCCCTTGCGGCGGAAGGTGGAGACGCCCGGCCAGGGCTCGTTGGGCTTGGGCAGGAAGCCCATGTCCTTGATGAAAGTGCTCCCCTTCCCCGAATAAAGCGGAAACGCCCAGCTGCGGCTCTTGGCGAATCGCTGCTGGGTGGTGACCGCGTCGGGCGAAACCACAGCGAAACCGGCGCGGTCCGCGAGATGGTGGCGCAGGCCGTTGAAGCCGTCGGCCCACATCGTGCAGTAGCGGCACGAGCGGCCCATGTTATGGATGACCACCAAGTCCTTCTTGCCGCGGAACAGTTCGGACAGGTGGACGCGGCCGTCGGGGCCGGCGAGCAAGTAATCCTTCACCTCGAGGGGCGGCAGCCGGCGTTTCAACGCGGCGAGTTTTTCGTTCTGCCGCACCAGACTGTCCTCCAGCCGGTTGATTTTCTTGCGCAGGGACTTGTTTTTCATGGGGAATAAATAAGCCGGGAGGCAGCTTGGATCACACCGGTCCCGCCGCCAATGCATTAACGCTTCCCCGCCCCCTCGCGCAGTTCCATGTCCTGCGGGACGGTGCTCAGGGCCTCGGCCATGGTGCTGAGGCCCTCCTTGACCTTCGCCATGCTGTCCTGGTGCAGCGTCTTCATGCCGCTCTTCATGCAAATGCGCTTCAGGTCGGCGGTCTCGGCCTCCTTGTTGATCGCCTCGATGAGCTCCTCATTGTTGACGAGCAGCTCGTGGATGCCAATGCGGCCCTTGTAGCCGGTGCTGTTGCACTTGGAGCAGCCCTTGGGGCTAGCCTTGTAAATCTGGCCGCTCCAGCCGATGGCGCGCTGCAGGACGTCCTTCTCGCGGCCGTCGGGCTCGTAGGCGACGCGGCAGACCTTGCAGACGCGGCGCATGAGGCGCTGGGCGCAGACGCAGACCAGCGAGGAGGAGATCATGAACGGCTCGATGCCCATGTCGGTCAGGCGGGCGACGGTGCTGGGGCCATCGTTGGTGTGGAGCGTGGAAATGAGCAAATGGCCCGTGAGCGCGGCCTCGACGGCGATGTTGGCCGTCTCCTTGTCGCGGATTTCGCCCACGAGGATGATGTCGGGGTCCTGCCGGAGGAAGGAGCGGAGCGCGGCGGCGAAGGTCAGCCCGATCTGCCGGTGCATCTGCATCTGGTTGATGCCGGGGAGCGTGTATTCGATCGGGTCCTCGGCGGTGCGGATGACGATGTCGGAGGTGTTGATTTCGTTGAGCGCGGAGTAGAGCGTCATCGACTTGCCGGAGCCGGTGGGGCCGCAATGCAGGATCATGCCGTAGGGCTGGCGGATGCATTCGCGGTAGCGAACGAGGTTCGCCTCGGTGAAACCGAGCGCGGGCAGCGGCAGCGTGGACTTCTGCTTGTCAAGGATGCGCATGACCACGCCCTCGCCGTGGTTGAGCGGCGCGGTGGAGACACGCAGATCGATGTCGATGTTTTTCTTGTTAAACTGCTTGAAAATAATGCGGCCATCCTGCGGCAGGCGGCGCTCCGCGATGTCAAGATTGCACATGATCTTGATGCGGGCCACGAGCGCGCCGGCCACCTTGGCGGGGAGCCGCAACTTTTCCTGGGTGAGGCCGTCGATGCGGTAGCGGACGACGATTTCCTTCTCCCACGGCTCGATGTGAATGTCGGAGGTGCCGGCGAAGTAGGCGTCCTCGATGATGCGGTTGGCGAGCTGGATGATGGGGGCCGAGTCCTCGTTCTCCAGGTCCTCGTCCTTGATCTCGGTCTCATCCTCGTCGAATTGCGCGCCGAGCTGGTCGACCACGTCGGAGAACTGCACCTCGTCGTGAATCTGGTCCTTCTTGAGCTTGTCGCGGATGTCGGCCTCGCGGCCAAGGAGGCGGATGACCCGCTGGCCGGTCTTGTCCTGGATCTTGGTGGCGACCGTTGTGTCGAAGGGGTTGGCGAAGGCCACGAGCAGGAAGTCGCCCACCTGCCCCACCGGCAAAATCATGTTCTTCTGGCAGAACTCGAGGTCGATCTTCTCAAACGTGTTCGTGTGCACCCGGTAGCGGGCCACGTTGTAGGGGGCGAGGCCGAGCGCGCGGCACTTGGCCAGCAGCAACTGGAACATCGTGATGTGATGGTCCGCCTGCAGGATCTGGTCGAGCTGGTCGCCGGTCGGCTCGTCGGGGCGCGCCAAGAGCACACCCTTGGCCTCGGCGGTGAGCTTCCCCATCTCCTCGAGCTTGTCGATGATCTGCGTCTGGGTGCGTCCGAGGGGCATGGTTTAATTGGTGGCCGGTGGGCGCGGGGCGGCGCCGGACACTGGAAAGGGAGCGACACTGCCGGAACCAACGCCGGGCACGACGGGGGACTTGGAACCGGTCGGGACCGGCATGGGCGGGTTGCTGCCGGAGGGCACGGGGAATGGCGCGCGGGTGCTGCGGGTGCCGCCGGACGCCTTGGCGCCCTCGGTCCGCTCCGCGTGGATGCGGTCGAGAAAATCCCCAATGATGTCCATCGTGGTCGCCTGCCAGATGATCTGGCCGCCGAGTTTCTTTTCCCAATGCGCCCGGACGGCCGGGCTCAGGTAATAGGCGGTCGCGACAAAATGAAAATCCTCCTCGCGGTCAAAGGGCACGCTCCAGGTCGCCCAACAGGCCTCGAGGTCGAGGTCCCTCTTGACCTCCTCCGGCACGTCATAGCCACGCAGGTCCACCACCCCGACGCCGTGGTCATCCACCACATGGTGCAGCACGTCCTCCTCGCGCAGGACCTTCTTCTCATAGACGAGGATGCTCAGGACGGAACTCTGCCGCACCTGCCCGGTGGCCGCCACTTCCAGCAGCCGTTCATTGGCCGCCTCCAGGTCCTCGAATTTCACGAGGTTGTGCTCGATGAGGGCCGAACCGAGGAGACGGTTGGCTCGCATGAGCAGGGGGCGGTATTCCGACGTCATCATTGGCCCGTAATAATGATTAACGCGGACGGCTTGGCGAATTCTTTTCTTTGGCCCTCATCCGGCGTACCCGCTTTAACAACTCTTTCCGCAGCTTCGGGATGCCCTCTTCTGAGAGGCAGGAAATGGGGATGAGTTCCACCTTGGGGTAACGCTTCTTGAACTTCGTCAGGTTGGCGACCGCCGCGGGCTCGTCCATCTTGTTCGCCGCGATCAGCCGGGGCTTGTCCAGCAGCGCGGAATCGTGAAGCTCGAGCTCCTTGAGCAACTGCTTGTAGTCGTCGCGCGGGTCACGGGTGTCGGTGCCCGCCAGGTCGAGGATGAGGAGGAGGATCTTGCAGCGCTCGATGTGCCGCAGGAAGCGGTGGCCGAGGCCCTTGCCCTCGTTCGCGCCGGCGACCAGGCCCGGGATGTCGGCCAGCACGAGGTTATCGTATTCCTCCGGGTAGCCGATGACGCCGATCTGCGGGTGCAGCGTCGTGAACGGATACGGCGCCGTCTTTGGCCGCGCGTTGGTGATGAGGTTGGTCAGCGAGGATTTGCCGGCGTTGGGAAAACCCACGAGGCCGATGTCGGCGATGCTCTTCAGCTCCAACCGGTATTCGCCGAACTCGCCCGGCTCGCCGGGGCCGGTCTTGCGCGGCGCGCGGTTGACCGACGACTTGAAGCGCGTGTTGCCGAACCCGCCCTTGCCGCCGCGACACAGGATGAACTCCTGCCCGTCCTCCAAGATCTCCGCCACGACCTCGCCGGTCCCGTTTTTGTAAGCGATGGTGCCGAGTGGCACGCGGAGGACGGCGGCCCGGCCCTCGCGGCCGTTGCAATCCTTGCCCTGCCCGTGCTCGCCCCGCTCGCCGGTCCAGTGCGGCTTGTATTTGAAATCGATCAGGTTGTTCTGGTCGTGATCGCCACGCAACACGACGTCGCCGCCCTTGCCACCGTCGCCACCGTTCGGGCCGCCCCACGGCTCGTATTTTTCCCGGCGAAAACTGACGCAGCCGCGCCCCCCGTCGCCCGCGCGCGCCTTGATCCTGGTTTCGTCGATGAACATCGGGCTAACACGCGCAGTTCGCGCGATAAGTCAAAGTTTACTCAGGCCGTGACCTTGATCCCCTTGCGGAGGTAGGTCGGCACGTCCAGGTCCTGGCCCTCGAAGAGATTGCGGTCGGACCTTTCGAACGTTCCGCGGTTCTCCGTCGGGGCGCCGCCGAAGCCGAACTCCTCCTGCGTGGGTTTTTTCGCATGCACCGCCGCGGACGGAGTGCGCGTCGAGCCGGTGGTGACCGTGGTCGTCAGGTTCCTGTTGCTCTCCGGCGCGGACGAGGTCGCGGTGGCGCCGGCCTTTTCCGGCACCTTCCGCCCGGACGGCGGGAGCGCGCGGCGAACGAAGTTGCGGCCGCCCAGGTCGGTGGTGCCGATGACGCAAATCTCCACGCGCCCCTGCAGACCCTCGTCGATAGCGGCGCCCATGACCACATGCGCCTCGCTGCCAAAGGCCTCGGTCAGGGCGGACATCAGCTCGTGGACCTTGGTCAGGCTGAGGTCGGCGCCGCCGGTGATATTGACGAGCAGCCGGTCGGCCTTGCGCGCATACTCCGGCGTGTGCAGCAACGGGCACTGCTTGAGGTCGTCGAGCGCAGCCTGCACGGGATTCTCGCCCGAGCCGACGCCGAGACCGAAAAGAGTCTTGCCGCCGCGCTGTTGAAACACCTGCCGCAGCGCCGTGAAGTCCACGTTGATGAGGCCGGTGCGCGAGAGCATCGCCCAGATGGACTTCACGCCGCGGCCGATCCACTGGTCGGCGCGCGCGAAGGAATCGAGCACGCTGGTCTGCTCCGTGCCCTCCTGCAGGAGCATGTCGTTCGACAGCGGGATGACGGCGTCGCACACGCGGCGCAGCTCCGCCAGCGACTCCTCCGCCTGCTTGCGGCGGCGCCCGCCCTCGAAGCTGAACGGCAGAGTGACGAACGCGATGACGACCGCGCCCGCCTCGGCGGCGATCTCGGCCACCACCGGCGAGGCGCCGGAGCCCGTGCCGCCACCGAGGCCGGCCACGAGGAAAATCAGGTCGGTGTCCTTGACGATCTCGGCGATCTTGTCGGCGTCAACCTCCGCGGCCTTGCGGCCGAGTTCGGGGTCACCGCCGGCGCTGAGCCCGCGGGTGAGCGCGGTGCCGATGAGAATCTTGTCCTGCACGGGCGAGGTGCCGAGCGCCTTGAGGTCGGTGTTGATGACCGCGAGCTGCAGGCGGTCGAGGTTCTCCATCTTCAGACGGTCGACGGCGTTGGAGCCGCCGCCGCCCACGCCGATCAGTTTGATGCCGACATTGCGGTCGGTCAGGGCCTCCAGGGGCAGTTCGTTGGGGGAATTATCCATGATATTGAATGCCGGTCATTCTGAACGCAGTGAAGAATCCATCGTGACCGAACGGCTTGGATTCTTCGCTTCGCTCAGAATGACATGAATGTGGCATGGTTCAGGAGGTCGCGAAGATTTTGGTGAGGCTGCTCAACAGGCCGGCCTTGCGCCGGGCCGGGATGGCGTGCTCCTGCGCGCCGCGCAGGCCGAATTGGAAAACGCCCAGCACGGTGCTGAACATCGGGTCCTTCAACTCGTCCTTGACCCAGCCGGGTGGCTCGCCACGGCGGGCCGGCAGGCCGAAGACCCGCGCCGCGGCCTCGTCGATGCCGGGCATCCGCGAGGTGCCGCCGGTGAGGATGACGCCCGCGCCGCAATGCTCGGCCACGAACGCCGGTCCGAGCTTCTGCTTCACGACCTCGAGCAACTCGAGCGTGCGCGCGGCCGCGATGGTCTCGATCGCCATCTTCGGCAACTGGCGGTCGCCAAAGGAGGCGTCGCCGTTCAGCCAGACCTTGTCGGACTTGTCGCGGGTCAGCACCGTGCCGCGGGCGTTGCGGTGCTTGAGCAGCTCCGCCTGCGCCAGCGTGACGCGCAGGCCGATGCTGAGGTCGTTGGTCAAATGGTCGCCGGCGACGGGCAGCGTGCCGGTCACCAGCACATGGCCGTCGCGGTATAGCACGTAGTCGGTCACGCCCTTGCCGAGATCGATCACCAGCGCGCCCTGCGTCCGCTCCTCGGTGGTGGTAAGCAGGGAGCCGCTGGCCAGGCTGGCGAGGACGAGTTCGCGCACCTCGAGGTGGTAGCCGCCCACGACGTGGATGTTGTCGCTCACCTTGCTCTCGGGCCCGTGCACAATCCAGTAACCGACCTCGAGCCGGCGGCCCGACAGGTGCTCGGGGTCCGGCACGGCGCGGCCGTCGAGCCGGAAGGGCCGGCGGATCTCGTGGATGCGCGAGCGGCCGGCGGGAAGCTCCTTTTCCTTCGCGAGCTCGCAGACCGAGGCAATGTCGAGCTGGGTCACGGTGTTGTCGGCCGACTTCACGTTGACCGACGCCTCGTTGTAGAACGCGTCCAGGTGGCCGCCGGTCTGGGCGAGCCACACCTCCTCGATGCGGGCGCCGGCGCGCGACTCGGCCATCTCCAGCGCATGGTGGGTGGCCTCGCAGGCCGCCTTGTAGTCGACGACCTCCCCCTTCATGACGCCACGCGAGGGCGCGACGCCCACGCCGATGATGTTCAAGCTGCGCCCGCGGGCGATTTCGCCCACGAGCACCGCGATTTTCCCGGTGCCGATTTCGACGGCCCCGACGATGCGATTGCTGTTAGAGATCACGCTGGCCTTTCCGTTGAGGAGGTTGGATTTGAAAAGAGGGTTGCGCCACCACGGTCAGCTGGTCCGGCGCGCGCTCGAGCCGCACCGGCACCTGGCCGTTGAGCGAGAGGTCGATGGACTTGAGCGTCGGGTCCGGCAGCACGCGCGCCGCGTCGATGACGTAGTCGAGCCGGGCGACCTGCTTGAAGAAATCATTCTTCCGGCTGAAGATGATCTCCGGGATGTCCTGCGCCCGCACCATGATCTCATCGTCCGAGGCCAGCCGCGCCAGCGACACAATGAGCCAGCCGCGGTAGAGGTGCGGCGCCTCCTGTTGCGCCGTGGCCAGCAGCGAGGCCACATCGGCCATGCCCGCGACGGGCTCAAATCCAGTTCCGGACTTCACCAGCCGGATTCCGTCGAGCCAGGGCAGGCCGGTCAGCATCGTCTTGCTGTAATTCAGGCCGTCGTAAACCACGCCGTCCTTGGCCACCAGCAGCTGTTTGGTGGCGCCGAAACTGTCGCCCGCCTGGACGCGCGCGACCGGCGTGCGCTCCTGCAGCGTGACCACCAGTGTGTCGGGAAATTGCCGCGCCAGCACCGCGATGCGCACCTGGCCGCTGGTCAGCAGCCGGTCCCGCAGCGGGCGCAGCTCGAGCGACATCAAGCTGGCGGACTTCGGCAGGGCAAGCTCGCCCGCGGCCCAGGACTGCGTCAGCACGCCGTCGGTGATCAACACGACATGCCTGACCGGTTCACTTTGCACGGCCGTGGCCAGTGCCGTCCGGTCTGTTTCCCAAGAGTGCGCGACCAGGAAGATGCCCCAGCCCGCCGCCACCACAAAGGCGAACAGCGCTCCGAGCTTCAGCCACGCGGCAATCTGCCGGCGGCGGCCCTTCCGTGACATGGCCGGCGCACTAACCTCCTGGCGGATGTTGCGCCAGGAGCGGCCGGGGGGCGGTGCGGGAATGTCGGCGGTGGTGTTCATTTTTTCAGCGCCGGAGCCAGCGCGAACCGGTCCAAGGCGGGCGCAACCATTTCGCGGCACAGCGCGATGAAATCCAGTCCCACGCAGCCCGCGCTCATTGGCAGCAGGCTCGTCTCCTTCATGCCCGGCAGCGTGTTGATCTCCAGGAGATACAGCTCGCCCTCGTTCGAGAGCATGAAGTCGACCCGCGCATAGTCGCGGCCGCCGCACGCGGCGAAAGCGGTCTCGGCCGCCGTTCGGGCCGCGGCCGCCAGTTCATCCGAGAGCTGGGCGGGGGCGAAATATTCGGTGAGGCCCTTGGTGTATTTGCTCGCGTAGTCAAAAATGCCCGACTTCGGCGCGATCTCGACAACCCCCATCGCCCGGCCCCGCAGCAGGCCGACGGTGAGTTCGCGCCCGATGATGCGCCGCTCCGCAATCCAGTCGCCCTGCCGGATGCCGCCGAGGGCGATCTCCAGGCCGACCTTGGATGTGACAATCTGCAGCCCGACGCTGCTGCCCTGCCGGTTGGGCTTGAACACAATCTGTTCGCCAAATTCCGCCGCCAGCGCCGCGGCGGTGGGTTTGCTGGTCGCGTTGAAATGCCGGCCCGGCGCCACCTGCACGCCCATCGCGGAAACGGTCTGGCGCGTCCGCCATTTGTCGAAACACAGGTCGCTGCTCCGGGCATCGCAACCCGCGTAGCACACGCCCGTCGCCTCCATCAGCCGCTGCATGCCGCCGTCCTCGCCAAAGATGCCGTGGAGGGTCGAACAGACGATGTGCCGCGACGGATTGAGCCCCGCCGGCAGCGCGTCGGAGTCCACGGTGAAAAACTGCACGGGATGCGAATAGGCCATCGCGAGCGCCACGGCCTTGCCGGAGCCGAGGGAGACCTCGCGTTCGGGCGAAGTGCCGCCGGCCAGGACGGCGATGATGGGACCTTTCACAGCACGTCCCTCCATTCCTGCCCGTAAAGCAGCACCTCGGGCTCGAGGTCGATGCCCCGGGCGCTCTTCACCCGGGCGCGGATCTTGCGCACCAGCCCGATGATGTCGGCGCTCGTCGCGTGACCGCGGTTGACGATGAAATTGGCATGCACCGGCGACACCTCGGCGTCGCCCACCCGCTCGCCCTTCAGGCCCAGCTCGTCGATGAGCCGGCCGGCCAAAGCATTCGGCGGGTTCTTGAAAATGCAACCCGCGCTCGGCTCGCGGGGCTGGGATTCGACGCGCTTCTTCTGGTAAACATCGATCTGCCGGCGGATGTCGGTCGACTCCGCCATCGCGGCCGGCTTCAGAAAGGCCCCGAGCGCAATCGCATCCTGCAACTCGCCGCAATGCCGGTAATCCACGTGCATGTCGGCCCCCGGCATCACGCGCACCTCGCCCGCGAGGCTCATGAGGTGGACTTCCTCCACGACATCGAACATCCAGCCGCCCATCGCGCCGGCGTTCATCCGCAATGCGCCGCCGACCGAGCCGGGGATGCCCTCGAGAAATTCAAAGCCCTTCAAACCGGCCTTGGTAGCGAGACCGCAGAGATTCTTCAGCCGCAGGCCGGCCCCGGCCCATACCCGGCCGGCCGGCTGCAACTCAAACTTCTGCCAGTTGGTGTGCGCGAGGCTGATGACCAGCCCGTCCACGCCCTCGTCGGGAATGATGAGATTCGAGCCGCGGCCGAGCAACAGCACGGGCAGACCGCGGCGGTTCGCCTCCAGTAGCAAGTGGCGCAAGTCTTCCGTCGTGGCCGGCTCGGCGTATACGCGAGCCGGGCCGCCGACGCGCATCGTCGTCTTCGCCGCGAGCAGCTCGCGCTCAACCAGCTTGGTCTCCGCGCCGAGACGCATCCGTGCGGCCGTCAAAAATTCATTCCAGGCCGCCTCGCGTTTTTTCGCGGCCTTTATTTTTGCCACGAATTGTCGCGCGGTCTGCCCGATGCCGCCCGCGCCGGGCAGATGCACGCGGGCGAGGTCCCGGCCGAAGACTTTGGGTCGGGCGCTCATGAGGTCGAGGACGCGGGCGTGTGCCGCCAGTGGCGGGTCGGCGGCGTGCCGGCCGCGAGCTCCTCCAAGTCCTGCACAATGGTGTCGATCGTGTTTTCCTGCGCCATGCGGTGCAGGTTCGTGCGGAATTTATTCAGCAGCCAGTCGTTGAAGATGACATCGAGCACCTCCTGGCGCAGGCCGGCCAGCGCGGTCTCGGCGACGACCACGCCGCCGCCCTGCTGCTCGAAATAGGTGGCGTTGGCCCACTGGTGGTTGTCGGCGGCCTGCGGGTAAGGGATGAGGATGGCGGGAGTCTCGCAGTGCACGAGTTCGGCGAGCGTGCCGGCGCCCGCGCGACTGAGGACGAGATCGGCCGCGGACAGCAGCACGCCCACGCGGTCGGAGAAAGCCTCGAACCATGCGCGGACAACCTGACCGCTCCGGTTGTGCAGCTCGCGGACGCCCGCGTGGCCCTTGCCGAGGCCGGTGACGCAGTAAACCTGGATGCCCTCGTGTGCGAGTGCCGTCAGGTTTTCCTCGACCCACGAATTGAGCGGGCCGGAGCCCTGGCTGCCGCCGATGACGACCAGCAGTTTCTGGGCGGGATCGATCCCGAGTTGCGCCCGGGCCTCGGCGCGCGGCAGGCGGGCGACCTCGGGGCGCACCGGCAGGCCGGTATGACGGACCATGACGCCGCGGATGCCAGGCAGCCGCACGCCGGGCGGCAGATAAAGGCGCCGGGCCACGCGCGAGAGCACGCGCACGGCGCGGCCAGGGATGCGGTTGGCCTCGTGCAGCGCAACGGGCAGGCCGAGCAGGCGGCCGGCCATGACGACGCCGGCGTTGGTGAAGCCGCCGAAACCGACGATGGCGTCGGGTTTGAGCGCGCGCATGAACCGGAGGCTGAAGAGCAGGCCCTGGGTCTGACGCCAGTGGAAGCGCAGGTGCACATCCGGCCGCCAGCCAAATGGCGCGCTCGGCACGCGCTCGGCGGAAAGGTGCCGGTATTTCTCAAGGAGACGCATGTCCACCTTCTTGTGGCTGATGAACAGGGTCGCGGTGTGGCCGCGCGCGATCAGCGCCTCGGCCAGCGCGATGCCGGGCGAGAGGTGGCCGCCGGTGCCGCCGCAGGCGATGACGAACCGGCTCACGCCAGCACCTCCGTCAGGGCGCGCCGGCGGACGAGCGGCTTGGGCCGCTCCCAGGCGCGCTGGGTGTTGATGACGATGCCGACGAGCAGGCCCATCAGCAGCAGGTTCGAGCCGCCGGCGCTGATGAAGGGCAGCGACATGCCCTTGGAGGGCAGCAGGCTGGTGACGACGCCCAGATTGACGATGGCCTGGAGCGTGATGAGCAGCACGCAGCCGGTGACGAGGAGGAACTGGAACAGGTTCGGGGCACGGCGCACGTGCATCAGGCCCGCAACGAAGATGGTCACGAACAGCGCGACGGTAAGCAGGGTGAAGATGAGTCCCATCTCCTCGCCCATGATGGCGAAGATGTAATCGGTGTGCGCCTCCGGCAGAAAGGCGTTTTGCTGGCGGCCGTTGCCGAGCCCGACGCCGTTCACGCCGCCGGCGGCGAACGCCAGGAGGGCCTGCCACGGCTGGTAGCCGGTGCCCTGCCGGTTGGCCTCGGGATCAAGAAATGACAGCAGGCGCTGGAGCCGCACGGGATTTTGCAGCACGAGCAGGCCGAAGCCCAGCAGCGCCGCGCCGATGGTGGGCAGCAGGAATTTCAACCGCGCCCCCGCGAGGAAAAGCAGGAGGACGCCGATGGTGCCGAGCAGCAGCGCCGCGCCGAAGTCCCACTCCACCAGCACGAGCAGAGTAAAGAGCCCGATCCAGGCCAGCGGCTGCACGAAGCCGCGCCAGAAATCATGCAGTTTGCTCTGGTTGACCGCGAGGTAGTGCGCCAGCGAGAAGACCAGCGCGAGCTTCGCGAATTCCGACACCTGCAGCCGCACGCCGCCGAAACCGAGCCAGCGACGGCTGCCGTTGATCGGCGTGGTGAACAACACCAGCACGAGGCCAACCAGCACCACCGCCGCGGCCACCCAGGCGAACTTGCGCAGCTGCTCGAGGTCGGCGATGGCGACGAGCCAGCCGGCACCGATGGCCAGCGCGAGGAAGATAAACTGCTTGTAGAGGTAGGCGTAGGGCCCGCCCTTGATGGGCGAACTCGCGCTGAACAGCACGGCCAGGCCGATCGACAGGAGCGCCGCGACGCACACCAGGATGACGCTCGCGGGAGTGATCGTGAGAGGTCGGCGGGGAACAGCGGCGCTCGGCAAACTCACCATGGTGATGGTGGCTTATTTCTTGGGCGGCTGATCGGCTTTGGGCTCCTCCACCTTGATGGTCGGCACCTCGGTGCCGGCGCCTTTCAGGCCGGAATCAAGGTCCTGCCCGGGTGGCGGAGGGGCGATCTCAAAATGGGGCGTGGTCACCGTGGGCTCGGCCGCGGTTGACTTGGCCGGAACCGCGGTGGTGGTGCCCTTGCCGCTGACCGCCTTGAAGCCGGGGATGATGAGCTGCTGGCCGGCGCGGACCTTGGACGGATCGGTGATGCTGTTGGCCGCCGCGAGTTCGCCGACGGTCACCTGGTATTTCTTCGCGATGATGCCGAGACTCTCGCCGACCTGCACGGTGTGCTTCACCGCCTCGCCATTGGTCCGGGCCGGGGCGGCCGCGGCCTTGTCGGCGGCGGCAGACTTTCCCGCCGGCGCGGTGGTGGAGAGATCCTTCGGCGCGGCCACCTTGCCGGGAATGATGAGTTTCTTGCCCGGTTGCAGTGTGGCGCCAACGCCGAGGTTGTTGGCCTTGGCGAGCTCGGCGACCGTCAGATTGTTTTTCTTCGCAATGCTCCACATGCTGTCACCCTTGGCCACCGTGTAGGTGGAGACGGGCGCGACATCGGCCGTGGGTTTCGGGGGCGTGATGGCGACGGCCGCGGCCGAGCCCGGGCGCGTCGGCACCGCGTGACCGGCGGACGGGGCGGGTGAATATGAAACGGTTGCCACTGGCTGCGGGTTGACGGCACTGGTGTCGAAGGCAACGGGCGCCATGCTGGAACCGGTGGGCACGGTGGCGTCAGGCGTCGGGATGTTGCGCGGGCCGGACTGGCAGCCAGGGCTGGCAAAAATGAAGATGAACGCGAGCAGGTGCACGGCGACGACTGCTCCGAAGATCTGGAGGATTTTCATGGTGGGAATATGAGCGGCAGGGTTGAAGTTTTGCTATCTAAAAATTGAGGTTGTTCACAGGTTTTCCACAAGGTTTACGAAGGAGCGGCCACGGTCGTCGTAACCGCGAAACATGCCGAAGCTGGCAAGGCCGGGACCCGGCAGCACGTGGTCGCCGGCGGTGGCGCGGGCGAAAGCGGAGCGGACTGCCTCCTCCAGGCTGCCGCAGGGGGTGGCGGGCACTCGCGTTTCGCGGCAAAAGCCGGCCAGCGCCGGTGAGGTCTCGCCAATGTGGAAAGCTTGGCGGATTTTTTGGGCGATGCGGCGCACAAAGCCGGCCAGGTCGCCCTCCTTGGCCCGGCCGCCCCAGATCCAGAGCACCGGGGCGGCAAAAGTGGCCAGTGCAGCCTCCACGGCGTGGAGGCTGGTGGCCTTGGAGTCGTTCCAGAAGGTCACGCCGCACTTCTCCTCCACCCGGGTCAGCCGGTGCGCACCCAGTTGGAAGGTTCGGGCGGCGGCGTAATGCGATACCTCGGGCAGCCCGGCGTGGCGCCACCACCCGGCGGCGCGCGCCGCCAGCCAGGCGTGATCCGGCGCGAAGCCCGGGCTGAACACCACGAACGCGTGCGTGGCGACCTGCCTGGCGCCGAAGGTCTTCTCCGCGCCGGCCGCCTGTTCGTCGTAGACCTGACCGGTCACACCAACTGCCGCGAGCAGCGACAGCACGCCCGTGCCGCTCACACCCGCGCCGAGGGCGGCGACGGGACGCGCGAGCAGCGCGGCGATATTGGCGGGTGGCCTGGGTAGCATGAGAGGAAAGTAGGTGTCCGCTGACAGCAAAAGATAAGGTTCCGATTGTTAGTATAAAGAACCTGTCAGCGGACTCCTACGAAAGTTTTGGCGCGACGCGCGACCGGGGGGATGACCTGGCCCGAGCGCAGGCGGCGCAGTTGGGCGAGAGAGCGAACCACCGGGCGTTGCAGCAGCAGGAGGCTGGAGCGGGTAACGTCGCGGAAACCGGGCGTATGCTCGTAATTGTAGTCGATGGGCATGGGAATGACGGGCGTGGAGTTTTATGCGGTGCCGGCTGCACGAAGCTCCAAGCTCCAACATCCAAGCTCCAGAGAAGCTCCGAACGGAGAAACGGCTGGAAAGGTGATTGAGGCTTGGTTATTCACTGGAAGTTGGAGTTTGGTCCTTGGAGCTTCCTGCGCGTCAGCGCAGCTTGAGGGTGGCGAGGCCGGCGAGGGCGAAGCCGAGTGAGAGCACCCAGAAGCGGAGCACGACCTTGGTCTCGGGCCAGCCGCGCTTCTGGAAATGGTGGTGGATCGGCGCCATGAGGAAGAGCCGCCGGCCGGTGCCGGTGCGGTGCTTGGTGAACTTGAACCAGCCGACCTGGAAAATCACCGAGAGCGCCTCCATCACGAATACGCCGCCGACGATCACCAGGGTGAACGGCTGGTGAATCATGAAAGCCATGACGCCAATGAGGCCGCCGAGCGCGAGCGAGCCGGTGTCACCCATGAAGACTTCAGCCGGGTGCGAGTTAAACCAGAGGAAGGCCATGCAAGCACCGATCAGCGCGCCACAGATGACGGTGAGCTCGCTCGTGCCGGGCACGTAACTGAGCAGGAGGTATTGCGCCGCGATGCTGTTGTCCGCCACATAGGCCATGATGCCGAACACCAGCGCGACGGTGATGGTGCAGCCGACCGCCAGGCCGTCGAGGCCGTCGGTCAGGTTGATGGCGTTGCTGAAGCCGACGATCCAGAGGTAGATCAGCACCAGCAGCAGCGACCAGTGCATGTGCGGGATGATGGCCGTCTTGAAAAACGGCACCCACAACTCGTGGATCTTGGCCGAGCTCTGCGGATGCCACAGCAGGAAGGCGAGCGCCGCCACGGTGGCGAAACTCTGCCAGGCGATTTTTTCCCACGACTTGATGCCGTCATTGTTCTTGTGGACGACCTTCAGGTAGTCGTCGCGCCAGCCCGGCACGGTGAGTGTCGTGTAGACGAACATCGCGGTGACAACCCAGACGTTGGGCTCGGCCCAGAGCACCACGCTGAAGAAAACCGCGATGAAGATGATGAGCCCGCCCATGGTGGGCGTGTGTTGCTTGTCAAAGTAGGTCGCGCCCAGCATGCCGGTGCGCTCGTCGATGTAGCCATGGCCGAACTTCAGCGCCCGGAAGCGACCGATGAGCCACGGACCGATGATGAAGCCGATCACCAGCGCCGTGCCCGTCGCCATGACGGCGCGGAAGAGGTGCGACGAGAAGAGCCGCAACGGTCCCCAGAGATGCGCGTAGTTGGCGAGATAGCTAAGCATGGCGTTGCTGGATCGCTTGGAGAGTTTGCCAGATGCCGGTGACCCGCCGGGGCGGCGGGGCGCGCCGGGGCCATTCACACCACCGCTCCTCGGCAGCGCCCAGCTGGTTCGTGCTCGTCTGCGCCGCCGCGGCGTGAGCAACCACATAGCGGGGCGGGTTATCGCGGGCGGCGAGGAGGCGGGCGGCCTCCGAGGTCGGGCTGAAGTTAGTGCGCATGGGCGGCGGCGTGCGGATCGAGCACGGTTTCGAGCTGGTAGCGGCGGCTGCCTTTCAGAAACACGGCGCCCTTGAAGCCCGCCAGACGCTCGCGGACGGGCGCCAGGTCGGTGAGGGCGGCGACCTGCGCCGGGTCGTTGCCATTTTCGAGCAGTCCCTCGCGGAGCTCACCAGCCTGCGAGCCGAGGGCGAAAAGAAAATCCCCGCGCCGCAAGTGCAGCGTCCGGCCGAGCTGCCGGTGATAGATCGCAGAATCCGGGCCAAGCTCCTCCATGCAGCCCAGCACATAGAGCCGCGGCAGGTCGGCCGGCACGGTGGAGTTGAAGACATCGATGGCATCGGTCATCGACGCCGGGTTGGCGTTGTAGAAATCGCAATAGACCGTGGCCTCGCCGCTCGTCCGCATTTCCCCGCGCCATTTCGAGGGCTGCCAGCCTTCGAGCCGCGACTGCAGGGCGGCGTCCCCCACTCCCAGCTCGGAGGCCAGCGCCAGCGCCAGCGCGGCGTTCTGCGCCATGCCCGCGGAAACGCGACGGAGGATGAAGCGGCGGCGGCCGTCGAACGACACCTCGGTGCGCTCGGGCCGGTGGAAGACATTGAACTTAACCGGGCGACCCGCGACCTTGGTCATGCCCTCGTTCTCCGGCACGAGCACCAGCGGGTTCGCGAGGGTGCGGAAGGACTCAAAGGCCCAGCACGAAACGGGGAACACGGCCACGCCGCCGGGATGATTGGCGGCGGGCAGCCGGGATTTTTCCAGCGCCACGCCCTCGAGCGTGCCGAGCTTCTCAAGATGTGCCGGGGCAATGAGCGTGATAACGCTATGATCCGGCTCAATCATGCCGGCCAATACGGCCATCTCGCCCGGCTCGCTGATGCCGGCTTCGACGACGGCCGCGCGATGCGTCATCGGTTCAAGCCGCGTGAGGGTGAGCGGAACGCCGATATGGTTGTTGAGGTTGCCCTCGGTCGCGAGCACGTCGGTGCCGCCGCCAAGCAGCAGGGCCAGCAGATCCTTGGTGGAAGTCTTGCCCACGCTGCCGGTCACGCCGACCACCGGGCCGTGAAATTCCCGCCGGTGCTCGCGCGCGATGCGCTGGAAGGCGGCCAGTGGGTCGGCGACCACGAGCTGCGGCAGCGCGGCGCCCGGGACGGCCCGGCCGACCAAGGCGGCGGTCGCGCTGCGCGTTTGTGCTTCACCCAGAAAATCGTGTCCGTCCCGCTTGTCCGTCTTGAGGGCGACGAAAACCTGTCCGGCGTTCAGCGTGCGCGTATCCTGATTAAAGCCGGCAATCGCCCCGCCCGGCAAGCGGGTCCAGCCGCCACCCGTCCAGGTGGCCAGTTTTTCTGCGGCGAAGGTTGGCATGGAAGCAGGCTCAGACTGTTTTGATGTTCTTGATGCCGATCAGCTCGCGCACGACCTGGCGGTCGTCGAACGGGATGATCGTGTCGGCGAATTCCTGGTAGGTCTCGTGACCCTTGCCGGCAATGAGGAGGCAGTCGCCCTCGCGGGCGGCATCGAGCGCGAGGCTGATGGCGCGGCGGCGGTCCACCACGAAGGTGATTTTCTCCGGCGACTTTACGCCGGCCTTCATGTCGGCGAAAATCTGCGCGAGCGCTTCGGTGCGGGGATTGTCCGCGGTGGCCCAGGCGAAGTCGGCGAACTCCTGCACCGCCGCCGTCATCAGCGGGCGCTTCAGACGGTCGCGGTTGCCGCCGCAGCCGAAGCCGACGAACAGCCGGCCGGGCGTGACGGCGCGCAGCATGCCGAGGGCGTTGCGCAGGGCGTCGTCGGTATGAGCGTAGTCCACGAGCACGTTGTAGGGCTGGCCCTCCTCGATGCGCTCCATGCGGCCGGGGACGCCGGGGAAACTTTTCATGCGCGCGGCGATCACCGCCGGGTCGCGGCCGAGCGCGTAACACGCGGCGAAAGCCGCGAGCAGGTTGCTCACGTTGTAGCGGCCGATGAACGGGCTTTCGAGCTCAAGCGTGCCGCCGGGCCAGACCAGACGGAACTGCGTGTTTTTGAAATTCAGGCGGAGGTTCTCGGCGCGGACCGTGGCCTCGGGCGACTCGCCGAACGTCACGACCTTGACGTGCTTCGGCGTGGCGGCGGCGAGCTGGCGGCCGTAGGGATCGTCGAGGTTGATGGCGGCCGCCGCGGGCGCGCTACCGGTCCCGCCGTTGAAGAGGCGCGACTTCACTTCGAAGTAGGCCTCCATCGACTTGTGGTAGTCAAGGTGGTCCCGGGTGAGGTTGGTGAAGACGGTCACGCCGAACTGCATGCCGAGCACGCGATACTGGTCGATGCCGTGCGAGCTGACCTCCATCGCGGCCTGCCGGCAGCCGGCGTCGCGCATCTGCGCGAGCATGCCGTAGAGCTCCAGCGACTCGGGCGTGGTGCGGTAGGACGGCACGATGCGCGCACCGAGGTCGTAGTGGACGGTGCCGATGAGGCCGACGCGCTGCGGGCCGGTCGGGAGCAGGTGCTTGATGAGATTGGTAACGGTGGTCTTGCCGTTCGTGCCGGTGACGCCGATGAGCTCGAGCGACTTGTCGGGAAAGTTAAAGTAACGCTGCGCCACGGTCGCGAGCGCGCGGCGGGCGTCGGCGACCTGGAGGTAGGTGACGCGCGCGGCGGTGCCGGACGGGATTTTCTCGCCCGTGATGGCGACGGCGCCGCGCGAGATGGCCTCGTCGATGAACGAATTGCCGTCGGCCCGGCGGCCGGGCAGGGCAAAGAAGAGATTGCCGGGCATCACGCGGCGGCTGTCCATGGCGAGGCCGGAGATGGGCCGGTCGAGATCACCCTTGCTGGCGAGGAGATCGCCGGCGGAAAAATAATCGGAAAGCCTGGGGGCCATTTTGAAGATTCGCGGGGTGAGGCCGCGGGGGCGGTGGAGCGGCAGGGAGCGGAAGGCGGCGACAAGGGGATAGTTGGGTGTGAGATAACCGATCACCGGGCACCTCCCTGCATCGCGAGGAAAGTGCGCGTTGCCGGCAGCACGGGCTTGATGTCGAGATACTGGATGAGCTGTTCGGCGATGTGGTGGAACGCCGGTGCGGCGACGACGCGGCCCCACGCGATGCCACTGGGAACCTTGGCGTCGTCCACGATCACGGACAGGACGACCTCCGGCCGGCTCGCGGGAAAAAAGCCGACGAAGGACGCGACGTGGCGGTTGCTGACGTATTTGCCGTCAATGAGCTTTTGCGTCGTGCCGGTCTTGCCCGCGACCTCGAAGCCGGGGATGTCAAAACCCTTGGCCGTGCCCTCGCGCACCACGCCGGTCAGCAACTGCGCCAGCAAGGCGGCCGTGCTCGGCTTGAGCACCGCGGTGCGTTTCTCCGGCGCAAACGTGCGGATGACATTGCCGCTGGCATCGCGGATTTCCTTGATGATCTGCGGGCGCAGCAGCGTGCCGCCGTTGGCGACCACGCTCATGGCCATGTGAATCTGGAGGGGCGTGGCGTCGACCGCATGACCCATCGGCATCCGCGTGATCGTCAGGCCGTCCCAGCTTTCCGGTGAATCAAGCGTGCCGCGCACTTCACCGCCGAGCGGGAAGGCGGTCGTCTGGCCGAAGCCGTATTTACGGGCGTAATCGTAGAAGCGCTGCTCGCCCACCAGCATGGCGAGCTGGGCGGCGCCACGGTTGCTGGAATGGGCGACGATGTCCGCCACGCTCAGCATGCCGAACGGCTCGTCCTCCTTCGGCAGCTTGAGGGTGCGCCCCCGGTAATCAATCGTCGGGCTGCCGCAGTCGAACAGCGCGGCGGGGGTTACCAGGTTCTCGTTGAGCGCCGCACCGACCGCGACGATCTTGAAGGTGGAGCCGGGCTCGATCCGGTCGGTGACCGCGTAGTTGCGCTGGGCGTCGAGCGGGGCCTTGCTGTAATTGTTCAGATCGAAGCTCGGGTAGTTCGCCAGGCCGAGGATGGCCCCGGTCTTCGGGTCGCTGGCGATGATGGTGGCGAAGCGGGGCGAGTATTTCGCCGCGATGGTCTTCAGCTCGTCCTCGATGATGTGCTGCACGACCGAGTCGATGGTCAGCACCACGTCGTTGCCGTCCGACACGGCGATCTCCCTCGAGCGGAACTGCGCGAGCTCGCGGCGGGCGCCGTCCTTCTCGGACTCGATCCAGCCGTCCTGCCCCTTGAGGTAGAGGTCGAAGTGGTGCTCGGCGCCGTTGACCGCGGTGCCTTCCTTGTTGAGGTAGCCGATGAGGTGCGCGGCCAGCGCGCCGCCCGGGTAAGCGCGACGGTAGATGCGCTCATGGCTGAGCCCGCGAATTTTCAGCGCCTCGATCTGGGTGAACGTCGGCTCGTCGACCGCCTCGCGCAGCTTGACCCAGCGGTCCTTGGTCAGGCCGTCCACCTTGCCGTCGCGCCGGTCGGCCTCGGGCTTGATGTTGCGCATGGCCGGCGTGAAGGCCTGCTCCACCGCGGCGGTGGCCAGCCCGAGCAGCGCGGCCAGCTGGGCGTGCTTGGCCAGTTCCTCGCGGCGTCGGCGCGCCCGGTGGGCCACGTTGGTGTCGGAGTCCACGTATTCGGCCAGCGCCCACGGGTCCACCGCGATGGTGATTTCCGAGCGGCTGGTCGCCAGCAGGTTGCCGCGCGAGTCGAGGATGGTGCCGCGCCGGGCGTGCTCGACGGTGATCTGGCGGCGGGCCTTGTCCACATAGCGGAGCAATTCGTCGCGATCCACCACGTGCAGGAACACGAGCCGCACGCCCACGCCCATGAAACAGGCGATGACGCCCATGGCCAGCAGCGTCATCCGGTTGTTGGAGGCGAAACCCTTCGACATGGGTTAGCGAAGGGAAGCAGTCACGACACGGAAAGAGAGGGCGTTGTCCCCGGAACCCGCCGCGCGGCTGAAGACCTCGCGGTTGAGCTTCGACGCGAGGCGCAGCTCGGGCGACTCGTTGACCCGGACCACCTGGGCCTCGCCGGGCGACACGAGGGCGAGGTGCATGGCCTGGTTCTGCTGGAGCAGCGTCTCGGGATTCACCGCGGCGGCGACCTCGGCGTTGACCTCGTCGAGCCGGCGCTCGACATCGGCAATCTTAACCTCGAGCGAGCGGCTGCGGTTGGCGGTCTGCGAAATCTCCTGCCGCACCCAGACGGCGCCGAGGCCGAGGGAGCCGGAGCAGACGAGCAGGAGGAGGGTCAGGGCAATGAGCCGGTTGACGAGCGCGTTGGCCGGGGGTGGCTTCATGGAGGGTCAGAGTTTGCGGAGGGCGCGCAGCTTGGCGGAGCGGCTGCGGGGGTTGGTGGAAATCTCGGCGGCGGAGGGTGCGACGGGCTTGCGTGTGAGCAGGTCGGCATGCTTGGCGCGCAGCTGTTGCGGCGTGGCGTCGTTCGCGTCGACCGGCAGGCCGCACATCGCACGGAAAAACTGCTTTACCGGCCGGTCCTCGAGGGAATGAAAACTGATGACGGCCAGCACGCCGCCGGGAGCCAGCTTCGCGAATGCCGCGGGCAGCGCGCGCTCGATGGCGCCGATCTCGTCGTTCACGGCGATGCGGATGCCTTGGAAGGCACGGGTGGCGGGATGGATGCGGCTCTCGCGCTTGAGGGCGGCGGGGATGGCATCGGCAATGAGCTCGGCGAGCGAGGCCGTGCGGGCAAGGCGGCCGGTGCCGCGGGCGCCCTCGATGGCCGACACGACCCGGCGCCAGCTGTTTTCCTCGCCGTAGTCGCGGACCGCGCGGACGAGCGCATCGTGGGAAGCGATTTCAAGCCAGCGACCGGCGGCCTGGCCCGAGCGCGGGTCCATGCGCATGTCGGCCTCGGCGTCTGAACGGAACGCGAAACCCCGGCTGGCGTCGTCGAGTTGGAAGGACGAGACACCGAGATCGAAGAGAATGCCGTGAAAGCCGGTGTCGGCCAGCGCCGCCAAGTCGCCAAAGTTCAGGTCAACAAAGCGGAAAGTGGCGGGAAACCCGCCGCGGAACTCCGCGGTGCGCGTCTGGGCGGCGGGGTCGCGGTCGAGGGCGACCACGCTGGCACCCGTCTCAAGGATGGCGCGGGTGTGCCCTCCCCCGCCGAAGGTGCAGTCGAGATGGCACTGGCCCGGGAGCGGCGCGAGGTATTCGAGCACCTCGTGCAGCATGACGGGTTTGTGCCCCGGGGTCATGGAACGCGGGAGGAGTTCAAGAGCGGGCGCGGGCATGGAGTTTCTTCCACGGCAGAACGATCGAGATCGGCTCCCGCAGCAGGGAACGGCGGTTCGCGCAGAACACCGGCAGGAGCTTGGGCAAGGGTTGCGGACGGATGAGCGTGAGGTTCTTCATGGATTAAAGTCCGATGCGGCGCATCATGTCGCCGAAGTTCTCGCCCGCGGTGCTGCGCGACATCTCCGTCCAGCGTGACGGGCTGAGGATGTTGAAGGTGTCGCCCATGCCGCTGAGGATGGCGTCCTTGGTGATCGCGGCATGGCGCAGGAGGTCGGCGCTGACGCCGAAGCGGCCCTGCTTGTCGAAAGTGAAAGAGAGCGCCTCGGAAAAAATCTTGGCCTTCACCGCCTGCGCGTCGCGGTCGGACAATTTCATTTCGGAAATCTGCGCGAGCAATTTTTCCACGCGGGCCGGCGGCAGCACCGCGATGTAACCGTCGGGATGCGGGATCGCCAAAAACGTCTCCGTGTCCGTGTGCACCCAGCGCCACAACGACGGAATCGTGAGACGATTCTTGTCGTCGAGCGTGTGCTCGAAACGGCCGGAATAAACTGTTGTGCCTGATTGCGCCATGGATGTGCCCTGGATGCCCTTTCCCCCAGAACGCCCCATTTCTCCCCATTCTCCACCCTACAGTCAAGAAAACATGGGCCTTTTTGCCGTAAATTTATTCACAAATTGCTCGCAGCTGCAGGGTTTCCCGGAGCACGCGGATTCGCTGCTGCCCTCCGCACTTGACCCCAAGGTGTCACCGGTGACACCTTGCTGGCATGAAGACGATTTCCATCAAGGAGCTCCACGCCGAGACCGGCCGCTGGGTGCGCTCCGCCAAGTCCACGCCCGTCACCGTGACCGATCATGGCGAACCCGTGGCCGTACTCGCACCCTACGCTCCTGGCGCGAAAATGCGCCCCGTGTTTACCCGCGAAGGCCGCGGCCCCAGACCGAAAATAAATTTCGATTCGACCATCGTCATCTCGGAAGACCGCGACCGCTGGTGATCTACCTCGACACCTCCTATCTGGTCAAAATCTACGGCGACGAACCCGGCGCCGACGAAGTCCTAGCCTGGCTGGAGGGCAAAACTGAACTGGTGTGTGCGGCCCACGGACGGCTGGAGCTTTTTGCCGCCTTCAAGCGCCACCAGCGGGAGAGCCGCCTGACGGGCTCCCGCCTCAGCGCCCTGATCAAGCAAGTGACCATGGACGAGTCGTCGCATTTGCTGGGCTGGCTGCCGCTTTCCCCGGAATTGATCGCGACCGCCTGCGCCAAAATCACGGAGTTGCCGCCCGCGGTCTACATTCGCGCCGGCGACGCCCTGCACCTCACTTGTGCGAAGGACGCCGGATTGAAGGAAATCTACAGTCACGACCGGCACCTGCTGGCCGCCGCGCCGCACTTCGGTCTGAAGAGCCTCGATGTGATCAAGTCGCCCTGACCAGCCGGCAACAGCGCTCACAGACGCAGGGTTTCCCGGCCGCCTGCCCTGGACCGCTAATTCCTCAGCACGCCCCACCCGCAGCTTCGCCCGCCAAGGCGATTGCCTGCTTTAATCAGCTACCCGCCTCCAGTTTTCGGATCCGATGATTTCTTTTGCCCGGCCTTGAGCCGCTTTTTCTCACGGCTTTCCACCTGCTTGATGCTCTCGGCCACGGGCAGGCTCTCCGGCATCGTGCCGCCCAGCTCGTGAATGGTCTTGCGGACTTTGCGACCTACCTCGTCATGGATGCGATTGGCCTGGTCCTTGTTTCGGATATTTTCCCGGCGTAGTTTTTCCTCGGTCTGGGTGTCGCGGAAGAGATTGGCGGCCAGTTCCGTGCTGCCCATGTGGTCAAGGATGTGCTCATTGGGTTTGAGTTTTTTTCGGGCATGGATGTCGCGGGAGCCGAGCCCGCCGTAGAGGCCGCGATAGCCGTGATCCATAAAGATGGCGTAATCGAGTGGTTGGATGACGCCGGCCTGCTTCGCCACGCCCGCCAAGTTCTTATTAGGCTTCTTCATTTCGGCCCGTAGCACGAGGCGGGTCTGTCCTTCTTTTAAGACAGCATCGTCCGCGAGTTCCTGCCGGCGGGTCTTCACGGCGAAGTAATTCTGCCCGAGTGCGACCAGCGGCTTGCTCGGATCGGCATTCTGGATGACGAGATAGCAGGCGTAGCGGAGAGCTTCCAGTCGTCTACTGCCCGCCGCGCACCCGAGCCGATGTCGACCATATCGAGGATTTGCTCGATATGGTCACCAACCCGGTGCGCACTCTGGGCACAAGCCTCTTTGGCCTTTCAATGACCGGGAGAAAATGCCGGAATTCCGAGTATTCAAGGACGCGCGCCAGTTCGCGGCGGACCAGAATTCAGAGCCGTTTTGACTGAGGCGCTTGATGCGCTCGAAGGTGTTGCTGGCGGCGGGAGTGGGCAGTTGATCGCTCATACCTGACCATCGATTTCAACTCCTGCTTCGCCTCGGTGGAGCAGGAAGGCTTACGCTAGCTCATCGCCGGCCAGAAAATGACTGCCTTTGCTCACCGGATTCAGCGAGGCGGCGTGGACGACCAGCAGCGCCGTTTGCACGGCGTTGCGCAGCTCGATCAGTTCACTCGTCGGCCGGCAGTCGCGATAAAAAGCCTGGATGTCCTCGCGCAACTCCAGCAAAATGCGACGCGCCCGGGCCAGCCGGCGCGGCGAGCGGATGATGCCGGCGTAATTCCACATCGTGGTCCGGATCTGATGCAGGTCCTGCCGCACCAGCATCGGGTCAGCCGGCTTGACGGGACTTGTCCACGTCTTCGGCGCCGGCAGGTGAAATTGGCCGCCCTTCAACTCCGCCACATCGGCGCCTGCGGCGGACTTGGCACTGACCAGACACTCGAGCAGCGAGGTGCTCGCGAGACGGTTGGCGCCATGCAGGCCGGTGCAGGCGGTCTCGCCGATGGCGTTCAAGTGCCGGACATTGGTGCGTCCGTGCAGGTCGGCATGCACGCCGCCGCAGGAGAAATGCGCGGCCGGCACGACCGGGATGCGCTCGCGCGTGATGTCCACCCCGCCTGCGAGGCACCGCTGATAAATGCCGGGAAACCGCTCGCGAATGAATTCCGGCTTCAACGCCGACAAGTCGAGATAGACGCAGCCTTCGTCGGTTGTGGCGAGGTGCTGTTTGATCGCGCGTGACACCACATCGCGCGGCGCGAGCGACCCGAGCGGATGCACGCCGTCCATGAAGCGCCGGCCCGCCGCATCGACCAGCACGGCACCCTCCCCGCGCAGCGCCTCGGTGACGAGAAACGGCACCGCGCCGGGCGCGCTGAACACCGTCGGATGAAACTGGACATATTCGAGGTCGATCAGCCGCGCGCCCACGCGGTAAGCCATCGCCACTCCGTGCCCGACACTGCCGGGCTGGTTGGTCGTGTGCAGGAAAATCCCGCCCAGCCCGCCGGTCGCGAGCACGGTCTTCTTCGCGACAAACGCGACGACCTCATTCGCCGCCGGGTCGAGCGCGTAGCAGCCGAAACAGGTCAGCGGCTCGTAGCGGTCGTGCGCCTCGCTCGAGTTGTGCGAGAGCGTGAGCAGGTCGACCGCCGCGAATCCGCTGCGCCGCGTGATGCCCGGAGTGGCGTCCACTTTGCGGGCCAGCGCATCGAGGATGGCATGGCCCGTGGCGTCCTTTGCGTGGATGATCCGGCGTTCGGTGTGACCGCCTTCCCGCGCGAGGTCGAGCCGGCCGGCGGCATCGCGGTCGAAACCCACATGTAATTCGTCAAGCAGGAGTTCCTTCACCGCCGCCGGGCCCTCGCGCACGAGCTGCTCGATCGCCGCGACATTCGCGGTGCCGTCACTGGCTTCCAGAATGTCCTTCGCGAGCTGGGCGGGATCGGGACTCGTGTCGTAGATGATGCCACCCTGCGCCCAGTCGCTGTTGGCCCGCAGCGGTTCCCCGAGCGAGAGCAACTCCACCTTGAAACCGGCCCGAGCCGCGTGCCATGCGTAGGCGGAACCGGCGAGGCCGGCGCCCAGGACGAGACAGTCGGTGTGGATGATCTTCATCTTATTTGAACCGCGAAGACACGAAGGACACGAAGCAGCAGGTTTGCCACGAAAAGTCACAAAAACATCCAACGGCAAACGAAGCTCTCAATGCGCCTATAGGCGCGCGGTATTCTGCCACCGGCACGACAAAGCCACTTTGTGCCTTTTTGTGGCCATAAAATTTGTTCACTTGTAGATGTTCAGGCTCAGGTCGGCCGCGAGGGCCGAGTGCGTGAGCGCGCCGATGCTGATGACGTCGACGCCGGGTTGGGCGTAGTCCCGCAGCGTGTCGAAGCGGACGCCGCCCGAAACCTCCACGATCGCGCGGCCGGCAATCACGGCCACCGCCGTATGCACCTCGGTGGGGGTCATGTTGTCGAGGAGGATGACCCCGGCGCCGGCGCGACAGGCGGCGCTGACCTCGCCCAATGTCTTCGCCTCGACCTCGATCTTCGCAGTGTGCGGCGCGGCGGCGCGGCAAAGCCGCACGGCCCGGGTGAGCGAGCCGGCGGCGGCGATATGGTTGTCCTTGATGAGCACGTGCTCGCCGAGCGAGGAACGGTGGTTGAAGCATCCGCCGCAGCGCACGGCGTATTTTTCGAGGGCGCGGAAACCGGGCGTGGTCTTGCGGGTGTCGACGATGCGGACGCCGGTGCCGCGCACGGCGTCGGCGAAGCGCCGGGCCTGCGTCGCGATGCCGCTGAGCCTTTGCAGGAAATTGAGCGCGGTGCGCTCGGCTGTGAGCAGCGCGACCGTGGGGCCCGCGACACGCAAGACCGGGGCGCCGGGCTGCACACGGTCGCCGTCGGCGGCCAGCAGCTGCGTTTTCAGGGCCGGATCGACGCGCGCAAAGACCGCGGCGGCGACCTCGAGCCCGCAGATGATGAGCTCCTGCCTGGCGTTGATGACGGCGCGGCTGCGGTGCTTCGCGGGGAAGATGGCGCGGCTGGTCAGGTCGCCGAGCCCGGCGTCCTCCTCGAGCGCGAGGTCAATCAGGTGGGCGGTGCGAACATCATTCATAAGGTTCAATTTTTTGGCGTAAGCTCGAACATCCGTTCGATGCTGCGGGCGGCGCGGCGGCGCAAGTCCTCGTCGAGCGTGACGATCTGGTCGGGTCGCGGGGCGGCGAGGGCCTGGCGCACTTTCTCGAGCGAGTTGAGTTTCATGTAGGGACAGAGCCGGCAGCCGCTGATGAAGCGCTTCTCCGGATCCTCCACCTGCAGACGGCCGACGAGCCCGCATTCGGTCAGCATGAGGAAATAAGGCGCGGGCGTGTTTTTCACGTATTTCATCATCGCGCCGGTGCTGCCGACAAAATCGGCGGCGGCGGCCACCTCCGCGATGCACTCGGGATGCGCGACGACCTTCAGGCCGGGGAAGCGGCTGCGGGCCTCCGCAATGAATGCGGGGTCGAACTGGTCGTGCACGATGCAGGTGCCGTCGGAAGAAACGATCTCCTTGTCCACGCCGCGGCGCTTCAGCTCGGCGCGGACGTTCTCGGCCATCAGCCGGTCGGGCACGAAGAGGATGCGGCGCTCCGGCAGCCGCGCGATGATGTCGTAAACATTGCCCGAGGTGACGCAGACGTCCGACTCGGCCTTCACCTCGGCGGTGCTGTTGATGTAGCAGACGACAGCCGCGGCCGGATAGAGCGCCTTCAGCCGGCGCACGCCCTCGCCGGTGATGGAATCGGCCAGCGAGCAGCCGGACCCGCGGTCGGGCACGACGACGGTGGCCTGCGGCGAGAGAATCTTCGCCGTCTCGGCCATGAACACGACGCCGGCGAACACGATTTTCTTCGCGCGCGACTCGCGGGCCTTGAGGCTGAGAAAGTAGGAGTCGCCCTTGAAGTCCCCCACCCCGTAGATGATCTCGGGCTCGACGTAGGAATGCGCGAGAATGACCGCGCCCTGCTCGCGCTTGAGCCGGTTGATCTCGAGCGTCAGCGGGGCGATGCGCCGGCAGGCCTCGTAGTTCCACTGCCGGCCGGGCTCGCAGTCCACCGACATCAGCGCGCGAAAGAGCCGGTCGGTCTCAGGTTCGAGCTCACTGGGCGGCGGCAGGTGCATCGGTGTTAAGGGAGACCGCCCGCTTGAGCCCGAGCAACACGAGTTCCGGCAGGATCTCGTCGAACAGCTTCGCCTCCGCGAACATCCGCGCGAAGCCGCCGGTGCCGAGGACGACCGCCCGGCCGGTGGGAAAGTTCTCGTTGGCCAGCACCGTCAGCAGGTGGCGGATCGCGCCGACGTGCCCGTGATACAACCCGGACTGGATGCTCTCAATGGTGCTGCGCCCCAGGGCGGTCTCGGGCCGGGCGATTTCCACCCGGGGCAGCTTGGCCGTGTGACTGGCCAGGGTCTCCGCGGAAATTCCCATGCCGGGCATGATGACCCCGCCCAGGTAGTCGCCGGCCGCCGTGATCACGTCGAAGGTCGTGGCCGTGCCACAATCCACGATAATGACGTCCCGGCCGGGGTTGAGCTGCGTGGCCCCGATGGCGTTGGCGATCCGGTCGGCCCCGACCTCGTGCGGGTTGCGGTATTTGATCTTGAGCCCGGTCTTCACCCCCGCCTGCAGGACGAAGGGCTCGCAGTGAAAGTATTTCTCGGCGGCCCCCCGCAGGCTGTAGAGCGCCGCGGGCACCACCGAGCAGATGGCCACCTGGGTCACACCCCGGGGATCGACCCCGTTCTCCCGCAACACCGCGGTGAAAAAAATCCCCAGTTCGTCCGTGGTGCCGAGCGGCGCGGTGGATTTGCGGAACTGGCAGCGCAGCGCGTCGCCATCGAACACGCCGCCGTGGATCTGGGTGTTGCCGATATCAAGGCAGAGGAGCAGCATGGGTGCAGGGGGGTGCGAGTGATGCGGCGAGCAGTCTTTCCAGCGTGCCGGCGAGTTCGGCCCGGTCGGCGCATGGCACCGGCGGGGATCCGTCCGGCAGGTGGATGTCAGCGGGGAAAACCCCGTCGCGGTGCGCGGCGAAATCGTTGTGCACCACGAAGTCGGGCGCAGCGGCGGCAAAAAGTTCTTGCACGGCGGCGCGCGCCTCCTCCGTCGTGGCTCCGGAGGTGAGCTTGAAGGCCGCCAGTTTCAGCGGCGCCAGGCTGAGCCCGCGCACCCGCTCCACCAGTTTCGGGTTTTCCTTCAGGCGCAGCAGCGGCGGGCGCCCGGAATCGAGCTTGGTGCCGCCGACGGGATACACCTGTTCGTCAACGCGCACCGACTCGACTCCGAAATCGCCCACCGCCGCTGCGTGAATCATTGCATCGAACCGCTCGGCCCCCAGCAGGCGGGTCAGCGCAGCGTCGAGGTCGGCAAACGTATTGAATATCTCCTCGCGGGCGAGCGGCGGGCAGGGAGCGGAAGCCCGGGCCCGCAGCAGCACAACCTCATGGCCGCACCGCACAAAATGCTCCGTCAGCCCCACGCCGGTGCGGCCGGTGCTGGTGTTGGTCAGCACGCGCACGCCGTCGATCGGCTCGGCCGTGCCGCCGCTCGTCACGAGCACGCGCAACCGCCGTGCAGGGCGCGCCAGCGCCGCTTCCACGGCCGCCACGATTACCGCCGCCTCGGCCAGCCGGCCCTCGCCGGTTTCGCCGCACGCCGTGCGTCCCTCGCCGACCGGCAGGAAACGCACGCCCCACTGCCGGAGCCGGTCCACCGCCGCCTCGGTCGCGGGATGGCCCCACATCGCGGGGTTCATCGCCGGGGCGACGAGCCACGGTTTCGCCCGGTCGTGGGCGAGAAACAGCGCGCCGGGCAAATCATCGGCCAAGCCGGCGGCCAGGCGGTTGAGCGTGTTCGCCGTGGCGGGACAGACGATGACGGCGTCGGCCCAGCGGGTAAGGTTGATGTGCTCCATCGCCTTCCCCTTTTCAAAAATGCCACTCAGGACAGGCTGGCCGGTCAGCCCCTCCAGCGTGGCCGGGCCGATGAACTTGAGCGCTGACTCCGTCGCGACGGCGCGCACCCGGTGCCCGTGCTGCACCAATTGCGAGACCGCCTCGCAGGCCTTGTAGCCGGCGATGGAGCCCGTGAGGATGAAGAGTATGTTGTTAGAGCCGGACATTGTCGATCAGGCGGACTCCTTCCAGCCGCACGGCGCCGAGGCGCACGCCACCGTGGTCGGCCACGTAATCCACTTCAAAGCCGGCAGCGCGCAGGGCCGGCGCCGCGATCTCGGCGGCGAGTGACTCACGGAGGATTTTCTGGAAACCCGCCGCCCGGGCCCGGCCGGCGGGCGACAGCCGCTCGTTGCGCGAGCTTAGCGCCAGCCCGTCCGCAGCGCGCACGGTTGGACAGGCCACGATCTCGCCGGGCAGGAACAGCGCCTGCGTCATGCCGCGCACCAGCTGAAGTTGCTGCCAGTCTTTTTCGCCGAAATACGACCGGTCAGGTTGCACCAGGTTGAGCAGCTTCAGCACCACGGTCAGCACGCCGTCGAAATGCCCCGGCCGTTGCGCACCTTCCCAGCGGCGGCTGAGTTCGCCCTCCGTCACGCGGTAGCGGTATTCGTCCGGGTAAAGCTCCGCGGCCGCCGGCGCCAGCACGTCGTCGACGAGCCCTTCCGCCAGCGCCAGGTCGGCCGCGAGCGTCCGCGGGTAACGCGCGAGGTCCGCGGGATCGTTGAACTGCGCCGGGTTGACGAAGATGCTCAGCACGACACGATCATTCTCGGCGCGGGCGCGCTCGAGCAGCGCGCGATGCCCGGCATGCAGCGCGCCCATGGTCGGCACAAAGCCCACCGGGCCGCTCGCAAAATCCGGCGCCGCCCGCGCGGCCCGCCAGTCGGAAATTTTCGTGAAGACGCGCATCAGGCCAGCACCTCCTCGCGGGCGGGGAAGCGCGCCGCCCGCACGTCGCGCACGAAGGCGTTGACCGCGCCGAGCACGGCTTCGTGGCCTTCCAGGTAGCGGCGGGCAAACCGCGGGCGAAACTCAGCGTCCAGGCCCAGCAGGTCGGCCAGCACCAGCACCTGCCCGTCGGTGTCCAGTCCCGCCCCGATGCCGATGGCCGGGATGGCCAGCGCGCGGCTGATGTCGGCCGCCAGCGCGGCCGGCACGCATTCCAGCACGAGTGCGAAGGCGCCGAGTTCCTCCAGCCGGCGCGCGTCGCCGCGAAGCTGCGCCGCATCATCCGCCGAGCGTCCCTGCACGCGGTAACCGCCGAATTGGTTAACCGATTGCGGCGTGAGCCCGAGGTGCCCCATCACCGGGATGCCGCTCTCGACGAGGTGCGCGATGATGTCCTCGTGGCCGGCCACGCCCTCGATCTTGACGGCGGTGGCGCCGGCCTGCATCAGGGCGCCGGAGGCCCGCACCGCCTCCTCGCGTCCGCGGCGCACGCTGAGGAACGGCATGTCGGCGATCACCACGGCTGCCGGGGCACCACGCCGCACCGCGGCAGTGTGGACGGCCATCATCTCCACCGTGGCATGAATCGTGGACGGAAACCCGTGCACGACCATGGCCGCGCTGTCGCCGACGAGAATGGCGTCGACCTCCGAGGCCGCGAGCAGGCGCGCCATTAGGGCGTCGTAGGCCGCCAGGATGACGATCGGCCGCTCTTCCCGCTTGGCGCGGGCAAAATCGAGGATGCTGTTCACGCCGGCCTGGCAGTTGTCCGGCAACGGAAAACCTGCGGGCGGCAGTGGTGGGACTGTAGTGCTTGTCGCATGGCGATCAGGCCTGGTGTCCGAAGACGGAGGGTTGCGGTTGAATGTCCGGTCGCGAGCGTGTTCGCGCCAGACACGGGAACTAATTGGCCGTGTTTCCCCGTCCCGCAACCAAAATGATTGTCCTCGCGCAGCGGCCGGGCCCGCCCCGCCGCGCCCGCCGCTGACAAGCGCCTTGCCTCCCGGCCTTTCCGGGCAATTTTTATGGCATGGCCCTGCGTTACCTGACCATCGATTTCAATTCCTACTTCGCCTCGGTGGAGCAGCAGGAACGGCCGGAATTGAGGGGCAAACCCGTCGGCATAGTGCCCGTGATGGCGGAGACCACCGGCTGCGTCGCGGTCAGCATCGAGGCCAAGGCCGCCGGCCTCACCCGCAACATGCGCGTATCCGATGCGCGTCACCGCTGCCCCGGCCTGGTGATCGTCGAGGCCCGGCCGGAAACTTACATCAATTACCATCGCCGGCTCATCGAGGTCATCGATTCCTGCGTTCACGTCACCAAAGTCCAGTCGATCGACGAGCTGACGTGCGAGCTGACCCCGCGTTTCGCCCCGCGCGCCGAGGCCGTGGCACTGGCCAAACGCATCAAGGCGAAAATCTCCCGCGAGGTCGGTCCGCTCCTGCGCAGTTCCATCGGCCTCGCGCCGAGCTGGCTGCTCGCGAAGATTGCCTCCGACATGGAGAAGCCCGACGGACTCGTGGTGCTCGACGAGGCGGACATTCCCGCGAAAATCCTGCACCTCGCGCCCGGCGACATCGCCGGCATCGGCCCCAACATGCAGCGCCGGCTCGCCGAATACGGCATCACCACCATGGCGCAGCTCTACGCCGCCTCGCTGGCCGAGTTCCGCGGCATCTGGCAAAGCGTGCGTGGCGAGCAAATGTGGCGGCTGTTGCACGGCGAGGATGTCCCGTTCTTCGAGCAACAGGAGGGCAAGATCATCGGCCACGGCCATGTGCTGCCGCCGGCGCGGCGCAACCACGAGGCCGCGCTCGCCGTGCTGCACCGCCTCCTGCAAAAGGCCGCGATGCGGCTGCGCCACGGCGGATATTGCGCGGGCGGAATGTCGGTGTTCGTCGACTACCGCGACGACCGGCACTGGGGCGGCGAGCTCCGGCTGACCGAGACCCAGGACACGATCGAGCTGACACACGCGCTCAACCAGATCTGGAAAAAGCGCCCCGCCGCGGACCGGAAACGCACGCCATTCCGGATCGGCGTGCACCTGACCCACCTGCTCGACCTGCGATTGCACACGCCCGACCTGTTCGAACAGAAAACCGAGGAGATCCATGGCCGGCTTTTTTCCGCAGTGGATCACCTGAACAAGGTTTTGGGCAAAAACACCGTTTACTTCGGCGGCGCGCACGGCGCGACGCAGGATGCGCCGATGCGCATCGCCTTCACCCGCATCCCCGAGCCGGAAATCGAGGAGATCGACCGCAGCTACGCGGGCCGGCTGAAGAAAAAGAAACCTACCTTGCCCGAGCCGGAGGCGTGGTGATTCTTGCGGGCGAGGTCGCCCGCGCTCCAGTCATATGATCCCTGGAGCCACGGCGATCCCGCCGTGAAAGTGATCGCTCATCCTGCTCCAGGCTTGCCGAGCTCGCCGCCCATGATGATGCGGGCGCCGCGCTTGTAGGTGAAGTAGGCGTAGACCCACTGCAGGAAAACCGAGAGGCGGTTGCGCAGCCCCACCAGGAACACGAGGTGGATGAGCAGCCACATCATCCATGCGGAAAACCCGCTCAGATGGATCCGGCCGATCTGCGCGATGGCCTTCGAGCGGCCGATGGTCGCCATGTTGCCCTTGTCCCAGTAGGCGAAAGCCTCGCGCTCCTCAGGCCGGCGTGCGCCGACCGCGATGTCGTAGGCGATGAGCTTCGCCACATGCGCCCCACCCTGCATCGCGCCCTGCGCCACGCCCGGCACGACCTGGCCCTTGGCATCGGTCAGTGTAACGATGTCACCCACGGCAAAAACTTGCGGCAGCCCCGGCAGGCTAAGGTCGGGCAGAACCTTGAGGCGGCCCGCCCGGTCCGTCTCGACGCCCAGCGAGCGAGTGACGGGACTCGCGCCCACGCCGGCGGCCCAGACAATGTTGCCTGCGCGCAGCGGCACTCCTTCGAACTCAACCTCGCCCTCGCGAATCGCCGTGACCTTGGTGTTGAGCCGCACCTCGACGCCGAGTTTGGCCAGCTGACGTTGCGCACTGGCGGATAAATCCTCGGGAAAGGCCGATAGAATCCGCGGGCCGCCCTCGACGAGGAGGATGCGCGCCTGACGCGAATCAATGTGGTCGAAATCGCGATACAACACCGTGCGTGCGAGCTCGGCAAAAGTGCCCGCCAGCTCGACGCCCGTCGGGCCGCCGCCAACCACCACGGTCGTCATCAACTCGCGCCGGCGCGCGTCATCGGGCTCGACCTCGGCGCGTTCGTAGGCGAGCAGCATGTTGCGGCGCAGCCGCACCGCGTCGTCGAGCGTCTTGAGCCCGGGGGCGAACTGCTCCCATTCATCGTGGCCGAAATAACTGGTTTGTCCACCCAGCGCGATCACGAGGTAATCGTAATCGAGCGACCCTTGGTCGAGCTCCACCCGGCGGGCCACGGGATCGATGCGGCGCACCCCGGCCATGAGCACGGTCAGGTTGGGTTTGTCGCGCAGGATGGTCCGGATGGGCTGCGCGATGTCCGGGGCCGACAGGCCCGCCGTCGCCACCTGGTAGAGCAGTGGCTGAAACAGATGATGGTTCTGCCGGTCCACGACCGTGACACGGGCCATGTGCGACGGAAAAGCCTTCGCAAAGGCGAGGCCGCCGAAGCCGGCGCCCAGCACGACCACGTGAGGCAGGCGCGAGGGAGTCGTATTCATGGTGTCGACAACCTAATGAACCATCCCACCGAGTAAACCACCGCCGCAGGCTATTTTCGGAGCTTCACTTCACCATTCGTTTGCTAATAGCTGCTGGCGTGCACTGCCCCACGGACGTCCAGATCATCGGCTCGGAGATCGCCCTCCGCTGGGACGACGGGCGGGAGAGCTTTCTCTCCTTCGCGACGCTGCGCGCGGCCTCGCCGAGTGCCGAGGTCAAGGGCGAGCGCGACATCTTCGGCCACCAATACGGTGGCGAGGTGCCGAGAAATTTCGTCGGCGTCGAGGTGACCGGCTGGGAGCGCATCGGCAACTACGCGATCCGGTTTGAATTCAGCGACGGTCACCGCACGGGGCTCTACACTTACCAGCTGCTGCGGGAGCTGGGCGAACAAACACGGTAGGGGCCGTTGCCCTCAACGGCCCAATGCGGGCGCTTGGGGGCAAGCGCCCCCACTCGGCCGACGCCCGGTCACTTCCCCGCGACGAAGCCGCGTTCGCTTTTTTCCGCGAAGGAGAGGAAGTGCTTGAACTCGGCCGTGCCGCTGAGCTTGTGCTCGCGCACCCGCTCCAGCGCCTGGGTGCGGTTGTGGCCGGCGCGGTAAACGAGCCGGAAGGCCTGCTTCACCGCCTCCA
>JAYUGX010000007.1:0-6312 GCA_043738215.1 Lacunisphaera sp.
ATGGCGCAGGCGCGGTCCCAGTCGAGCACGATGCCGGCCTTTTGCGCGGCGACGAGCGCCTGCACGGTCGGGATGACGTTGCCGCCCGCGAGGTAGTGCGCGGAGATTTTGTCGGTCGTGACCTCAATGCCGGCCTTCACCGCCGTGATGCGGGCGTCCACCACCAGGCTGTAGGGCACGCCACCGAAGCGCATGCCGAGCAGGGCGAGGATGCCCACCGGGGCGCCGTTCAGGCGGGCTTTCAGCCAGACGCCAATGAACGAGAAGAAAACGGCCGCGAAAATGAGGCCGACGACAATAAGCGGAATGGCAAAGATCAGCGGGATGGAGTTCATAGGAGATAAATCAGGATTGGGTTACGATGACACGAAAGTTGTCGACGCTGACGACGCGCAGCAAGGCGCCCTTGGCGGCATGGCCGGAACGGCAGAAGGCCTCGTAGCGCCGGCCTTCGACCAGCACATAGCCGCTGGGCGCCAGGGTCGTGAGCGCCTCGGCGGGTTTATCCACCACGGTCTCCGGGTTGGCCACCGGCGGCTGGCTCGTGGCGTCCACGGTGGCCTGCACGACCATTTTCCGCCCGAGCGCGGTCTTGGGGAGCACAACCAGCTCGAGATAAAGCACCAGGACCACCAACGCCACGGCGGCCCCGCTCGCGGCCAGCCCGCCGCCGAAACCGAATTCGCGGAACGACAGGGCGCTGCCGACGAGCAAGGCGATCGCCCCCATGATGCCGGCAATGGCGCCAGGCAGGAAAACCTCCGCCGCCAGCAGCAGGGCCCCGATGACAAAAAGTATGATGATGGCGTTCATGCGCCGGCCTTTTGCACGATCAGGGCAAAATCTGTCCGTCCTCTCACGATGACCGCGTCGCCCGCGTCAACTGCGCCGACTTCCACGATCGCTTCAAAGCGCCGTCCGCCAATCTCGATCTGCCCGCTGGGCCGCAACACCGTCACGGCCACCCCACGCCGGCCGATGAGGTTCACCACCTCGTGAGCCGCCTCCGGGGCCACGCCGGCAATCTGCGCGGCCCCGCCAATGGCCGAGCCGACCACCATCTTGTCCCACACCCACCCCTTGGGCAGGTAGCGCAACAACAGCACGCCCAGCACGACGGACAGGCCCAAGCCAAGTCCGAGGTTGGTGAGCGGCCGCACCAGCACGCCCCCGGAAAAGTTCATGGGCTCGTTCGGCCAGAAATCCGCCATGGCCCACACGAGCGAGACCAGCATCAGCACCAGACCCAGCACCGCGGGCAGCGCCACCCCGGGGAAAAAGAACAGCTCAACGGCCAGCAGCACCAGGCCGAGGCTGAACAACAGCACCGGCTCGTGTCCGGAAAGTCCGGCCACGTAATGCCCGAAGAACACGACGAGCAGCAGCAGCACCCCGATGGCGGCGAACATCCCGTGCGAGGGCGCCTTGAACTCGATGAAGAGCGCCAGCAGGCCGAGCCCCATCAGGATGGGTGAGAACACATTCAGGTATTGGGCGAATTCCTCTGACCAGGTGACGCGAAAGTTCCGCACCTCGTAGCCGCCCGCGCCGAATTTCGCTGTCAGCAGCGCGTCAATGTCCGCGGCCTTGCCGGCGCCGAGCAGAGCCTGCGGCGGCTCGCCGTATTTCTCCAGCGCCTCGGTGGCGGTGAGTGAGAGCAATTCGCCCTTGGGTTTCAAAACCTTGTCGCCGATCTTCAGTTCGTAGTCCTCGTCGATCATCGCGGATATGACCTGGCCGCGATAGCCCTTGCCCTCGGAGCTGGCGCGCATCCGGGCGCGCAGATAGCTCACGATCTTCTGCTTCATGGTCTTGTCGACATCGCCGCCGGTCGAGAGCACCGGGGCTGCGGCGCCGATGACCCCGGTGGGCACGAAATAAATCTCACTTGTCGCCGCGGAGATGAACGCCCCGGCCGACATGGCCTCCTTGTTCACGAAGGTGATCGTCTGGCCCGGAAACTTGTCGAGCGCCTCCATGATGTCGAAGGTCACGTCAAGTGCCCCGCCCGGGGTGTTCATGTCCAGCACCACCACGTCGGCTTTCTGCTCGATCGCCTCCTTGAGTCCACGCCGCAGGATGTAGAACGTCGGCCGGTTGATCTCGTCGCGCACCGGGATGACGTAGACGACGGTTTTCCTGGCCGGACTTGCCTTGACCACCGCCGCGGGCTCGGCCGCCCGGCCGCTTGCGACCATGGCCAGAAGGGTGAAGAGAAGGCCTGCCTGCTTTAACATCAGGCCGTAGAGCCTACAGTCTCCCCGGCGGCAAGCAAGCGCAGCCAACTTACAAACCGGCGAATTCTTTCAAGCCTGGCGGGTTTTACCTCGCGCCGCCCGGGCCGGGGCGGGGGGCGGGGGCGGTGATAATTTAACTGACTTTGTATTGGAACGCTGCGGTCATTTTGCTTTATCAAGTAATCCATGGAACGAATCCCGTATCTCGGGCACACGATTTTCAAGTGGCAGGTCGGCGCCTCCTCCTTTCTGGCCCTGCCTGAAATGGGCGCGCGGCTGATGAACTGGAGCGTCACGCTCGGCGACGGCAGCGTGCGCGACATCATCTACTGGCCGGAAATCGACAACCTCGACAACCTCGCCGCGGTGCGCGGCGGCAACCCGATCCTCTTCCCCTTTGGCGGGCGCACCTACGACCAGGGCGAAATCCACCAGTGGCGCGCGGACGACGGCGTGCGCCGCCCGATGCCGATGCACGGCCTCGCCCGGCAGGGCAAGTTCCGCACGGTCCGCCTCGACGAGGGCGGTTTCTCGGCGCAATTCGTGCCCGATGACGCCGCCAAGGCCGCCTACCCCTACGATTATGAATTCGTGGTCAGCTACCGCTTCGATCCGCTCGGCATCTTCGTCGAGCTGCAACTGACCAACCTCGGCACGGCCCCGATCCCGTGGTCGGCCGGCCATCATTTCTATTTCACGCTCCCCTGGAGCGCCGGTCGCACCCGCAAGGATTATCTGCTGGAGACCACGGCCACCAAATATTTCCAGCGTGACGACAAGGGCGGGCTGGTGCCGGGACCGCGCATCGAACAGCGCGAAACCCTGGACAACAAGAATCTGCTCGACCTCATCCACACCGGCCTGCACCGCGGCGTCTTCGCCGTCACCGAAGTGCCCACCGGCAGCCGCCTGCTCTTTCGCAACGGGATGGCCAACAGCAACGCCCGCGATCTCGCCGTGGTGACCTGGACGATGGACGACAAATCCCCTTACTATTGCATCGAACCATGGATGGGGCCACCGAATGCGCCGGAAACCAAGGTCGGCCTGTATACCGTGGCCCCGGGACAAACGCAGAAATTCTACGTCGAGATCACGCTGGGATGATCCGGGGCCGTGTCATTGCCGCTGCGCTCGCCCTGGCGCCGGGCCTGGTCTCTCCCACCCGCGCCGCGGAGCCGGCTGAGCCGCTGACTGGCGAGACGCGTCAATACTACATTGCCGCCGACGAAGTGGACTGGAATTACGCCCCGGACGGCAATGTGCTGTTCGACCTGCAATGCTGCGGCGAGGACACGCCGTGGCTGGAACGCGGGAAGGATGGCCGGCCGCCGGTTTTCAAGAAGGCCGTCTATCGCGAATACACGGACGAGACCTTCACGCAGCTCAAGCCCCGCCCGCCCGAGTGGGCGCACGCGGGCATCCTCGGGCCGATTCTCCGGGCCGAGGTTGGCGACCGCCTCGAGGTGACCCTGAAAAACCACACCTCCTTCCCGGTGAGCATCCATGCGCACGGCGTGCACTACCTCAAACCCTACGAAGGGGCGGGCTATCCCGATGGCACCAGCGGCTCGGACAAGGACGACGAGGCCATTGCGCCCAGCGACTCCTACACCTACCGCTGGCAGATCCCCACCCGCTCCGGCCCCGGCCCCAACGACCCGAGTTCTGTCGTCTGGCTTTATCATTCCCACGTGAACAGCCCCCCGGACATGAACACCGGCCTGGTCGGCGTACTCATCGTCACCCGCCACGGCGCGGCCCGCGCCGATGGCTCGCCCAAGGATGTGGACCGCGAATTCGTGACCTTCTTCATGAATTTCAACGAAACCGCGAGTCGTTTTTCCCTGCGCAACGCCGCCCTGCTCGATGGCGGCAGCGACAAGGAGCTTAACCGCTTCCACAGCATCAATGGCTACATCTTCGGCAACCTGCCCGTGCTGCGCATGAAACAGGGCGAGCGCGTCCGCTGGTATCTGGTGGCGCTGGGCGACGACTCCGACATGCACACGCCGCACTGGCACGGCAACACCCTCCTGCATGAGGGCCACCGCACCGATGTGGTCGAGTTGATGCCCGCCAGCATGAAGGTGGCCGACATGCGCGCTGACAATCCCGGCATCTGGCTCTACCACTGCCACGTCAACGATCACATGCAGGCCGGAATGGCCGCCCGTTACGAAGTTGAAAAATAAGTGCCGGGCCATGCTCGCAATCACCCTGGCGTGCCCCAACAGACCCGTCCGCTACGAGATCGGGAAATAACCGTGGATTTTTCCGTTACTTTTCCCCCGCTTCACCGTCTAATGGCTCCATGTTCGACATCGGTGGTCCGGAAGCCTTGCTGATCCTCTTCATCTTTTTGCTCCTTTTCGGCGCAAACAAGATGCCCGAGCTCGCCCGCGGCCTCGGCAAGTCCATCCGGGAATTCAAGAAGGCGGCCAGCGGAGTGGAGAGCGAGGTGCGCCGCGCCATGGAGGAGGAGCCGGTGGCGCCAGCCAAAAAACCTGCCGGCACCATCCAGCAAGCCGCGCCCGCAAATACGACCCAGCCGTCTGAGCCCAAGGATTGATCAGGTAAAAATCTGGCTGCGGTTGAACCGCCACACCGCCACGGCCATCACGCCTCCGGTGATGCCGAGCAGGATGCCGACCGTCGGCAGAATCTCGAGGAAGGACTGGCCCGCCCACAGCACCTGGGAAAATCCCTCCATCGACCAGTAAACCAGGGTGAATTTGGCGATGCGTTGCATGAACTCCGGCATGAAGCTCACTGGAAACCAGGCGCCGCCCGTTGCGCTCATCGTCAGCACCAGGAAGGTGGCGAGGCCGTTGGCCGCCGCCGCACTCGGGGAGATTGCCGCCAGCAGCATGCCAAACGCGGTGCACGCGGCCGCCGCGACTGTGCAGATGACGATCAGGTTGCCGAAGTTGCCCATGACATCGATGCCATACATCACGCGGCCGGCGCAGAACAGCGCAGTAAGTTGCACAAGCCCCAGCACCACGCCGTAAAGGAAGCGACTCCAGAGGAGATGCGACCGGCGCACGGGCGCGGAGAGCAGGCGCTGGAACAGTCCGGCCTTTTTCTCGTCGAAAAACGCCGCGGCCGAGTGACTGAGCGCAAACAGCAGGAACATCATCGCCCAGCCGCCGATCACCCGCGTCGCCTCGGGGCTTTTCACGTCCTTGCCCACGACTTGCTCCGACTCGATCTTCACGATGCGCGAGAAAAAGTCGGCCGGCGTCGCAGTGTCCTCGGTCGGCACAAGGCCGAAATTGCCCGCCTCGAGGGCCTGCCGGGTTTCCTCCCTGTCGCCGCCGAACGCGCTGCTGACGGCGCCCGCGAGGTCGTTGTTGAACTTCTTGAAGCGCTCGTCACCCAGGTATTTCTTCGCGCTGCCCTGCAGCGACTGGCCGAGCAGCTGCGGCACGCTGGAGAAAATGGTCTTCTGCAACAGGCCGTTGACTGTCTGGGTTTCAATTTCGTTGCGCGGATCGGAAAGAATTTTCAAGTGCAGGCCGAAGCCGCTGGCGGGGATGACATCCCCGGGAATGATGATGGCAAAGCGGAACTCCCGGCTGCGGATCATGGGCCGGAGGTCCTCCTCGGTGAGCGGCCGCTCGGATTTGTCGGATTTGGCGTATTTGGTGAGCACGCGGAATGACTTTTCCGCCTGGAGGGCGTCCACCAGCTTCTGCGCCGCAGGATTGTCGCTCTGGTTGACCACGGCGAGCCGGATGCCCGTCGGTCCGGTGTCCTTGCGATTGAGTCCGAAGACCTGGCCGAAGATGTAGATGAGCGCGATGGGCACCAGGAAGGTGAGGCTGACGGCCGCTTTGTCGCGGAAGAAATTGGCAAAGTCCTTGCGGAGGAGGGTGAAGATGATGCGCATGGGGAGTCCTTATTCGCGGAGGGTGCGGCCGGTGAGATGGAGGAAGACCGCCTCCAGGGTGGGGCGTTCGGTGACAAAGAGTCGGGACGAAAGCTGGTGGCTTTCAACCAGGGCGTAAAAGGCTGATGTCTTGAACCCGGCACGCGGACGGAAGCGGTGCGTGCCGTCGCCGGCGGTGAC
>JAYUGX010000008.1:0-6228 GCA_043738215.1 Lacunisphaera sp.
GCTTCGCCGGCGCGGCCGGCTTGGCCGGGGCCGCCTCCCCCTCGGCGGCGGGTGCGGCCTGCGGCGGGCGTTCCGGGCGCTCGGGCCGGGCGCGCTGAAGCACGATGATAAAACGGTCGTTCTTCTCGAGCACGGCCTTGGTGATTTCAAAAAGCTGGTAGGTGCGGCAGGAGGCGCGCACGGCCTTCACCATCGCGGCAAAGCCGTTGTCCTCGGGATAGCAGGTCGCGACAAAATACGGGCTGATGTAGGGCGCGCGGTCGAATTGCTGGCCGCCGCCCTCGCGCCGCTGTTCGCCGCCGCGGAAATCCCGGCGCGGCCCGCTGCGGTCGAAGCGCCGTCGGTCGCCGCCCGGTGGCTGAGCCTCGCCTGCCGGTGCACCGGCGGCGGGTCCCGGCGCACCCGGCATCGGGCCGGCCGGCTTGTGGAAAGTACGCCGATCGCGCGGCGGTGCGCCGCGCCCGCCGCCATCGTCCCGGCGCGGGGGGCGGTCGCCGCGGTCGAAATCGCGTTCGCGGCGGCCAGGGGACACCGGTTTAACCTCGGTCCACTGCGTGCCGAAGTTGAAGGTCTGCAACTGACTGAGGTCGATTTTGTTCAACCCCGGCTCAGCGGGTTCGTTGGCGGGCTTGGTGTCGTCCATGAAAGAGCGGAAAAAACGGGCGTGGTTACCCGGTAAGTGTCGTATAGTGGCTTGGAGTTCCGCACGCAGGTCAGGCGCGCGGTAAAGTGGTAGATTGCCCTGAGATGAAACACCGACGCAAGCGCATTTCGGGGCTTTACAAGGCTGGACGGATTTACCTAAGTCACCGCTCCTTCAGGTTGGGCATGCTCGGGTGGTGGAATTGGTAGACACACACGTTTGAGGTGCGTGTGCCGTAAGGCGTGCAGGTTCGAGTCCTGTCCCGAGCACCAGCATACGCTCCTGCGGAGCTACGCTGGCAGGCCGGCCTTGGGATAAACCCGATGCCTTGAGTCATTTGTGAGCGAAGGCTGCCGTCCAAAGCCTTGGCGAAGGACGGCTTTTCACCCACACTGCCGGATCATGACCTACGTATACCTCATCGAGAGCATGCATCAAAGGCAGCAGCATTACACCGGAATCACTCGCGACCTGAAAAAGCGCCGACTGACCATAACGAGGGCAAGTCACCCCATACCCGCAAATTCAAACCATGGAATCTGGTCGCCTACACAGGTTTCGCTGATGAGCAGACGGCCATGGCTTTCGAGAAGTATCTTAAAAGCGGTTCCGGGAAGGCATTTCTCAAAAAACACTTTATTCGGACTCAACCGCCCAATCCCTTATGACCGGAATCCTGCCCAACGCATTTGACCGCCGGGATTTTATGGCGAAGCTATGGCCCCTTAGCCGACCATGAAATCCGACGCCATCAAGCAGGCCCTGCTCGAATCCTACGCCCGGGACGGCGGCATCAACCACCTTGATGGGGTCAATCTGCCTTCGCAGGACACGGTCGCCGAGATCGCCCGCGACTTCATGCACGTGCTTTTCCCCGGTTACTTCGAAAGCACCAGCCTGGCAAAGAAGGACGTGCCGGCCTGGCTGGACCGCTTGCTGGCCAAGATCGAGCAGCGTCTTTCCACCGAGATCGAAAAGGCGCTGCGCTTTGCCCAGGATCCCGATCCCGCCGCCAACGCCCGTCGCATCACCACCGAGCTGCTCACCCAGCTCCCGGACATCCGCCGCGTGGTGCAGACCGATGTGACCGCGGCGTTCGAGGGCGACCCCGCCGCGAAGAACGTCGAGGAAATCATCCTCGCCTACCCCTGCGTGCTCGTCATCTCGCTGCAACGCATCGCGCACGTCCTCTACCACCAGAAAGTCCCGCTGCTGCCGCGCATGCTCACCGAATACGGCCATGAGCGCACCGGCGTGGACATCCATCCCGGGGCGCGCATCGGCACACACTTCTTCATCGACCACTGCGTGGGTGTCGTCATCGGCGAGACCACCTCGATCGGCAACCACGTGAAGCTCTACCAGGGCGTGACGCTCGGCGCGAAGTCCTTCGACGTCGACGGCGCCGGCAACCCGGTCAAGGGCGGGAAGCGCCACCCGGACATCGGCGACCACGTCACCATCTACGCCCACGCCACCATCCTCGGTGGCGACACGCACATCGGCGCGCATTCCGTGATCGGCGGCAACGTCTGGCTGCTCCGCTCCATGCCGCCCAACAGCGTCGCCTACTACAAGGGCGAGGACCTGGTCATCCGCGAGCGCCTGAAGAAGGAAGCGCTCATGATGGAGCCGGGCGAATTCAACATTTGAGCGCGGCTCAGGCGCGCTGGCGCTGGGCCAGGGCGCGCGCGACCTCCGCGGCGAAGAACGGCCCGCGGTAGATCAGCCCGGTGTAAAGCTGCACGAGCGTGGCGCCGGCATCGAGCTTCTCGCCGGCCGACGCCTCGTCCATGATGCCGCCGACGCCAATGATCGGCAGCCGGCCCGAGGTGGCGCGGGCGAGGTAATTGATGATGGCCGTCGAGTGCCGTTGCAACGGCCGCCCGCTCAACCCCCCCGCCTCGGTGACTGCCGCCAGCGAACCCGGCCGCGCGAGCGTCGTGTTGGTCGCGATGATGCCGTCGAGCCGCTGGTCGGCGATGACCTGCAGCACCGTGTCGATTTGGGGATAATCCAGGTCGGGTGCGATTTTCAGCAGCAGCGGCCGGCGCGGTTTGCCGGCCGCGGTGCGGGCGGCGTTCTCCGCCACCAGGGCGGCCAGCAGCGGCGAGAGCCACGCGGCGTCCTGCAGCTCGCGCAAGCCGGGCGTGTTGGGGCTGCTGACGTTCACCGCCACGTAATCCGCGTGATCCGCCAGCAGCCGGAAGCTGCCGAGGTAATCTTCCACCGCCTTGTCCAGCGACGTGACCTTGCTTTTGCCGAGATTGATGCCGAGCGGAATTATCCGCCGGCCCGGGCCGGGCAGCTTCGCGAGCCGCGCAGCCAGCGCCGCGGCGCCAGAATTGTTAAAGCCCAGGCGGTTGATGATCGCCTCCGCCGCCGGATAGCGGAACGCGCGCGGCCGTTCGTTGCCGGGCTGCGCGTGCAGCGTGACCGTGCCGATCTCGACATGGCCGAAACCCAGCGCGCCGGCGGCGCGCCAGGCGCGGCCGTTCTTGTCGAATCCGGCGGCCAGCCCGACCGCATTGGGAAATTTCAAGCCGAGGCATTCCACCGGCCGGTGCAGTAGCGGCGACAGTTGGTGCACCCTTTCCAACCCCGCGCACAGCGGCCGGATCAGGCCCAGCAGGGCCAGCGCGTCCACCGCCGCCTCGTGCGCCCGCTCCGGATCAAGGCGGAAAAGCGCCGGTTTGACCGCGTGTTGATAGAGCCAGCCCATGTGCCGCGGACAGTGGCATCCAGGGGCCAACTTTCAAGCGTCCGTCCCGCTACGCCCGGGGAGAATTTTTGGACTTGTTATTTACGCCTTCCGGCGCACCCTGCCGCCGAATTTTACGTCCATTCTCAGGGACTGAAAGATTTTCCAAGTTTCTGCGTTTCAAGATTTGACAACGGTGGAACGGGCCCCTTTTCGTGCATCGAAATCAGAACACCCATGGCGAAAGGATCCCCCCAACTTGAATGGTGCATTGTCCGGCTTGGCGACGACCACAACTGGTGGGTCGACGAGGTCAGCGATCCCGTCCACTGGGACGTGGACGGCCTGAGCATCATCGACCCGCGGCAGGTCGACCACATCATCGAGCTGATCGACCCGCTGCGCGAATACGGTTTCGACACCGACATCTTCGAGCGCACCTTCATCCCCTTCCGCATCACCAAGGACCTGGGCAAGGGCAAGGTGCGCCTCGCCCGCACCAAGCAGCCCCTGCTGGAATCCGAGGAAAAGCTCTTCGCCCTGCCCGACGTCATCGACGAGGAGAACGGGCCCTACGCCGACTTCCTCGATCATATCACCCGCCTGCGCGTGAAACTGCTCAACGACCTGCTGGACCTGGAGGAGAAGCTCACGGTGGACGAGGTCGAGGACCAGCTCCGCGAGGCGCAGAACAACGACTTCATCGAGGGCCGCGCCGTGCACCTGTTCCAGGAAATCACCGCCATCCTTGACTTCATGCCCGCCGGCCACGGCGACGACGACGAGGAGGGCGACAAGGGCGCCGCGGAGGAGGACGAGGACGACTTGCCCGAGGTCGAGGCCGGCGAGGAGGAAAAACTCAAGAACGACGCCTCGCTCAAGTGGGACGACGAGGAAGGCGGGGAGGACAAGGACGGCGAAGCCAAGCCCGCGGACAAGGACAAAGACAAGGACGACGACAGCGAGGATTCGGAGGAAGAGGACGAGCGCCCGCGCAAGACCAAACGCAGCCGCTAAAAGGCTTGTTGCCACCATGCGGGTGAACGGTCAGTTACGGTTCAGCCCCATGTTTTCGTCCCGCCTGTCTTATTTTCCGGTCGCGCTGGCCTTGGTTTTCCTGATCGCCGGCTGCGCCAGCGACGGTGCCGGGGCGAATCTCAAGGTCGAGGCCACCGCTCCATGAGTCTCTTCCGCACCAAGTCCATTGCCTCGCTCCAGGCCGAGGCGGCCGCCGATCACGGCTACAAGCGCACGCTCGGCCCGGTCAGCCTTGTCAGCCTCGGCATCGGCTCGGTGGTGGGCGCCGGCATCTTCGTGCAAACCGGGCAGGCCGCCGCGCTCTACGGCGGCCCGGCGATTGCGATCTCCTTCGTCGTCTCTGGCATCGCCTGCCTTTTTGCCGGCCTGTGCTATGCCGAGCTGGCGTCAATGATCCCCGTCTCCGGCAGCGCCTACACCTATTCCTACGGCAGCCTCGGGGAAATCTTCGCGTGGGTCGTCGGCTGGTGCCTCATCCTGGAATATCTTTTCTCCGGGGCCGCGATCGCCGTCAGCTGGTCGGGAGCCACGCGGGACATTTTGAACGAATTCCATCTCGCGCTGCCGATTTCGCTATCCAGCGCACCGCTCGATGTTGATCCCACGCGGACGATTCCGATCAATCTCGGCTTCTATACCTTCCAGCTGCAGACACTCAAAAGCACCGACGCGCTCATCAACCTGCCGGCGGTCTTCATCTCGCTCCTGCTGACTTACATCCTCTACATCGGCATCAAGGAATCCGCCAACTTCAACAACCTGATGGTGGTGATCAAGGTCGGCGTGCTGCTCGCACTCGTGGGCTATGGCGCCTGGTATTTCACCGGCCACAGCGATCTGATGCGCGCCAACTGGACGCCTTTCATTCCACCCAATTCCGGCACTTTCGGCGAGCACGGCTGGAGCGGCATCTTCCGCGGCGCAGGGGCGATCTTCTTTGCCTACGTCGGCTTCGATTGCGTGTCCGCCGCGGCGCAGGAAACCAAGAATCCGCAACGCGACATGCCCATCGGCCTGCTCGGCACGCTGCTCATCGTCTCCTTCCTCTTCATCTCCGTGTCGCTGGTGCTGACCGGCCTGGTCCACTACTCCAAGCTTAACGTCGATGCCCCCTTCATTTTCGCACTGCAACAGATCCAGGCCCCCGCCTACTTCCGCTACCTGATCGAGGCCGCCACGCTGGCCGGCCTCACTTCGGTCATCCTGGTTTCCCTGCTGGGACAGCCGCGCATCTTTTTCGCCATGGCGAAGGACGGTCTCCTGCCCGCGACCTTTGCCAGGATTCACCCGAAATACGGCACCCCGCACGTGACCACCTGGATCACCGGCATCGCCTGCGCGATCATCTCGGGATTGTTTCCGCTTAATCTCCTCGGCGAACTCATCTCCATCGGCACGCTGCTGGCGTTCGCCATGGTCTGCGCGGGCGTTCTCGTGCTCCGCCGGACCCAGCCGGATCTGCCCCGCCCCTTCCGCACGCCGTGGTCGCCGCTCGTGCCGGTTCTCGGCATTCTGATCTGCATCACGGAAATGTTCTCCCTGCCCACCATCACGTGGCTCAACCTGACGATCTGGATGGCCCTCGGTTTTGCGGTCTATTTTGGCTACAGCCGCAAGCACAGCAAGCTGGCGAGCGGTCCGAGCAAGTAAGGAGGGGCGCTTGCCCTCAAGCGCCCGGGCCGTTGGGGGCACGGCTCCTACCCTTTCAGCGCCTTCGCCACTTCCTTGGCGAAATAGGTCAGGATCATGTCCGCGCCAGCGCGCTTGATGGCCAGCAGCGATTCGTCGCGGCAGCGCGCCAGGTCGAGCCAGCCGAGCCTCGCCGCCGCCTGGATCTGCGCATACT
>JAYUGX010000009.1:0-15531 GCA_043738215.1 Lacunisphaera sp.
CACGGCCACGCCCTGCCCCAGCTTGATCAGCCCGAGCAGGAGGTGCTCGGTGCCGACGTAGTTGTGGTGGAAGCGGTCGGCTTCCTTGCGGGCCAGCGCGAGCACCTGCTGGGCGCGCGGCGTGAAGTTGTTCATTGGTTCCATGTGGTGGTGTTTGGTAAATTCCTAGCGGGCGGCGTTAGTGAAGTCAGGCAGGGCCACTTTGGCAAATTCAGACCGCAGCCGTCCAGCGCGTAGGACGTCGCGCTGGCTGGGCTCGAAGGCGCCCTTGGCCGCGTGCTGCACGTGACCCGGCTGGCACTCGATGAAGAGGCGGTCGATGACGGCGCGCTGCCCGTCGGCGAAGATGCCGAGGTCGATGCCGAGGCGGATGAGCGAGAGCAGGTTCATGGCCTCGCTGGAATTCAGCAGGTAGCCGTTCTGCAGGATGCCGAAGGCGCGGCCGATCTTGTCGAACAGCTTGTTCGGGTCGGTCTCGAGCAGCTTCTCACGGGCGTTCAGCTCCTGTTCGACGATGGTGGTCAGGACGCCGTGCAGGTGCTTGATGATGCCCTCCTCGCTCTCGCCGAGCGTGGTCTGGTTGGAAATCTGGAAGATGCTGCCGCTGGCGTCGGAGCCCTCGCCGAACAGCCCGCGCACCGCCATGCCGAGCTGGTTGACGGCGCGCACGACCTTTTCCATCTGGCTGGAGATGACGAGCGCCGGCAGGTGCATCATGGCCGAGGCGCGGATGCCGGTGCCGAGGTTGGTCGGGCAGGCGGAAAGATAGCCGAGCTTGGGCGAGAAGGCGTAGTCCATGTGCTCCTCGAGGTCGGTGTCGAGCGCGTTGATCGTGGCCCAGACCTTCTTGAACTGGAACCCGGCGCGCAGCACCTGGATGCGGAGGTGGTCCTCCTCGTTCACCATGACGACGCAGGACTGGTCCTTGCTGATGACGATGCCGGCGCCGGCCTTGGCGTGGCACAGCTCGCGGCTGATGAGGTGGCGCTCGACAAGGATCTGCTTTTGCAACTCGTCGAGATTCTCGACCGGGAGGGCGAGGCCGCGCTTCATCTGCGGCAGCGCGGCGACGGCCTGCATGCATTGGTCGCGAATCTCGCGTTTCTTCGTCTCCTTGGCCCAGCCGGGGAAGGGCTGCCCCGCCAGGTTGCGCGCGAGGCGGATGCGCGTCATGAGCACGACGGCGCTCTTGCTGGCGGCGGTGTCCGTCAGCTCGGAGTGCGATTCGATGAGCTCGTTGATCTTCATGGGGCGTCCGGCTTGCGGCCGGTGGTCGAGCGGGCCTGGGAAATTTCATCGCGGTAGCGCGCGGCATCCTCGTAACGCTCGGCCTTGATGGCGGAGTCGAGTTCGGTCTCAAGGTGGGTAAGGCGCTCGTAGAGGGATTTGCGGGCCAGGGCGCGCTGCGGGATCTTGCCCGTGTGGGTGCTGCCCTTGTGCATGGTCTCGAGCATGGGCTCGAGGATGGCGCCGAAATGATCGTAGCACGACGGACAGCCGAACCGGCCGGTCTTCTTGAAATCCTGCGAGGTGAAGCCACAGGACTCGCACCGGGCGTCGCCGGCGGGCTCGGGGTTGAGCGAGGCCTTGAGCAGCAGGTCGGCCAGCGAGAAGCCGCTGGGGTCGGTCACGCCCTTGGCCTGCGCACAGGCCTCGCACAGATCGACTTTGTGTATCTTGCTATTGACGATCTGGGTGAGGTGGACGGTCGCGGGCTTGGAGCAGAGGTCGCACTTGAGGGAGTTGGCCATGGATTGGTTCTAAGCCGGGAGGATAGCACCCCGCGCCGGAAACGCAAATTGCTCCGGGCAAGGTCCTTCTTCCCTGCACAAGGCATGCCCAATTCCAGCCGATGACGCAAGCGCGGAGGCGGGCCTGCCGGGGCCTAGATCCGCGTGCCCTCGGTCAGCACCCGCTGGCGGAAACTGACCAGCACGCGGCCGGTGACCGGGCCGGGCTTGCCGGTGCCGATGACGCGGCCGTCGAGCTTCACCACGGGGATGACCTCGGCACCCGTGCCGGTGAGGAAGCACTCGTCCGCACACCAGACGTCAAAGCGCGTCAGGTCCGCCTCGCGCATCGAGATGCCGAGTTCCCGGGCGATGTCGAAGATGGTGGCGCGAGTGATGCCCTTGAGCGCGCCGGCCGAGGCGGCCGGGGTGATGATCTCACCCTTGTGGACCACGAAGACGTTGTCGGCGGTGCACTCCGCGACGTAGCCCTGCTGGTTCAGCATGATGGCCTCGAGCGCGCCGGCCTGCCGGGCCTCGATCTTGGCGAGGATGTTGTTGAGGTAGTTGAGCGACTTGATGGTCGGCGGCAGCGCGTCGGGCGCGATGCGGCGCGTCGGCACGGTGACGATGCTCAGGCCGTTGTCGTAGTGCTCCTGCGGGTAAAGCGTGATCTTGCTGGCGATGATGAAGAGCGACGGCTTCTCGCACAACCACGGCGCCAGGCCGAGATCGCCGACGCCGCGCGTGATGACGAGCCGGATGTAACCCGAGGTGAGCTTGTTCCGCCGGCAGGTCTCGCACACCGCCTCCGCCATCGCGGCGCGCGCGAGCGGGACGTCCAGCATAATGGCTTTGCACGATTGTTCCAGCCGCTCCAGGTGGTCGTCGAGCCGGTAGACGTTGCCGCTGTAAAGGCGGATGCCCTCGAACACCCCGTCGCCGTAAAGCAGACCGTGATCGAAGACCGAGACCTTCGCCTCGGCGGAATCAACATATTTGCCGTCAAGATATACGACCATGATGGACGTATTGCAGCAAAGCCGGGCCGGTTGTCCAGTCCGGTAATCAGAGAATGCGCTTGTATTTGTCGTTCTTGGCCCAAACTGTTTTGCCTGCAACGGGCCGCAGTTTTTCCTGCCATGAAAACACGCCCCGTTCCCTCCGGCTTCACGCTCATCGAGCTGCTCACGGTCATTGCCATCATCGGCATCCTGGCGGCCCTGATTTTTCCCACCGTCGGCAAGGTTCGCGAGACCGCCCAGCGCACGGTCGACGCGAACAACCTCCGCGAGATCGTCAAGGCCGCGACCATCTACGCCGCCGACAACAACGACCGCCTTCCCGACCCCGCCGCCATCCTCGCGCAGGCGCCCCCGCCCGTCACCGGCGGCGCGGGGCCGTTCCTGTGGGCCGGCATCCTCGCCCAGCGCGGCATCCTCACCGACCCGACGTTCTACTTCGCGAAAAACGATCCCGCGTTCAACGGCACCTACCCCGTCGCCATCGTCACTCCGGCCGACCGCACCGTGCTCGACCCCAGCTTCGTGGCCAACCGCGTCCTCAGCTTCGAGTTTGTCGGCGGCCTGCGCATGAGCGACCCGCCCACCACGCCGGTCGCCTTCACCCGCGGCCTGCTCACCACCGGCACCTGGAGTGCGGACAACGGCACTTACAAGGACACCGGCGGCCACATCGCCTTTCTCGGCGGCAACATCCAGTTCTACCCCAACCTCACCGAGGCCGCGACCCAGCTCACACTCAACAACGGCCGCAAGGGCAGCTTCCTCCTCCAGGCTCTGCCCTTCAACGCCAACCCCGCCAGCAATCCCCGCGTCTACGCCACGCCGCCCGCCGGTGTCGGCAGCCTTGGCGGGACCCCGGCCGAAAAGGCTCCGCAGTAAGTCTTGGCAGGTGGAACGCGGCCTCTGGACGCGTTCAGAGCGCGTCGGGTCGCCGCGCTCCACCGATTTCGTCCTCTCCACGGCCGGATTGCGCATGAAGCGGGGCCTGCCGACAAGCGGCAGCCCTACATCGGACTCTTTTAGGTCTTCACCTTGACGCCGCCCGCCACCTATTCTGGCGCGCTCCACCCATGGCCTCCACCGCGCCCATTTACGTCATCGGCCACAAGAATCCCGACGCGGACTCCATCTGCTCGGCCATCGCCTACGCGGCCTTCAAGGAGGCCCGAGGGGAACGCGGCCACGTCGCCGCGCGCTGCGGCAACTCCAACGCCCGCATCGACGCCATCCTCGCGCGCTTCTCCACGCCGCTGCCGCTGTATCTCAGCGACGTCTCGCCCCGCGTGCGTGACCTGATGGCCCCGCAGCCCCTCGCCGTGGAGGACGGCGCCACCTGCGCCGAGGCACTCAAGCTGCTCGACCGGCACGACATCTCCTTCCTGCCCGTAGTCACGGCCAGGAAAAAGGTCCTCGGCTCCGTCACCCTCGCCCAGCTCGGCCACTTCTTCATCCCGCGGCTCGACGAGCCCCGCGCCATGCGCCAGGTGCGCACCAGCCTCGCCCGCATCGTCCATTCACTCTCGGCCTCGGTTCTCCACACCGTGGATGAGGACCGCCTCGAGGAACTCTTCGTCCGCGTCGGCGCGATGGACATCGGCACGTTCTGGAAAATCTCCGAGAAGGAAAACATCCCGCCGGACCAGTCGCTCATCATCGTCGGCGACCGGCGCGATGTCCAGGAACGGGCCATCGAGCTGGGCATCCGCGCGCTCATCATCAGCGGCAATCTCCCGGTCGAGCCAGCCATCGTCGCACTCGCGAAAAAGAAGCGCGTCAGCATCTTTGTTAGCCCCCATGACACCGCCACCACCGCCTGGTTCGTGCGCACCGCCGCCACCATCGAGCGCCTGGTCGAGCGGGAGTTCACCGCGCTCAATGCCGACACCCGCATCGCTGATATCCGCCGGAAATTCGCCCAGGGCTCGCCGTCCGCCATGATGATCACCAGCGAGGACGGCACGCTGCAGGGCGTCCTGACCAAGAGCGACCTGCTCAAACCCGTGCCCACCCGCCTGGTGCTTGTGGACCACAACGAGCTGACGCAGGCTGTGCCCGGCGCCGACGAGGTCACCATCACCGAGATCATCGACCATCACCGCCTCGGGCCCATGGCCACGCCTCAGCCCATCCTTTTCCTCAACGAGCCCGTCGGCTCCACGTGCACCATTGTCGCGGACCTCTTCCGCCGCCACCACCTCAAGCCTGGCGCCGATCTCGCCGGCCTCATGATGGCCGGCCTCATCTCCGACACCCTGCTGCTTAAGAGCCCGACCTCCACGCCCAAGGACGCCGATGTGCTCGCCTGGCTCGAGTCGCACGCCGACATCAAGGGCAAGGCGCTCGCGAAAATCATTTTCAGCTCCGGCTCGGTCATCATCACAACCTCGCCCGACAAGGTTGTCCGCTCCGACTTCAAGGTCTACGACGAGGAGGGTGTGCGCTTCGCCGTCTCGCAGGTCGAGGAGCTCGGTTTCGACAACTTCTGGTCGCACGCCAAGGCCATGGCCAAGGCGCTCTCCGAACTCCGCGCCGACGAGAAACTCGCCTTCGCCTGCCTGCTCGTCACCGACATCAACACGCAAAACTCGCTGATGCTCGTGAAAGGCGATCCCGAGTTCATCCGCCGCATTTCCTACGCGCATGTGGAGCAGGATGAGATCTTCGACCTGCCGGGTGTCGTCAGCCGCAAGAAGCAGCTCGTCCCCTACCTCACCAGCCTGCTGCGCGAGATGACCGCCGACGGCGTCATGCCCTCCACCAAGGGCAAGACCGCCGCGCCCTTCCGCCAGATTTAAACGGGCGAATTGCGCCATTGCCTTGCGGGGGCGGATTCCCCTTTTGTGGCGGGATGCCCGTTGAGCCCAACCCGCCCGCGTCCGCCCCCAGCGACTTCATCCGCGACATCGTCGCGGCGGATGTCGCCGCCAAGCGCTACGCGAAGATCGTCACGCGCTTCCCGCCCGAGCCCAACGGCTACCTGCACATCGGCCACGCCAAGTCCATCTGCCTCAACTTCGGCATCGCCCGGGAGCATGACGGACAGTGCAACCTCCGCTTCGACGACACCAACCCGGCCAAGGAGGAGACCGAGTATGTCGTTTCCATCACCGCCGACGTGCAATGGCTCATCGCCGGCTGGGCCGACCACTGCCTTGGCTTCAAGGCCAGAGGAGCCTCCCCCACACTCCAGACTGTCAACGGGAAGCCCGATTACTATCTTGCGCCAGTTGATCCCCCAACTCTCAGCTCTCAACTCTCAACTGGCTCGGCGTCCGCCGAGCCCTTCTCCGCCTCCAGTTATTTCGACCAGCTCTACGACTACGCGATCACGCTCATCAAGGGCGGCGCGGCCTACGTCTGCGACCTGAGCCCGGAGGACACCGACAAATACCGGGGCGCCCCCGACCGGCCCGGCAAGGACAGTCCTTTCCGCAACCGCACCGTCGCGGAGAACCTCGACCTTTTCGCCCGCATGAAGGCCGGCGAGTTCCCCGACGGCGCCCGCTCGCTGCGCAGCAAGATCGACATGGCCTCGCCCAACATGTGGCTGCGCGACCCGCTGCTCTACCGCATCCGCCACACCGCCCACTATCACACCGGCGCCAAGTGGTGCATCTACCCGCTCTACGACTACGCGCACTGCCTCAGCGACTACCTCGAGGGCATCACCCACAGCATCTGCACGCTGGAGTTCGTCGACCACCGCCCACTCTACGACTGGATCCTCTCCCATCTCGGCCTGCCGCGCCCGCTGCCGCACCAATACGAGTTCGCGAAGCTCAATCTCGGCTACACCCTCGTCTCCAAGCGCAAGCTCCTCACCCTCGTGAACGAAAAGATCGTCACCGGTTGGGACGACCCGCGGATGCCCACGCTCGCCGGCCTGCGCCGCCGCGGCATCCCCGCCAGCGCCGTCCGCGCCTTTGTCACCGGCGTGGGCGTTACCAAGTTCGACTCCCTCACCGAGGTCGCCGTCTTTGAAAACGCCGTCCGCCACGACCTCAATGCCGCCGCCACGCGCCGGCTGGCCGTCCTCAAGCCGGTGAAACTCGTTCTCACCAACATCCCCGCCGGCGAGGTCCTCGAATGCACCGCCATCAACAATCCGCAGGACGAGAATCCCACCACCCGCCCCCTTGCCCTCACGCGCGAGGTCTTCATCGAAACCGATGATTTCGCCGAGGTCCCGCCGCCAAAATATTTCCGCCTCAAGCCCGGCGGCGAAGTGCGGCTCAAATACGCCTGCATCATCAAGTGCGACGAGGTCGTGAAGGACGCCGGCGGCGCCATCACGGAACTTCGCTGCACCGCCGATCTCACGACCCGCGCGGGTGGCCCCAATGTCGAGCGCAAGGTCAAGGGCACCATTCACTGGGTCAGCGCCACCAAGTGCGTCGATGCCGAGGTGCGCCTCTATGACCGGCTCTTCAACGTCGCCGAGCCCGCCGCCGAGGAGGATTTCCTGAAGGTCGTGAACCCGAAGTCGCTTGAGGTCGTCACCGCCAAGCTCGAGGCCTCGCTCGCCACCGCGAAGCCCACCGACCACTACCAGTTCGAGCGCCTCGGCTACTTCGCACTCGATCCGAAAGACTCTCAACTCTCAGCTCTCAACTCTCAACCTAAGTTGGTCTTCAACCGGACCATCTCGCTGAAAGACACCTGGGCCAAATAAAAACCCGCGCCGGAAGGCGCGGGCTGTAATGGGCGGGAGCGGGAGCCGGTTACTTGCCGGCTTTCTTCTTCTTGTGCTTCTTATGTTTCTTGTGGGCGACCTTGCCGCCCTTCTTGGCGACGTTGATCGTCTTGTGGTGGCCGGTGGCGGCAGTGGCGACAGTGGCGACAGGCTCAACGGCGGCCTGGGCGAAAAGCCCCGTCGTGGCCAGGGCGAGGAGGACGAAGCAGTAACGGAGAGTATGTTTCATGGGTATGGAGCTGATGACGGCGACTCCCTTTGCTGGTTACACAGTTTTCAGGCTGTCGCCAGAAATTTTTGCAATCGCGCCTGCACCCGCTCCTTGCCCAGCACCCGGAAGATGCCGGTGATGTTCGGGCCGGTGTTCGTGCCGGTGACGGCGAGCCGGGCGACAGCCTGATAATCGCCAAAACCAAGGCCGTACTTCTCTGCGAGAGATTTGATGCCCGTTTCCAAGGTTGCGTCATTGGCGAAATCCATCGTCGGCACCGCGGCGATCAGTTCAGCCAGCCGGGCCTTCGCGTCGCCCTTGGCCATGACCTTCTCCTTCACCTTGGGGTCGATCGGATAATCCTCGCTCCAAAAATAACCGGTGTAGGCCGCCAGCTCATCGATGCCCTTGATCTTGGGCTGGGCCAGCAGCATGATCTCACGAAAGTAGGCCTCGTTGGCGAGCGCAGCGGTGCCGCTGGGCTGTTGCCGGAAGTAGTCGCGGGCCAGCGCCATGAACCGGTCGGCCGGCTGCTCCAGCAGGTAGGTCATGTTCATGTTCGCCAGTTTCTTGCCGTCGAACTTCGCGTTGGACTGGTTGACGCCCGGCAGGTCGAAGAGCTTCACGATTTCGGCGATGGGCATTTTCTCGCGGTCGTCGCCGGGATTCCAGCCGAGTAGCGCAAGGTAGTTGACGATCGCCTCGGACAGGAAGAAGCGCTGCTGGTATTCCTCGATCAAGGCGCCTTTGTCGCGCTTGCTCATCTTGCCCTGCCCCATCTCGGGCGATTTCAGGATAAGCGGAATGTGCGCGAACACCGGCGGCGCGATGCCGAAGCCCTCGTAAAGCCGCACGTGCTTGCTGGTGTTGGACAGGTGGTCTTCGCCACGGATGATGTGCGACACCTTCATCGTGATGTCGTCCACCACGTTCACGAAATGGAACACCGGGTTGCCGTCGGAACGGAAGATGACGAAGTCCTCGTCCTCCTGCCGCTCCACCTTGCCGCGGATCTGGTCCTCGATGACGACCGGCTGGGTCCCGACCTTCTCGACCTCCTTCTTGCGGTGGTCGTCGAAGACCTTGTAGCGCTCGCCAAGAAGCTTGAACCAGATGGCGCCGTCCTTCTCGTAGGCCCGGCCGGTCGCGAGCAGCTTTTGTTTATACTCTTCGTAGATTTTGCCGCGCTGGCTCTGCCGGTAGGGGCCGTAGCTGCCGCGTTCGCCCTTGCCGTCCGGATTCGGCCCTTCGTCCCAGTCCATGCCGAGCCACTTCAAACTGTTGTAGATGAGCTGGAGGAATTCCTCGCGGTTGCGCTCCTTGTCCGTGTCCTCGATCCGCAGGATGAACGCGCCGCCGGTGTGCCGGGCGTAGAGCCAGTTGAACAGCGCCGTGCGGGCGCTGCCGATGTGGAAGAAACCGGTGGGGCTGGGGGCGAAGCGGACGCGAACCTGGGACATGCGAAAAGGCGTTGAGCGGGGAACGGATGGCCAGCAAGAAGAAAGCCTTGGACCCTGTCAAAGCCTCTCCCGGTGGAAAACTCCAAACGCCAACATCCAAACGCCAGGGAAAATTCAATTCTCAGACTCTGCAGTCTATTTGTGATTTGGCGGTTGGTCATTCTCTGGAGCCTGGCGTTTGGATGTTGGAGCTTTGGGGTTGGCTAATAGACGGGCCACAAAGTCATCGACCAACCTCTGCGCCTCCTCGGCCGGCAACTGCATCCGGCGCTCCGCAAAGCGCGCCAGGTCCTCCGGCCAGGGCGCCCGCAGCAGGTAATCCAGCCCGGTCGGCCGCAGGTCGATGGCCGCGCAGTGCAGTGCCTGACGCGTCAACGGCAGCAGCGCCGAGTGGCGCTCCGTCCAGCCGTGGATCGCGAACTCCAGATACAGACCTGGGTCGGGGCCATAGAGTTTATCCCCCACCACCCGGTGCTGCAGCCACTCGGCGTGCGCCCTGATCTGGTGCTTGCGGCCCGTGAGCAATTCCACTCCCGCCAGGGTGAAGCCGCCCCGCGCCAGCAGCGGGTGAAAAGTCGTCACGGCCTCCTGCGAGCCCACGCCCACGACGACCCGCGACTTCACCGTGACGTTGGCGGTCGGATCCGGCCCGAGCGGCTGGTTGACCGTGACCGGCCCGGTCAATTCGCCCTCGAGGATGGCAACGTAGACCTTGCCGATCTTCCCCTGCAGGATGGCTTTCCCCAGCCGGCCGCCCATCGCCTCGGTCTTCGCCAGCACGATCACTCCGCTGGTCTCCCGGTCGAGCCGGTAGACGAAGCGAATGACGTCGGGCTTGAACACCTCCCGCACCGCCCCGGCCAGGCTCGACCACGGGCCGTTCTTCGACGGGTGGCACACCAGCCAGCCGGGCTTGTCCAATACCAGCAGCTGCTCGTCGTCCCGGATCACCCAGGTGCGCAGCTCCGCCGCGTCCACCAGAGGCGGGGCGGCGGGAGGAAGTTCGTCGGCGGCACGGGTCATGCTTGTTCGTTCAAAAATTATTTCCTGATTTCATGCCGAGAAGAATTGCATCCCGGGGCAACCCGCGTAGAGCTTGGACCTGTCGAATGAAGCAGTTTGTTCCCAGCCACAGTCGGGTCGGTCCTCCGGACGGCAGCGACGGCAAAGGGGAAACTGGAACAGGCATCCATGATGCACGGCGGATTTCACGCAGGTAACCCATAAGGAGATTCATGAACAAAACAAACCATCCTCACGATGTGATCGTGTCCGGCATCCACCTCGAGCTCACGCCCTCCCTGAAAACCTACGTGCGTGAAAAGCTGGAGCGACTGTTCCGACACCAGGAACGCATCGTGCGGATCAAGGTTGAGCTCGAGTGCGACCGCCAGCACGACCGGGAGCACAAGTTCATCGCGAAGGGCCACATCGTCATTCACGGCCCTGACATCAACGCCACCATCGACTCCGACGAGTGCTACAAGGCCGTCGATCTCCTCGTCGACAAGCTCGACCAGGGCCTGCGCAAGCGCCACGGCCTGCACAAGGACAAGCGCAACCACCCGCACGCCATCGAATTTTCCGACGTCGAGCTGCCCAAGGCCATTTGAACGCCGCCCGGCGTTCCGCTCCAGCCCGCCCACCGGCGGGCTTTTTTTGCAGCAACTGATTTACAGGTAGGGCGCGACCGCTGGGCGCGCCGCGAACTACGGAGGGCCTGGCAGTTCGTCCCCACCTCGATCAATACCCCTACGCCGTCCGGAGTAACCGGCTGGAATTCAGTTTTCAAATCCGCCCCGGCTGCTTTCATGGACTGACCGATGCCCGGTATCCTTGCCCTCTCCGGCCGCAGTTTGACCCTGGCGCGCCTGCGCACCGCCCTCGCCGGCGATCAGCGTCTGGCCCTCACCGCCGGGGCCCGCGCCCGCATCCGGGCCTCGCGCAAAATCGTCGACCGCCTGCGCCACGACCCCGCCCCGCATTACGGCATCAACACCGGCTTCGGCATCCTCGCCCACCAGCGCGTGCCGGCGGCGGACATCGAGCAACTGCAGGAAAACCTGATCCTCAGCCACGCGGTTGGCGTGGGCGACGACGTCCCGGCCGAGATTGTCCGCCTGATGCTGCTGCTCAAGGTCAACGGCCTCGCCGTCGGCATGTCGGGCGTCACCCAGCGCGTCGTCGACTACCTCATCCGCTTCTACAACGAGGACGCCCTGCCCGTCGTCTACACCAAGGGCTCGCTTGGCGCCTCGGGCGACCTTGCCCCGCTGGCGCACATGGTTCTGCCGCTGCTCGGCCTCGGCGACATGGACTATCAGGGCAAGCGGCGCAGCGCAGCTGTCGTTCTGAAAAAACTCGGCCTCAAGCCGCTCAAGCTGCAATCCAAGGAGGGCCTTGGCCTGATCAACGGCACGCAGTTCATGTCGGCCTATGCCGTGCATTGCCTGCTCCGCATCGACAACCTCGCCAAGACCGCCGACATCGCCGGCGCCATGACCCTCGAGGCCGCCCGCGGCAGCGCCGCACCCTACGACGCCCGCATCCACGCCGCGCGGCCCCACCGCGGCCAGATCGACGTGGCGAAGAATCTCCGCCAGCTGCTCAAGGGCTCCAAAATCCTTCCCTCGCACGCCGACTGCGCCAAGGTGCAGGATCCCTACTCGCTCCGCTGCATCCCGCAGGTGCACGGCGCCGTGCGCCTCGCCATCGAGCACGCCCGCGCCGTCGTCGAGACCGAGATCAATTCCGCGACCGACAACCCGCTGGTGTTCGCCAACGGCGACGTCATCAGCGGTGGCAACTTCCACGGCGAGCCGCTCGCCTTCGTCCTCGACTACCTGGCGATCGCCACTGCCGAGCTGGCCTCCATCGCGGAGCGTCGCATCTACATGCTGCTGCATGGCGACACGATCGGCGACCTCAAGGTGCCGCGGCTGCTCATGAAGGACACCGGCCTGAACTCCGGTTTCATGATCCCGCAATACACCGCCGCCGCGCTGGTCTCCGAGAACAAGATCTTCGCCCACCCGGCCTCGGTGGACTCCATCCCCTCCTCGCTCGGCCAGGAGGACCACGTTTCGATGGGCTCCATCAGCGCCACCAAGCTGCTCGAGGTCGTTAAGAACACCGAGACGGTCCTCGCCATCGAGTTCATGTGCTCGGCCCAGGGCCTCGAGTTCCTCCGCCCGCTCAGGTCCGGCCGCGGCGTTGAGGCGGCCTTTGCCGAGGTGCGGCGCTACATTCCCTTCGCCCAGGCCGACCGGCTGTTCCATAATGACGTCCAGACCGCGCTGGCCCTTGTCCGCCGCGAGCAAATCGCCACCGCCGCGCAGCGCGCCGCCGGCAAACTTCTCTGAGGTGATGAAAAAAGCGCCCGTCATCCGCGCGCCGCGGGGCAGCCAGCGCACTTGCAGCACCTGGGCCGCCGAGGCCGCCATGAGGATGCTGATGAACAATCTCGACCCGGAGGTCGCCGAGCGACCGGCGGACCTCGTGGTTTATGGTGGGCGCGGCAAGGCCGCGCGCAACTGGCCAGCCTACCACGCCATCATCGCTTCGCTGAAGAAACTCGAGCCCGACGAGACCCTGCTCATCCAGTCGGGCAAGCCCGTCGGCGTTGTTCGCACCCACGCCGACGCCCCGCGCGTGCTGCTGGCCAACAGCAATCTCGTGCCCAGGTGGGCCACGCAGGAAAACTTCGACGACCTGGAGAAACGCGGGCTCATCATGTTCGGCCAGATGACCGCGGGTTCGTGGATCTACATCGGCACCCAGGGCATCCTGCAGGGCACCTACGAGACCTTCGCCGAGGTCGGCCGCCAGCATTTCGGCGGCACGCTCGCCGGCCGGCTCTGTGTCACCGCCGGCTGCGGCGGCATGGGTGGCGCGCAGCCGCTCGCCATCACGATGGCCGGCGGCACCTGCCTGATCGCCGACGTAGACAAGTCCCGCCTGCAAAAACGCGTCCGTGACCGCTATCTCGACGAGATCGCCCCAAGTCTCGACGAAGCCATTGACCGCAGCCTGGGCTACGCCGCCGAGAAGAAAGCGCTGAGCGTCGGCGTGGTGGCCAACGCCGTGGACCTGCTGGAGCGCCTGCTTGTCCGCAAAATCTACGTCGACTCGCTCACCGACCAAACCAGCGCGCACGACCCACTCGTCGGCTATGTGCCGGTCGGATACGACTTGAAGGCCGCTGCCGCGCTGCGGAAGAAGAATCCCGCGAAATACCAGAAGCTTTCCCTCGCCTCGATGGCCCGGCACGTGAAGGCCATGCTCGCACTGCAAAAGCGCGGCGCGCGGACCTTTGATTACGGCAATAATCTCCGACAACGCGCCTTCGACCAGGGCATCAAGCGCGCGTTTGATTTCCCCGGCTTTGTGCCGGCGTACATCCGCCCGCAGTTCTGCCTCGGCCGCGGGCCGTTCCGCTGGGTGGCGCTGTCGGGCGACCCGGAGGACATTTTCGCCACCGACCGCGCGCTCATGGAGTTGTTTCCCTACGACGCCGGCCTGCACCGCTGGCTCAGGCTGGCTGGCGAGCGCGTCGCCTTCCAGGGGCTGCCAGCTCGCATCTGCTGGTTCGGGCTCGGCGAGCGCCATCGCGCCGGCCTGCTTTTCAACCAGATGGTCGCCGATGGCCGCGTGAAGGCGCCGATCGTCATCGGCCGCGATCACCTCGACTGCGGCTCGGTTGCCAGCCCAAACCGCGAGACCGAGGCGATGAAGGACGGCTCCGACGCCATCAGCGACTGGGCCATCCTCAATGCCATGGTCAACATCGCCAGTGGCGCCTCGTGGGTCAGTTTCCATCACGGCGGCGGCGTGGGCATCGGCTACAGCCAGCACGCCGGCCAGGTCATCGTCGCCGACGGCACGCCCGAGGCCGCGGCCCGGCTCGAGCGCGTGCTCACCAACGACCCGATGATGGGCGTTTTCCGTCACGCCGACGCCGGCTACGAGCTCGCCCAAAGATGCGCCGACAAACTCAGCGCGCCCGTGCCGATGCGCAATTGGAAATGATACGCATTCCGCACACCACCGCCCCAGCCTGGCCCGGCATTCCGGCCGGCCGCTTCGCGGCGACCATCAGGGGAGATTCTCCGCGCGGCTGCACGGTGGCTCTGCTGGGTCTGCCCGACGACACCGGCGTAAAGCTGAATCACGGCCGCCCCGGGGCCAAGGGCGGCCCCAGGGCTTTCCGCGCCGCACTCGCCCGCTACGGCGTCGACCTGCCCGGACTGCCCCGCGTGTTTGACGCCGGCGACATGAAACCTGGCCGCTCGCTCAAGGAAACGCACCGCCGGGTCACGGCCGCCACCATCGCGCTGCTCGACGCCGGGCTCTTCCCGATCGCCATCGGCGGCGGGCACGACCTGACCTTCCCCTTTGTTCGCGCGGTGGCGGCGAAATATCCCGACATCGCCGGAGTCTACTTCGACGCGCACCTTGACGTCCGTGAAACCCGCGGCTCAGGCATGCCGTTCCGCAAGCTGGTCGAGGAGTGCGGCGTCAGCGCGCTGCACCTGCACGGCTTCCGTCCGCTCGTGAATTCACCCGAGCATCTGGCCTGGTTCAAAGGACATGGGGGCAAGGTAATCGCGGACAACGCCCCGCTGCAGTTGCCCGACGCTGCGAATCTTTTCGTCAGCTTCGACCTCGATGTGCTCGGCAGTGCCCATGCCCCGGGCGTCAGCGCGCTGAATCCCTCCGGCTGGACCGTGCGCGAGGCCGAGGCGCAGGTCGCCTACTGTGGATTGGATCCTCGCGTCCGGTGCTTTGACTTGATGGAGCTGAACCCCAAACACGACCTTGATGGCCGCACGGCCCGGGTCGCGGCCCACCTGTTGCTCACCTTCCTGACCAGTCTTGGGCAACGAAAGCCCTAGGCGACCAATACCTCAGAATTTATGGCCACAAAAAGGCACAAAAAATCGATGTTGAATCGTTGCCACCCTAAAGCGCCTATAGGCGCTCGGACCTCTTGCCCGAAGCGGATCAGCCCCTTTGTGACTTTTCGTGGCTAAATCTCTACCTGAATCATTCCGTGTGTTCTGTGTATTCCGTGGTTAAAACTTCTGCTTAATGACTCTGCTAATCCGCAACGCCCGCATCCTCACTCTCGCCGGTGGCAGCCGCCCTCGACGCGGCAAGGAACTCGGCGAACTCGGCATCATCCCGCAAGGCGAGGTCCTGATCGCCGACGGCAAGATCAACGCCGTCGGTCCCAAGGTCGAGGCGCCCGCCGACGCCGAGGTCATTGAGGCGCAGGGCCGCGTGCTCATGCCGGGCTTTGTGGACTGCCACACCCATGCCTGCTGGGCCGGCGACCGGCTCAGCGAGTGGGAACAGCGCCTGCGCGGCGTCCCCTACCTCGAGATTCTCAAGTCCGGCGGCGGCATCCATG
>JAYUGX010000010.1:0-2445 GCA_043738215.1 Lacunisphaera sp.
GCCCGCGCCGGGGTTTCCCGCCACGTCGAGCCGAGCGATCCCTCGGTCGAGCAGGCGCGCCAGGCACTCGCCGAGACCATGACCCGGCGCGGCTGGACCGCCGCCCCATTTTTGCCGGAAACCGCTCACCGCCGCCGGCTGGGCTATCACCAGTTGCGCTGGGACCGGAACATCCTCGTCCAACTGCCGGTAACCATCGTCATCCCGACCCGGGACAAGCTCCACCTGCTGCAGGAATGCATGGAGTTGCTCGACGAAACGGTGGACTGGCGCCACGTGAAACTCGTCATCGTCGACGACCACTCCCGCGATACCGATGCGCTGCGCTACCTCGACGCGATCCAGCAGCGCGCCGACCTCCGGTGCACGGTCGTGCGCCCGGCGGAACGCAGCGCGCCCTTCAATTACTCGCATCTCGTCAATCTCGCCCTGCCGCACATCGACACGCCGCTGGTGCTGCACCTGAACAATGACGTCAATGCGCTCGAGCGCGGCTGGCTGGCGGAGATGGCCGGCTGGTTCACGCAACCCGACGTCGGCGTGGTCGGCACGAAACTGATCTATCCCGATCGGACGCTCAACCACACCGGCATCATCATCGGGCCGCACGGCGGGCTGGCCGACACGCCCTACACCAAGGTCGACGAGCGCAGCGTGCCGGAAGTCGAGTGGCACGCAGCGGCGAGAGAGGTGTCCGCGGTAACCGGCGCCTGCCTGATGGCGCGCACGTCGGTCTACCGGGAGCTCGGCGGGTTTGACGAAAATGATTTTGGCGTGGCCTACAACGACGTGGATTTCTGCCTGCGCGTGCGCGCCGCGGGCCATCGCATCATCTACACCCCGCAGGCGAAGCTCATGCACTGGGGCAGCGCGACGCGCGGAGTGACCTTCGACGAGGCCGAGCACATCGCGTTCGTGCGGCGCTATCCCTCATATCGCGACCCCTATCTCAGCCCGAACCTGGCACTGGCCGGCGGCCGCCTGCAATGCCGTGGCGCGCAGCACGCGCGCACCAACCGCGTCGGAGCGCTGCGCCTGCTCCTGCTCACCCACAACCTGAGCCTGGAGGGTGCGCCATTGTTCCTGCTGGAATACGCGACCTACATGGCCAAGGAGGCCGGCTGCCGGCTGGAGGTGCTGGCGTCACAGGACGGCCCGTTGCGCGCGGCCTACGAGACGCTGGGCGCGCACATCACGCTCATCGACTCCGCGCCGGTTTACCTGGCTGACGACGAGGAGATTTTCCATGGCCGGGTGGCGGATATCTCCCACCAGATCGACTGGGAGCACATCGACCTCGTGGTCTGCAACACGCTGTTCAGCTTTTGGGGCGTCCACCTCGCGCGGCGCGCCGGCAAGCCGTCGCTGTTCTATATCCACGAGAGCACGTCCCTCTTCCGGTTCTTCGAACTAAAGCTGAAACTGACCCTGCACCACCTCGTCAGCGAGGCCTTCGCGCGGGCCACGGGCGCGCTTTTCCTCTGCCGGGCCACGCAGGCCTACTACGAGGATCACAACCGGCACGGAAATTTCCGCCTGGTGCCAAGCTGGATCCAGCTCGAGGTGATGGAGGAATTCCGCCGCTCTCACACTCGCGCCGAATTGCGTCGCCAGCATGGATTCAAGGACGGGGAAGTCGTGATCGCCAACATCGGCACGGTCTGCGAGCGGAAGGGCCAGCACATCTTCATTCGCGCCATCGAGCATTTCAACCGGCAGCACCGCGGCGGCCCGCCGGTCCGCTTTGTGATGGTCGGCGCCCGGCCTGGCATCTACCTCGACCTGCTCAATCGCGACATCGCCCGGCTGGGCCTGGCCAACGTCACGCTCGTGCCGGAGACCCGCGAGGTGTTTGATTTCTTCCTGCTGGCCGATCTGTTCGTGTGCACCAGCTATGAGGAGTCTTTCCCCCGCGTGGTGATGGAGGCGATGGTCTTCCGCACTCCGATGGTCACCACCGATGTGCATGGGATCGCCGACATGGTCGGACAACGGCAGGAGGGCTATCTGGTGAAGCCCGGCGACGCGGAGGGACTCTCGCGGATGATGCACACCTGCCTGGCCAAGGAGCGCAGCGGAAAGTCACTCACGCCCGCCGCCTACTCGAAGGCCCTGCGCTACTACGACCACCGCAAGGTCCTGCCTTTTCACGTTGCGCTGGCGCACGAGGCCGTGCTCGCCCACGTCTAGGCCCTCGCCTGCGACCTAGGGCGTGAACCTGGCTTCGGTCACCTGCGCGGACGCTACGCCTTCCCCCTGATCCAGCAGGATGCCAATCCAGCCTCCCGGCTCGCCGCACCAAGCACGAAAATGAAAGGGCCCGTTGGCCGGCACCTGGGCCTGTTGCATGATTTGCAGGCGGCCGCCCTTATACCATACGACCCGCACCATGGGCCGGGCGCCCGCCGGGTCGGGACAGGCCAGTTGCCCGCGCATCTCACCCAG
>JAYUGX010000011.1:0-6049 GCA_043738215.1 Lacunisphaera sp.
GCTCCGCCCAAGCATAACGGTAGCTGTGCAAGGTCACGCCATGAATCCCCAGTCCAACGCATCGCTGCTTGAACTCTGTGGCCCTGTGTCCCGGCAGTCGGCCTTTCAGGTAAGGGAATAGCGGTCCCTCCTTGGGCAAGGTGGCGAGGATGGTCTCGACCTCCTTGCCGAAACGAATCTGCGTCGGCTGCTGGTCGCGCCACTTCGTTTTCATACGAACAAAACAAATGATCCGTGCTGACCAGTCCACGTCCTCGGCTTGCAGGTGGGCCAAGTCCGATTGTGACGCGCCCAGGTGCCAAGCAAGTTGATAGAATGCCTTCCGCTCGGCGTTGCCCTCGCGGGCAATAATCCGGCAATGCTCCTCCCAGGTAACCGCTCGCTTGTCTTTGAACCGAATGACCGGCCATTGCCGTTTCGGAATCAGCGGCCACGGCAGCCAATTCATGTCCACGCAGAAGTTATGCAGCCGGCGTAGGAAGTTGTTCGTCGAAACAGTCCCCGCCTGCAGCACTTTCAAAAGCAGTTCATTGGGCGTCTCGATGATGATGCGGGGCAAGAGAGGGATAAATGCCTTGTCCTTTGCGGCCCGTTCCCAGCGTTCCTTGTTACTGCCTTTTTTAAGGTGGGTGAGCGTTTCGAGGGCCTGCTGCCAGGTGCGCCGGTTAATCTCGCTGTCCGTGCCGGCCAAGTAGGCTTTTGCCAGCTGGAGATTGAGCGCCGGCTGCTGCTCGGCCTCATTCTTCGCCTGAACAATACGCCGGGCGGTTTTCAGGTCGGAGGTGCCCAGGCTGGTGCGCTTCCTGGTCTGGGCGTCCACGCAATAGAACGTGTCCCCTCGGCTGCCTCGGCGGGTGATGCGGAATCGGGTTTTCATGTTTGGCGGTGCAAACACGACGATAGCCGGAAACGGTTCCGCAGGGTTAGCGGGTAGTCGGCGGGTTAGTTCCGATTACGCTCAGTTCTCCAAGAGTAGAAAAAAGAGTGTCCGTTTTGGTGTCCGCTTCGCACCCAGTGCTTCCAAAATCCACCAGCTAAGCTGGTTGGAGCTGGAGGTGCGGGGCGGAATCGAACCGCCGAATAGAGCTTTTGCAGAGCTCGGCCTTACCACTTGGCTACCGCACCGAAGCAAAACGAGCGCGCAAATTGGGCCAAAAAATGCGGTTCCGCAAGAACTGATATTCGGGCGCTCCCGGCCCTCAAACCACGCTCTGTTCCAGCTCCTCCGGCTCGGTTTTCACCTCGTGCAGGGGCGGCACGTTTCTCAGCGAGGGCACGAGCAGGGCGACCACTACGGGCACGGCCATGGTGCCAAGCCCACCGACCCCGGCGGCCATGACGGGACCGAACAGCGCGGCGGACAGGCCGGCGCGCAGCGCGGAAATTTCATTCGAGGAGCCGATGAAGAGCTGGTTGACCGCCGTCACCCGGCCGCGGAGCGCATCGGGCGTCATCAACTGGATAAGCGAATGCCGCACCACGACGCTGTAGTTGTCGAACGCTCCGCTGACGAACAGGGCCAGCAGCGAGAGCCAGAAAACGGTGGAGAAGCTGAACACCCCGATGGCGGCGCCGAAACCCGCGACCGACCAGAGCATGAGCAGGCCGGGCCGGCGCGAGTGCGGCCGGTGGGCGGTGAACATGGCCATGCAGATAGCCCCGGCGGAGGGCGCGGCCCGCAGCCAGCCCAGCCCCGCCGGCCCCACGTGCAGGATCTTGTCAGCGTAGATCGGGAGCAGCGCCGTGGCGCCGCCGAGCACCACGGCGAAGAGGTCCAGCGACATCGCCGCCAGGATGGGCTTGTTGCGCCACATGAATTCCACGCCGGCCAGCATGCCGGCGGCCGGCCGGTTCTTGGGTTTCGCGGGCGGGGCTATTTTCACGCCGAGCATCAACAGGCAGAGGGTGAGCGACGACAGCACATCCAGCGCATAGACGGCGGAGTAGCCGGTCAGAGCCACGATCATGCCGCCGAGCGCGGGCCCGACGACCGTGGAGAGCTCAAAGGTGCTGGAGGACCAGGTGATGGCATTGCCGAGGGCGGAAGACGGGATGAGCAGCGGCACGATGGCGGCGCGAGATGGTCCGCCCAGCACGCGCACAATCGCATGCAGGAACAAGACCAGGTAGAGCAGGGGCAGCGCGGGCTGGTCGAAGCGCAGCGCGGCGGGATCAACGTGCCGCTCGAATACCAGCGCGATGCGGCGCAGCCAGTCGTTGGCCTCCTGCAGCAGGGCGAACCGCGGAATCGCGGCGTGGTAGTGGCTGATCGCGACGAGGGCGATGGAGAGCAGGGTCGAGACCAGCATGGTCCGCATGATGATGAGGCGCCGGTCGTGCCGGTCGGCCAGCACGCCGGCAGGCAGGACCAGGGCGAGCAGGGGAAGGACATTCACAAGCCCGACGAGTCCGAGCGCCGTGGCGGAATTGGTCCACTGGTAGATCTGCCAGGCCGCCGCCACGCTCAAGGCCTGCCGGCCGACATTGGACAGGAAATTTCCGGCCAGGAAATGCCGGTAGCCCGCATGGCGCAGGGCGGCGTAGGGATCACGCGCGCTGTCGCTCATCGCGCGAAGAATGGATTGTGCTGCTTCTCCTGCTTGACCGTGGTCAAGGGGCCGTGGCCGCAGGCCAGGACGGTATCAAGCGGGAGCTTCAGCAGCTTCTGCCGGTTGTTGCGATACTGGGCCTCGTAGGACACGAGACCGCCACCCATTGAACTGGCGAAGAGCGAATCGCCGACGATGGCCAGCGGCCACGCAAGCCCGGTGATATAGTAGGAAGTCTGGCCGGGTGAGTGGCCCCAGGTGAAAAGCGTCTTGAGGGCGAGTTCGCCGAGATGGAAATGCGCGTTTTCCAGGAAGGTTTTCGCCCCGGGCCGGTCGCAGGGCTCGAGTTCGCTGGCCCACACTTCCGCGCCGGTGGCGGCCAGCCGGTCGAGGTCGGCGATGTGGTCCTCATGGGTGTGACTGAGGAAAATATAATGCAGGGTCAGTTTTTCCGCGGCGATCAAGTCGAGCATTGGACGGGCGTCGGACCCGGTGTCGAACGCCGCGGCCAGCCGGCTGCGCGTGTCCCACACGAGGTAGCTGTTGACCGTCATGTCCTCGTAGACGGTGTTGAACATGGCGAAGCCGCGCGGGAAAATCACCTGCGCCGGATACCATTCGCGCCGGGCGAGCGCCATGAGGGCGTTGCCCCCGAGCCCGAGGACGTGGGCGACGGCCCGGATGGCATGATCGCGGACCTCACCGCCCTTGATGGCGTCAATATCCTCGCGGGTGAGACCCGCCTTGGTTGCGAGCGCGGCGTCGCTGAGCTTGCAACCGCGCTGGGCCTTGCCGATGACGTCGGTGAAATTGTCTTCGAGCGGGATGCGGGGCATGTCGCTCCCATCCATCCGCCCAAACGCGGGATTTCGCAAGCCGGCTTTGCGACCGCCTCAATCCCACTCTACGACCAGCAGCGACACGGCCTGGCGCGGGAGGGGAAATTCAAGGGTGGTGCGGCCGGCGGCGACCGGGAGAGTGGCGGGGGTGAGTTTTGCCAGTTCACCGGCTTGCTCGAGCGCGGCGTATTGGGCTGCATTGGGTGCGACCGGCGAGCCCATCCGCTGCCATCCGGCATAAGCGTTGCTGTGGTGCTGATCGATCAAGTAAGTGGTGAGCCGGGCGCTCGTGAGGTTCGCCGGCAGCCCGGCGAGGGCCAGGCCCACCGCGGCGTCGGGGCCGGCGACATCGTCGTCGTGGTAATGCCACACCATGATGGCGACCCGGTGCGGGGCGCGCGTAGCGAGCACGCCCACATCGGGCGCGCCGCGCACGCCCTCGTTGATGATATCGGCGAGCGGCACCTCGGCCGAGCTGGTGGCAGCGAGCCGTTCGGGACCCATCAGCGCATATATGCGGAAAACATTGAGCACGGGCATGGCCAGGCCGTTGCTGGCGATCTGGCGGAAACCGGCGAAGTAGGCCTGATCCTCGAAGGTGAAGGCCCACGTGACGGCGCCTTCAAGATTGATGCCATGCTGCGCGGCGAGGTCGTGCTTCCGCGCGAAAACCGCCGCGGTGTAGCTGGAATACATCGTGCCATTGCGGTAGGCGAGCTGCGGTCCCTGACACGCCGCGCAACCCTCGGGATCTGATTCACCGATGATGACCGGGATGCCCTTCAACTCGGGATAGGAGCCGATGGTGGCGAACGCAGTCTCGATCGTCCTCAACTGTGCGCTGATGCCCATGCGGACGTGGCCGTCGACGGTCGTGGGCGAGCCCTTCGCGTGGAAGGCGACGAAGTCGAGTGGCGTGCCCTTCTGGCCGGTCGCGTAATTGGTGCCGCGCAGGCAGTGCTCGAGGAAGTCCGTCATGAACTTGCCGCCGGCGCCGGCGGTGTGCGGACCACCGACCCGGGCCGTGGGCAGCGCGCGCCGGACGCCAGCGACGGCGTAATCGTGGAGCTTGCGGAAATCCTCAGCGCTGCCGCCCCAGTAACCGTTGGGCTGGTTATTGGCCTCGTTCCAGACCTCCCACCACCAGGTGCCAACCTCGGCCGCGCCGTATTTCTCGACGCTGTGCCTCGCCCACTGGTAGGCGAGCTCGCCCCACTTGGCATAGTCCTTGGGCGGCTTGGTCCAGCCTGTGAAGATATTGTTGTAGGGCAGGCCGGGCCGCCACGAGTGTCGGTAGGGTTCCGGCTGGGTGGACATGGCCTCGGGCATGAAGCCGATCTCCACCAGCGGGCGGACACCGCGTTGCAAGTAGCTGTCGAAGATGCGGTCGATGCCGCGCCAGTCATAGATGGGCTTGCCCCGGGCGTCCTCGGTGTAGGCGTTGGTCGAGCCCCACTTCAGGGCGGGCGTGCCATCGCCGGTGCAGAGGAGATTGTGCGCGCGGAAATAAACCTGCTGTGGCGCGAGCGCACCGAGCTGGGCCAGCAGCTTCTGGCCGTCTTTCATCGTGGCGTAGTTGGGCTCGTCCGCGCCAAAGTAACGCCAGATGGGTTTCAGTTCACCGAGAACCTTTCCGGCGTCCACTTGAATGCTGACAGGGAAAGAGGCCGAAGTAACCGCTGGCTCGGCGCGTCCGGGGGCGGTTGCAATCAGGAGAATAGAGCCAAGCAACGCGAGCGGCTGGCGGAAAGGTGTGCGGAGCATGTGACCCCAATCATTCCCGCCAAATTACCGCGACCGCAAGCCGGCTTTAGAGGGAGGCGGGGGTTGACCTCTTGCGACCCAGCGGCATCTTGGGAGCATGAAAGTGTGGAATGTCCTCATGGGCGCGATCAGCCTGATACTGGCGGGCCAGCCGGCCGCGGCGGACGTCCCGAAGATCACTGCACTGGAGCGCTCACAGGGCTGGCGTTTCCTGTTCGACGGGGTGTCGCTCAGCGACTGGCGCGGCTACCGGCAGAACAAGGTGCCGGCGAACTGGCAGATCGTCGAGGGCTCGCTGAGCTGCAGCGGCGGCACCGCGCTCGCGACCACCGAGGATTTCAAGGATTTCGAAATTGTGTTCGACTGGAAGGTCAGCGCCGGCGGCAGCGCCGAGGTATTTTACCGGGCGGACGAGGACATCGCCGAGGTCGGCGACTCGGGCCTGGTGATGCAACTCGCCGGCGGGGAGATGGGCGGCAACGGCGGGCTGAACAAACCCTGGCGGGAAATCACGCTGCAGCCGGACGTCTGGTATCGCGCCAGCATCATGGTATTCGGCAACCAGGTGGAGCACCTGATCAACGGCGACCGCATTCTGACCTATGCAATCGATTCACCCGACTGGCGCGCGGCGGTGGCGGGCAGCCGGTACAAGGCGCTGCGGGACTACGGCCGGCTGGACTCCGGACGCATCGTGCTGTCCGGACACGGCGCAAGCTTTCGCAATATCAAGCTCCGGGCGCTCTAAGGCGGCCCCGGACTACATGCCCTTCTTGATGAAGCCGACGACCTCGTCGTCCTCCTTGATCCTGAAGGGCTTCTGTTCCTTGGTGTTCGTGCCGATGTAATCCGCGGTGGCCGAGGCCAGGATCGGGAGATATTTGCGGAGGTCCTTGC
>JAYUGX010000012.1:0-6010 GCA_043738215.1 Lacunisphaera sp.
TCGCCCAGGCCAATGCCGCCGACGTGGACGCGGCCTACCAGGCCGCGAAGAAGGCCCACGACAACGTGTGGGGGAAGATGTCCGGCCGCGAGCGCGCCAAATACATCTTCCGCATTGCCCGCCTGCTGCAGGACCGCGCCCGCGAGTTTGCCGTCGCCGAGTCGATGGACGGCGGCAAGCCCATCAAGGAGTCGCGCGACTTCGACGTGCCGATGGCCGCCGCGCATTTTTTCTACCATGCCGGCTGGGCCGACAAGCTCGACTATGTGGCGCCCGGCCGCAAGGTCGCACCGCTCGGTGTCGTGGGCCAGGTCATCCCGTGGAATTTCCCGCTGCTCATGATGGCGTGGAAGCTCGCCCCTGCGCTGGCGATGGGCAACTGCATCGTCATCAAGCCGGCGGAGACAACCAGCGTCACCGCGATGAAACTCGCCGAGCTTTTGCAGGACGCCGGTCTGCCCGCGGGCGTCGTCAACATCGTCACCGGCTTCGGCGACACGGGCGCAGCGGTCATGGGTCACCCCATCGCCGCGAAGGTGGCGTTCACCGGCTCGACCGAGGTGGGCAAGATCATCATGCGCTCGCTCGCCGGCACCGACAGGAAGATGACCATGGAGCTTGGCGGCAAGGCGGCCAACATCGTGTTCGACGACGCGCCGATCGACCAGGCCGTCGAGGGCATCGTCAACGGCATCTTCTTCAACCAGGGTCATGTCTGCTGCGCCGGCTCGCGCCTGCTGGTGCAGGAGACGGTTGCCGCCGAGGTGCTCGCGAAGCTCAAGAATCGCATCAAGGTGCTGCGGGTCGGCGACCCGCTCGACAAGAACACCGACATCGGCGCCATCAACTCGAGGGAGCAGCTCGCCACCATCGAGCGGCTGGTCGGCGTGGGGATCAAGGAGGGCGCCACGATGTTCCAGCCCGCGTGCAAGCTGCCGGCGAAGGGCTACTATTTCCGGCCGACGGTATTCTCCGGTGTCTCGATGAGCCACCGCATCGCCCGCGAGGAAATCTTCGGCCCGGTGCTCAGCGTTCTGACGTTCCGCACCGTTGACGAGGCCGTGGAGAAGGCGAACAACACCGCCTACGGCCTCAGCGCCGGCGTGTGGACCGACAAGGGCTCGCGCATCCTGAAGATGTCGATCGAGCTCAAGGCCGGCGTGGTCTGGGCCAACACCTACAACAAATTCGATCCCACGTCGCCCTTCGGCGGCTACAAGGAATCCGGTTTCGGTCGCGAGGGCGGCCGCCAGGGTCTGCTCGACTACTGCAAGCTCGTCTGAGCCGCCCCATGCCCGCCCAACCGTATCTCACCGCGCCGCAGAAGTTGAGCACGATGCCCCCGGGCATCCCTTACATCGTCGGCAACGAGGCCGCCGAGCGGTTCAACTTCTACGGGATGCGCGCCATCCTGTTCGTGTTCATGACCAAATACCTGGTCGATGGCTCGGGCCAGCCGGCCCCGATGTCCGAGAACGAGGCCAACCAGTGGTATCACCTCTTCCTGTCGGCCAATTACTTTTTCCCGACCATCGGGGCGATCGTGTCCGACGCCTTCTGGGGCAAATACCGCACCATCCTTTGGATCTCGCTGGTCTACTGCCTCGGCAGCGTGGTGCTCGCGCTCGACCACACCCGCACGGGCCTGTCGGTCGGTCTCACGCTGATCGCCATCGGCGCGGGTGGCATCAAACCCTGCGTCTCGTCCCACGTGGGCGACCAGTTCAGCTCGGACAACAAGCACCTGCTTTCGCGGGCCTTCGGCTGGTTCTACTTTTCAGTCAACGCCGGCTCGTCCGTGTCCATCTACGTCATTCCCATCCTGCTCGCGAAATACGGCGCCGGGCCGGCCTTCGGGCTGCCCGCGGTGCTGATGCTGCTGGCCACGTTTGTTTTCTGGAGCGGGCGCTACAAGTTCGCGCACATCCCGCCGGGCGGGAAGACTTTCCTGCGCGACACCTTCAATCGCGAAGGCTTCATCGCCCTCGGCCGGCTGACGCTGATCTTCATGTTCATGATCGCGTTCTGGGCACTGTGGGACCAGAGCGGCAGCGAATGGGTGGCGCAGGCCGAAAAGATGAACCTGCGGGTTTCCGTTTTTGGTTTCAGCTTCGAGCTGCTTTCCTCCCAGATCCAGGTGGTCAATGCCGTGCTCACCGTGGCGTTCATCCCGCTGTTCCAATACCTCATCTACCCGGCGATCGACAAGGTCTGGAAACTGACGCCACTGCGCAAGATCGGGCTCGGCATCTTCACCATCGGGCTGTCCTTTTTTGTCAGCGCCTGGATTGAAACGCAAATTCTGGCCGGCGTGAAACTGAGCATCGGCTGGCAGATGCCCGCTTATGTGCTGCTCACCGCCGGCGAGGTGATGGCCTCGATCACCGCGCTGGAGTTCGCCTACACCCAGTCTCCCCGCCACATGAAGTCCATCGTGCAGGCGCTTTATCTTCTGTCCATTTCGGGCGGCAACCTCTTCGCGGCGGCGGTGCACTGGATCATCGCCAAGCCCGACGGCACGGTGATGCTCACCGGTGCGGCCTACTACAACTTCTATGCCGGCATCTCCATTGGCGCCTCCCTGATCTTTGTCTTCTTTGCCCTGAGCTATAAGGAAAAAACCTACCTGCAAGGCGAGCCCGCCCTCGCTTAAACTCAACCAGTCCCCCCATGTCCCGCCTGCCCATCACCAAGACGCCCAAAGTTTACGTTGGCGGCGCGTTCATCCGCTCGGAGAGCGCCCGCACCTTCCCGCTGAAGGACGCCGCCGGCAATTTCTTCGCCAACATCCCGCAGTGCACGCGCAAGGACCTGCGCAACGCCGTCGAGGCGGCGGCCAAGGCCGGACCCGGCTGGGCGAAACGCACACCCTACAACCGCGGTCAGATCATCTACCGGCTCGGCGAGATGCTCGAGGCCCGCAAGGCAGACATGGCCGACGCGCTCGCGGTCGGCGGCGCATCGAAATCGACCGCAGCGAAGGAAATCACCGCGACCATCGACCGGCTCATCTACTACGCGGGCTGGGCCGACAAATACGAGCAGGTGCTCGGCAACGTGAACCCCGTGGCCTCACCGCACTTCAACTTCACGGTCACCGAGCCGATGGGCATCGTCGGCCTGCTCGCGCCCGAGGAGGCGCCGCTGCTCGCGCTCGTCTCGCTCATCGCGCCGGTCATCACAAGTGGCAACACCGTCGTCGCGCTCGCCTCCACCGCGCAGCCCCATCCCGCCATCGTGCTCGGCGAGATGCTGGCCACGAGCGACCTGCCCGGCGGCGTGGTCAACCTGCTCACCGGCTTCCGCAAGGAGCTGGTGCCGACCTTCGCCACGCACACGCACCTGCGCGCCATCGCCGGCGTGGCGAATGCCGAGGAACGCAAGACCCTCAAGCTCGGCGCCGCCGACAGCGTGAAACGGGTGAAACTCTCGAAGACCGAGGAACCGGTCGACTGGTTCGCGGAAAAGGCGCAGAGCCTCTACGAGCTGCGCGATACGCTCGAGTTCAAGACCACGTGGCACCCCATCGGAGCCTGAGCATGATTCCCGGACCGGATGCCCAGCGCATCAGGGCGCAACTGCTGGTCTGGTGGATCATTTGGGTTTCGATTCTCGTCGGGCTGATGGTGGTTTACGCTTTCCTCGGACGTGGTCCGGTGAAGCCGGCCGCAGTCGGTGATTTGCTGGTGAATCTTTCCGGCGTTGTGCCGCTGTTTGTGAGCATAGTCATCCGCTGGCTGGTGCTGCCGCGTTTCACCGACATCAAGCTGGCCTTCCCGATGTTCGTTACCGGCCTGGCCTTGGCTGAAGGATGCGGCATTCTCGGCATTTTTCTCGGCGGGCCGTATCGTGAGGATCTTTTCATCCTCGGCGTGCTGGGCATCGCCCAGTTCATGCCGTTCTTCGCGAAGCAATTCCTCAACCCGAAGCCGCAGGGCTTCATCCCGAACAACTGAGTCAGTCGAACCGCCACGACATCAGCCGGGCGCTCTCTGGCCGGTTGGCGGGCGGCAGCGGCCCGACGTCCACCTTCGCGGCAGGAGGCACCAAAATATTGTCGGCCAGGTCAACCGAGACAAATCGGGCACTGGCGACCAGCTGTTGCAGGCGCGTGAAAGGCCAGCGGGAGGAAAGCGGATTTCCGGCGGCCGGGGCCGTGGGCAGCGGGGTGGGGGAAACCTGGCAGGAGGTGCTCATGGCGGTTGGTGGTTACCCCCAAGCGTAACCGCCACCCGGCCGGAAACAAATCCCCCGGGCACACACCGTCGCGAATGACCGGGCAACACAGTTGCGTGTCTGCCGGGGCCCCGGCCGGCACAGGCCCGGCCGGCTCAATCCTTTAACTGCACCCGGGCCTTCACCCAGGCATCGATGCCCGGCAGCTCACGTTTTTTCACGACCGCCACGTGACGGATGAGGTCGGCGGCCTTGGCTGTTTCGGCGAACGCGTCGACGGGGAGATTTTTCCGGACGAAATCCTCGAGCTCGTCGGCCCGGGCGGCATCGTTGAACCCGGCCACGAGGCGGGGCAGGTAAACGTTCCGGCCAAAGAAGGTGGTCTGCTTAATCAGGTAATCGAAGTTCTGCCGCGCAAAATCCCAGGAGAGGTCGGGGTGATCGCCCTCCGTGGCGATCTGGGCGAGGTTGCGGGTGGATTCACTGACTGACATTTCATGACCGAGGCTGAGGGCGAGGGTTTCACGGACGAGAACGGGATCCTGCACGACCTGCATTGCGGCATAGGCGCGGCGTTTTTCCTCGGTCGTCAGGGCGGCGCGGGCCAGCGCGTGGAGCCGGTCGTAAGTCTCGCGCGACGCGAAGCGGCCGACGACCACCAGCACGGGGCCGCGCAGGTCGCCCGGCAGCGTGGCCGGATCCTTCAGGAAGGCTTCGAAGCGGCGCGTGCACTCGGCGATGACGGCCGGATCGCCGCATTGTCCCAAGGTGGTGACCAGTTGCGCGCGCAGCGAGGCATCAAGCGGCGACTCGCCGGGCACCGGCGACCAGCCGAGGCGGGCGAGTTGCGGGGCGAACTGCCGCACGATCCAGGATTGGTAAGCCGTGCGGCCGGGCTGGTCGAGTTGAAGCCGGTCGATGGCCAGGAGCCGGGCGAGGATGTGGGAGACAACGGGCTGGCTGTGGCTGCCGCCCAGCTGCTCGACGAGATCGAGCCAGGCGGCCGCGGGCACGCGCCCGGCCTCGACCAGCGCCCAGGTGTCGCCGAGAAGATTGAGCTGGTCGCTCGCGGGCAGGGTGGCGATTTGGCGGCGGAGCGCATCGGTCAGCGCATCATCATAAAGCACGCGGTAGAAGCCGTTGTTGCCGACATTGGCCTTGGGCGTGCCGGCGCCGGCGGGCCACGGGACGATAGCGGTGCGGTTTTCGAGCAGGACCACGGAGGGTGCGGCGAGGCTTGCGGTGTTCGCGAGGGTGACGGGAACTTTCCACATCATCGGCGCGGCCGCGGGGTCGTTGAGGGTGAAACGCAGCTGCTCCAGCTTGAGCGCGCGGTTCGCGCCCTCGCCGGTGCCGGAGACGAGGATGACAGGGAAGCCGGGCTGCTCCGTCCAGCCGGCGGCCAGCGCGACAACGGGCTTGCCGGATGCCTCGCCGAGCGCGGCCCACAGGTTGGCGGTGGTGGAGTTGGAGTATTGGTGCTGTTTCACGTAGAGCCGGATGCCGGCGCGAAAGATGTCCTCGCCGAGATAGCCTTCCAGCATGCGGAGGAAACTCTGGCCCTTCTGGTAGGAAATGACGTCAAAGGCGTCGTTGGCCTGGCTCTCGTTGGCGATCGGGCGCTGGATGGGATGCGTGGTCTTGCGGGCGTCGAGGGCCATCGCGTTTTCCTTGTTGGTGTTGGCGCGGAGCCAAAGCTGCCAGTCGGGATTCAAGGCGGCGGAGCTCTTGGTGCCCATCCACGAGGCGAAGCCCTCGTTGAGCCAGAGGTTGTCCCACCACGCCATGGTGACGAGGTCGCCGAACCACTGGTGCGCCATCTCGTGGGCGATGA
>JAYUGX010000013.1:0-41632 GCA_043738215.1 Lacunisphaera sp.
TGCAGGTCGATCATCTTCTTCTCCGTTCAGTCGATCAGCGCGTACGCCGGCAGCGTGAGGAACTCGACATACACGTCGTCGGTGGTGATGCGCTCGAACAGCTTCGCGCCCTCTTCATACTTCCCGGCGCGGTAGGCGGCGTCGCCCAGATGCACCCGGACCTTCGGCAGTTCGTCCGCGAGCAGCTGCCGGAACAGTTCCCTGGTGATCTTGCGGCCGTCGTCGAGCCTGCCCTTGTCGCTGCGCATCCACTGCCAGATCTGCGATCGCGAGATCTCGGCGGTGGCCGCGTCCTCCATCAGGTTGAACACCGGAACGCAGCCGTTGCCGGCAAGCCATGCGCCGAGGTACTGGATGCCGACCGAGATATTGTTGCGCAGCCCGGCCTCGGTGATCGGCTTTTCCGGCTGGAAGTCGAGCAGATCCTTCGCCGAGACCTGCACATCGGGGCGCTGCTTGCCGTACTGGTTCGGCTGCGGCATGTGCTGGTCGAACACCTGCTTCGCGATCGGCACCAGGCCCGGATGCGCAACCCACGTGCCGTCGCAGCCGTCGGTCACCTCGCGCAGCTTGTCGGCGCGCACCTTGTCGAGCGCCGCCTGGTTCGCGACCGGGTCGTTCTTGATCGGAATCTGGGCGGCCATGCCGCCCATCGCCGGCGCGCCGCGGCGATGGCAGGTCTTGACCAGTGCGAGCGCATACGCGCGCATGAACGGCGAAGTCATCGTCACCTGCGAGCGATCGGCGAGGCAGAAATCCCGGTTGGAGCGGAACTTCTTGATGCAGGAGAAGATGTAGTCCCAGCGCCCGATGTTCAGCCCGGCGGAGTGCTCCTTCAGCTCCCACAGGAACTCGTCCATCTCGAATGCCGCGAGCACGGTTTCGATCAGGCAGGTGGCCTTGATCGAGCCTTGCGCCACGCCGAGTTCGGCCTGCGCCATGGTGAACACGTCGTTCCACAGGCGCGCCTCGAGGTGACTCTCCATCTTCGGCAGGTAGAAGTAGGGACCGGAACCGCGAGCGATCAGCGCCTTGGCGTTGTGGAAGAAGTAGAGGCCCCAGTCGCAGAGCGAGGCGGAGATGCGCTGTCCCTTGAACAGAATGTGCTTCTCTTCCATGTGCCAGCCGCGCGGGCGGGCGACGATAACGGCGATCTTTTCCTTGAGCGCGTATTTCTTCCCCTCGGGGCTGGTGTAGGCGAGCGTGCGACGGGCGGCGTCGCGCATGTTGACCTGCCCCTCCATGACGTTTTCCCAGGTCGGCGAGTTGGCGTCCTCGAAGTCAGCCATCCAGCATTGCGCGCCGGAGTTGAGGGCGTTGATGGCCATCTTGCGGTCAACGGGCCCGGTAATCTCCGTGCGGCGGTCGAGCAGGTCGGGCGGAGGTGGCGGCACGCGCCAGTCGCCGCTGCGGATGGCGGCGGTCTCGGGGAGGAAGTCCGGCATCTGCCCGACGTCGATGGCGCGCTGGCGTTCGACGCGCCTGGCGAGCAGTTCGGCGCGGCGCGGCTGGAATTTCTCCACCAAGCCGGCGAGGAAACGACAGGCGTCCGGTGTGAGGACATCCGCATAACCGGGGTTCATGGGCCCGCGGATCTCCAGGCCCTCAATCGTGGGGTATTTCATGTCTGAGCCGCGAAAACTAAGTTACTCGTTGTCACCTGTCAGCACCATACTATTGCTGGAGCCGGGCCCATCAGCCCGGCCAACATGAGTCACGAAACTTTCATGCAGGAAGCCATCAAGCTCGCCGAGGACGGCATGACGTCCGGCCGCGGCGGCCCGTTCGGCTGCGTCATCGTCCAGGCGGGCCGGATCGTCGGCCGCGGCCACAACCGGGTGACGTCGACCAACGACCCGACCGCGCACGCCGAGGTGGTCGCCGTCCGCGACGCCTGCGCCAACCTCGAGACCTTCCAGTTGGCGGATTGCGAACTCTACACCAGTTGCGAACCGTGCCCGATGTGTCTGTCCGCCATCTACTGGGCGCGCATCCCGACGGTCTATTACGGCAACACCCGCGGAGATGCCGCGGCCATCGGCTTCGACGACGATTTCATCTACCAGCAGGTGCCGCTGCCGCCGGACAAGCGCGCCATCAAGATGAGCCCGCTGCTGCGCGACGCCGCGCAGGCAACGTTCAACGCCTGGGCCAAGAAGACGGACAAGGTGCGGTATTAGGCACGTCCGGCCCGGGCGCGGCGCAATCCAGACTTGCCCGCTGCCGCGGCTTGCGTAGCTCTTGCCGTGCGCATGACCTACCCCACCCGCCCCTTTCGCGCGCCTGCCGCGCTGTTGCTCGCCACCCTTTGCGTCGCCAGCCGGCTCACCGCCCAGGCGCCGGCCACCACACCCTCCGCCCCGCCCGCGACGGAAACCGCGGCCAAGCCCGGCATCGTGGAGAACTCCGTGGTGAAAATCTTCTCCACCGTGCGCTACCCCGATCCCTACCGGCCGTGGACCAAGCAGGCCCCGGCCGAATACACCGGCTCCGGCGTGGTCATCGAGGGCAAGCGCATCCTCACCAACGCCCATGTGGTGCTCTACGCGAGCCAGATCCTCATCCAGGCCAACCAGGCCGGCGACAAGCTCTCCGCGACGGTCGTCGCCATCGCGCCGGGCATCGACCTGGCCGTGCTCAAGCTTGACGACGAAACGTTCTTCGACACCCACGCCCCGGTGCCCCGCGCGGGCATCCTGCCCGAAATCAAGGACACCGTCCTCGCCTACGGCTTCCCCACCGGCGGCACCACGCTGTCCATCACCAAGGGCATCGTCTCCCGCATCGAGTTCACCTCCTACAATTACCCCGTCTCCGGCCTGCGCATCCAGATCGACGCCGCCATCAACCCTGGCAACAGCGGCGGCCCGGCGTTCGTCAGCGACAGGATGATCGGCGTGGCCTTCAGCCGGCTGGGCGGCGGCGACAACATCGGCTACATCATCCCCAACGAGGAGATCGAGCTCTTCCTCGCCGACATCGCCGACGGCCATTACGACGGCAAGCCGGCCATGTTCGACGAGCGCCAGACCCTGGAGAACCAGGCCCTGCGCGCCTACCTCAAGCTCGACAAGGCCACCGAGGGCATCGTGATTCACCGGCCCGACAGCCCCGATCCCAAGTATCCGCTCAAGCAATGGGACGTCATCACGCGGATCGGCGACACCCCGATCGACGACCAGGGGATGATCAAGCTCGGCTCCAACCGCGTGCACTACACCTACCTGATCCAGAAGATCGTCAAGAACGGCAAGGTGCCACTGACGCTCGTCCGGGCCGGCAAGGAAATGAAGCTCGATCTGCCCGTCGCGCCCGACCGGCCGCTGCTGATCCCCGACATCAAGGGCGAATACCCCTCATATTTTGTCTACGGGCCGCTGGTCTTCACCAAGGTCACCCTCCCCTATCTCTCCTTCCTGACCAACAATGCCGGCATGATGAACGCCTTCAGCTTCATCCAAAGCCCGCTGGTGGCCCGGCGCGGCGATCGGCCGGCTTTTGACGGCGAGGAACTCGTGGTGGTGGCCTCGCCGTTTTTTCCCCACAAGCTCGCCAAGGGTTACAGCAATCCCTCCGCCGGGGTGCTCGCCTCCGTCAATGGCAAACCCATCAAGAGCCTCACCCATCTCGTCACCGTGCTGCGGGACCTGAAGGACGAATACGTCGTCTTCGAGTTCGACCACCGCGGCAGCGAGTCACCGGTGTTTGTTCGCAAGGAGATCCTCGCGGCCACGGACGACATTCTCAATGACAACGGCGTCCGCGCCCAGGGCTCGCCCGACATGCTCGAGATCTGGAACGCGAAGTCCGCGAAATAAACCCGCGGGTCACTCCAGCACCGGCGCGAAATTCCAGCGTCGCGCCGAGAACAGCCCGCGGTCGCTGAGCTTCAGGTCGGGGATGACCAGCAACGCCATGAACGACAGCGTCATGAAGGGTGCGTCGAGCCTAGAGCCGAGTTTTTTCGCCCGCGCGTCGAGGGTGGTGTAACGCCGCGCCACCGCGCGGCCGTTGCGATCGGACATCAGCCCGGCGATCGGCAGCGGCAGCACCGCCCGCAGGCCGCGGCCCACCACGCTGAGGCCGCCGCGCGACTTGATCACGAGATTGACCGCCGCGCAAAGCGAGGCGTCGTCCACGCCGACCGCCACGACATTATGCGAGTCGTGCGCAACCGATGAGGCGATGGCGCCTGCCTTGAGTCCGAAACCCCGGATGAAGCCGACGGCCACCGGGGCGCGCGGGACATAGCGGTTGACCACGGCGATTTTCAGAATGTCACGCTTCACGTCGGTCGCGACGCTGCCCTGCACGATGCACGGGGCCGCGCGCAGATGGCGCGTGATGAGCTGGCCGTTGATGGCGGCGATGACGTTGAGCGCTCCGGGTCCCGCCGGCACGCGGAAATCTCCGACTCGTCGCGCTCGCGCCCGGAAGACATTGGGCGTCTGCGACGGCTGGCGCGGCAGGAGACTCCGGCCATCGCGGGCAACCAGCTCGCCCCGCAGGTAGGTGCGGCGCACTTTCAGGTTTTTCCAGCCCTCGAACACGATGAAGTCCGCCGGGTCGCCGGCGCGCAGCAGCCCGACGTCCAGGCCGTAGTGCTCAACCGGGTTGACCGAGGCGCAGCGCAGCACGTCAAATCTGTTCGCGCCACCCTGGAGCGCGCGCCGCACATGCTCATCGAGGTGCCGCATCATGAGCAGGTCCGGGTGCAGGTCGTCGCAACAAAACATGCAGCGGGCCGGGTGGGTTTTCAGGAGCGGCGCCAGCGCGGCGAAGTTGCGGGCGGCCGAACCCTCGCGGATGAGGATTTTCATCCGCGCCTTCAGCTTGTCCTGCGCCTCCGGCAGCGTAAAGCACTCGTGGTCGGTCGTGATGCCCGCCGCGGCGTAACGCGCGGCGGCCGGGCCGCGCAGGCCGGGCGCGTGACCATCCACGGCCTTGCCGAGTTTTCTCGCCGCCGCGATCATCGCCATGAGTGACGGGTCGCGCGCCAGCACGCCGGGAAAATTCATCACCTCGCTGAGATATTTTATCTCCGGCCGGGCCAGCAGCCGGGCCACGGCCCTCGCGTCGAGCGCGGCGCCGGCCGTCTCGAAAGTGGTGGCGGGCACGCAGGAGGGCGCGCCGAAGTTGAACTTGAACGGCGTGCGCCGGCCGTCGCGAATCATGTAGTCCACGCCGGCCACGCCGAGGACGTTGGCGATCTCGTGCGGGTCGGACACGGTCGCCACGGTGCCGTGCACGACGCACCAGCGGGCGAACTCCGCGGGTGGCAGCAGGGAACTCTCGACGTGGACGTGCGCGTCGACGAACCCCGGCGCGATGAAGCGTTTTTCACGCACGCCGGAATCCGCGGCGATGCGCCGGATCCGCCCGCCGCTCCACTCCACCACCCCGGGAAAGATCCGCCGGCGCTGCAGATCAACGATCTGGCCGGAAAGGCGTTGCACACGGGTCTTCACAGGCGGAAAGGCTGGCGGGCCGGACGGACGGAGGCAACCCCCGGTGAACAAAAACTACTCGCAAAACCGGCCAACCGGTGCACGTTTCGGCTCTATGTCCGCCCACAATCTTACCCGCAAATACCAGAACCCGGCCGCCCCCCGCCTCGAGGAGGAGGAGGACGACGAGCGCGAGGAGGCCGCCGCCAAGCCCACCCCCACGCCGGTCGGCGCCATGATCCAGAAAAAATTCCTGGAGCAGCGAAAGATTTTCCTGTGGGGCGAGGTGACCGACGTGACCGCCAAGGATCTGACGGAAAAACTGCTCTACCTCGAGACCACCGGGCCGGGCAAGGAGATCACCTTCTACATGAACACACCCGGCGGCTCCATCACGGCCGGCATGGCGGTTTACGACACCATCAAGCTCATCACCTCGCCCGTCACGATCGTGGTCACCGGCATGGCGGCCTCGATGGGCTCGATCCTGCTCTGCGCGGCCAGGAAAGGCCGCCGCCTGATCTTCCCGCACGCCCGCGTGCTCATTCACCAGCCCCTGATCACCGGCCGGATGGTCGGCCCCGCCTCCGACATCAACATTCAGGCGAAGGAAATGGAGAAGCTGCGCACGGAGTTGAACCAGATCCTCGCCACGGCCTCCGGCCAGTCACTGGAAAAGGTCGCGAAAGACTCCGACCGCGACTTCTACCTGAACGCCGGGGAAGCCATCACCTACGGGCTGGCCGACAAGATCGTCGAGAAGCTCTGACGATAAGTTGACCTTGGTTGTAGGAGCGTGCTCGCACGCGATGTAGAATTATCGCCTGCAAGCAGGCTCCTACAAAAAACACTCATTTTGCGGGCGGCGCGCTCAGGTCATTGAGCTGCCGGGCAAAGTCGAGCGAGAGCGGCAGGTTGCCCGCCGCATCGGCGGTGTTGCGTGCCTCGATGAGCAGCGCCTTGTGCGCGTCGGGCGTCGGCGCCTGGGCCCGGGCCAGCGTTGCATAAACCTGCAACGCGGCCGGCCGCGCGCCTTGCGCGGCGAGCAGTGCGGCGGCCTCTCGCGCCAGCGGCCAGTCCTCCGGCCGGAATTGATTCAGCAAGGGCGCAAACCCGAGCGCGTTCACGGCGGCCGGGGGATCATTTCCGGCCAGCAAGTGTTTCGCGAGCGAGAGTCCCAGCGCCAGGCTCGGCTGCTGCCTCATTCCCGCCCGCAGCACGGCGAGCGCCTCGGCGTTCTGACCCTTGCGCAGGAGCAGATTGGCGCGGCGAATGACCGCGTAGGGCGCCAGCGCGGACGGCAGCCGGGCGGCCGACCGCTCCTGTTCCTCCAATGAAACCTTGAACGGGCGGTAGAGCGGATCACCGACGGCCACCGCCTGCCAGCTCAGCGCCGGCAGCGCGTAATAGGCGGCATCGCCGAAGGTTTTGCCCTGGCTCAGGGCGCGCAGCAGGAGGTTGGGCCGGTGCGTAAGCTGCAGGTAGGGTTCAAACACATTGCCCACCGTCGCGGCCACCCCGCGCGCCACCAACGGCCCGCACCACCCCTGAACCTCGGAGTGGAGCGTTTGAGCGGAGAAACTGTGGATATGGACTGCCACCGCCCCGGGGGGAAAAGTGAAGCCGGCGGCAGCGAACGGCCCGGCGAGATCACCGCGATACCAGCCGAAATAGAGCACCGGCGCATCAAAGCGCGCGGCGGGCTCGAAGTTTCCCCCGGTGCCTTCGACATCGCCGTCGAAGCCCAGGGCCTGCAACTGGGCCTGCACCGACTCGAGCCAATGGTCTCCGTCCGCATGCGGGCCCTTGAGGTCGACGTAGTAGCGCCCCAGCAAGCCCGTCCGCTCCCCCTCCAGCGCCGAGGTGACGAGCCGCCGCGTGCTCTCCCAGGTCGGCCCGTCGAGCCGCGAGACCTTCACCACCATCTCGGTGTCGAGCGAGGACGGCCGCTCATTGGCGAACAGCGGATTCGCGACCATCGCGGTGATCTCGTAGCCGCTTTGGGCCAGCAGGCTCAGCTCCGCGTCAACCGCGGCCTCGTTCTTGTTGAACTGGGCGGCGACTTTCTTTGCGGCCGGTTCGTCGAGCAGCGTGGGATCGTTGTAGATCCGCAACGGCACGCCGCGGCAGACGACCAGGTAGGACAGGCGGTGGCCGGTCAGGGCGTAGCGCTTGCGGCCGAGCAGGTCGAGCAGGCTCGTGGCCGTGCCCTCAATCCAGCCGCGGCGATACAGCTCGTCCTGCAGGGGCTGGTAAACCTGGTCGATGAACTCGCGCCAGGTGATGCTCTCGGCCTCGGGCATTGGCAGCGCCACGATATTGGCGGCGGGCACGCCGCGCTTCTCCGCGTAGAACCCGGCGAGCCGGACCGACTCGGGTTGACGGGAGTTGGCGAGGATGACGACGCGCGCCGCCAGTTCCTCAGTCTTCGCCGGGCCTGCGGCCGACAGGTCCGCGGCCGCGAGCCCGCCGGTCCAGCAAAGCAGACCAAACGCGAGGAGGTGCCGTTTCATGCGCGGCCCAGCCGGAAGCCGAGCCACGCAGCCAGCAGGCAGAGGACGACGGACAGCAGCACGTTGGTGATGGCGGCGGCCCATTGGCCCTTCATCATCTGCTCAAGTGTCTGCCAGCTGAAGGCCGAAAAAGTGGTGAAGCCGCCGCAGAATCCGGCCACGAGAAAACTGCGGAGCGAGGAGGCGGAGGCGGTCTCGGCCGAACCCAGGCGGGCCATCAGCCAGCCTATAAGCAGGGAACCCGTGACATTCACCACGAGGGTCGCCCAAGGGAAGCGCCCCGGGATCGACAGGCCGACCAAAGCCCGGGCCACCGAGCCGAGCGCACCGCCCAGGGCGATCCAGCCGAGTGTGACGAGGTTCATGGCGTGATCTTCGCCGGGGTTGTCGCGGTCTGCCGCTTTAGCAGCGAGGCGCGCAGATAGGTGTCGGGTACCGCCTGCTTCCAGGCTGTCAGCCAGATGGCGCCGAGCATTTCACCGCCGGTAAGCAACCGGGCCTTGATGAATTCCTGCGCCTCGGTGCTGTTCGCCGCGATTTCAGCCTTGAACACGCCCTTCTTCTCCAGCGCATAGAGCGGCTCGACGAGTTTGTTCTGCTCGATGAGGTAATTCATGACCGCGACGAACATCGGGTCGCGGCCGTCCGGCTGCGCCGGCAGCGCCAAGGGCTGGGCGGGCACGACCCCCGGGGCGACACCGGCGAGATTGATCCCGGCCTTGGCGATGAAGCCGCCGTCGATCCAGCTGTGGAAGCCCGACCACACGGTGTAGCCGTTCGGGTTGGCGCCCACCCAGCCGTTGTGGTGCACGGTGGTGTGCAGCGGTTGCGCGCAGTCGCCGACATAGTGACCCATCACGCCCATGACATAGAGGATGTTGGCCCGGGCGTTGGCGATCTCCTCGGGCGTGCCCAGCTCCTCCAGGACCTTCAGATAGGAAAAACCCGACTTCAACTTGACGTAATACTCAGTGATGGCCCACGGCGCGAAGCCGGGCCATTCGTGCGTGTGATCGGCGTCCTTCGTGGGATCGATGGCGGGAAAATTCTCCACGTGCGTGGCGCGGCCGGCGGCAAACTGGAGGATGAAATCGTAGCGAAAGGAAGGCACCTTCGCGGGGTCAAGCCCCGCGGCCGACAGCTGCTCGACATCGAGAAAATGGTCGGTCCAGCTGCCACCCGTTTGTTTCAAAATTAGATCCGGCACGTTGCGCCAGCGGTCGGGTTCACCGGCGAGGAAGGCGATGCGACCGGCATTGGCAGGCTCGCGCACAAACGCGGGAAAATCCGCCGGCAGCGCGGCCAGCGCCAGCTGGTTGACCATGCGGTGGCCCTCGTAGTCCCAACCCTGGACGGCAACGGCGGCGAGCAGGACGAGGGGCCAGAGGAGACGGTGGCGGAATGACGGTGTTTTCATGGGGAAGTCTGGGATGTAGCCGGTGGCGGGACGGGACGCAATGCCGCGAGTATGGCGGCGTAGCCCTGGATGCCGGCGGCCAAGGCCTCGGCAATCTGCTGGCGGAACTCGGGGGTGGCGACGCGACGCGCCTCGGCGTCATTGGAGAGGTAGGCGCACTCGACGAGCACGCCGGGACAGTTGAGCGGTCGCAGGACAGCCCAGCGCGCGCGCTTGTAACCGCGATCGGGCGTCTTGAGCCCGGCGAGCATGGCACGGTGGATTTCGTAGCCCAGCAGGAGATTGGCGTAGTCCTGCCGGTTGCCGGGCAGCGCCGTGGCCGTGAGATTGTCGGGCTTGGTCTCCGCTGTGGAGAGCATGAATTGCGACGGGATGGCGTAGGTCTCCACCCCGGTGATGGTCTCAGGGGCGTTGTTGAAATGGATGCTGACGAACAGGTCGGCGCCAAACTTGTTGGCAAAATCGGCGCGGAGCGGCAGGTCGATGGTGGGGCTGTTGGAGAAACGGACGTCCTTGTCCCGGGTCACGAGCACGCGATAGCCCGCGCCCTCGAGGATTTTCTTCACCCGGAAGGCCACATCCAGGGTGAACGTCTTTTCGTTCACTCCCAGTTTTTTGTTTTCCGTGCCCGGGTCGGTGCCGCCATGGCCGGGATCGAGCACGATGAGCTTCGGCGGTGCGGCCGGCAAAAAGGCCGCGTGGTCGGCCGGCCGGAACAGCGGCGCGACAATCTTGATGACGTCGAGCTTGCTGACCCAGAGGCTGTCCTTGTGGATGAGCACCGGTTCACCCAGGAAAATCCGGAGGCCGTCGAAATGGAAATCCCGCTGGCTGTTTTCGAACGTGAAGCGGACACCGTGCGGCTCGTTGAGGGTCATCACCTGATTGGGTTTCGTCCAGGCTGGTTTCAGGCCGAAGCGCTCGGCCAGGTCCCTCACCGAGACATAATCCGTGCCGCGCAGCCGGGCGAAGGGCCAGAGTTGAATGGGGCGCGTGGGCGCGGCGCGAATCGGCGCCGCCTCCGTCTTGGCCGCGGGTGGCGGAGCAACCGGAGCGGGCGGAGGTTGCGCCGGCGCGGTGCACGCCGTCAGGGTGGCGCAGGCTAACAGCAGGCAGCGTGCGGGGAGCCGCGCCATGGCATCGGGGCGTTCAGCCCGCGGCGGGCGGCTGGGCCGGGGCGTGCTCGCGGGTGTGGAACTTGGGCTTGCGCTTGTTGACCGGCAGCGGCGAGAGCATGGTGTTGATCTGCTTGCCGTTCAGCTTGGGCGGGGCGTCGGGGTGGCCCATGGTCTCCAGCTCCTTGAGTGCGCGGTTCATGACCTCGAACCCCATCTCGGTGTGGGCCATCTCGCGGCCGCGGAACTTGAGGCGGAGTTTAACCTTGTTGCCGTGGTCGAGGAACTCCTCGGCGTGGCGGACCTTGGTGATGAAGTCGTGCTGCTCGATGCGGACGGTGAACTCGATCTCCTTGATCTTGCCGGCGGCGGGCTTGCTGTGCGCGTGCTTCTTCTGCTCCTCGTAGACATATTTGCCGAAATCCATGATGCGGCAGACCGGCGGCGTGGCGGTGGCGGCGACCTCCACCAGGTCGAGGTTGAACTGCAGGGCAAGCGCGATGGCCTTCTGGGTGTCCATGATGCCGAGCTGGCGGCCTTCGGGACTGATGACGCGGACCTGGGGCGACTTGATCCGCATGTTGCGGCGGATGGCGGCGAAGGGATCGTTGTTGCGACGCGGGTCGCGGTTATACGGGGGGCGGCCGCCGGGCGAAGAGGAAGGTAGTGCCATTCAGGTGGGAAGGATTGCTGATCAGTTAGGTCGGGGGGCTGTTTTTGCCTCTTACGGCGGTGATGACAACACCTATTATTCAGAGGGGAAAACCGCCGGATCAGACGCTGAAACTCCCGCCGCAGGAGCAACCAGTTGCCGGCACATCCGTCCGTCCGACTATAGTCTCCTCATACACTAAAGCTTTCCCCGCAGGAACAACTGGCCTTGGCGTTGGGATTGGAGAATTTGAAGCCGCCGGCGACCATCCGGTCCGAGTAATCGAGCAGCGTGCCCTTCAGGTAGAGTGCCGTCTTGGGATCCACCACCACCGGCACGCCCGCCGAGCGGACGAGGATGTCGCCCCGGCGTGCCTCGGGGGCAAATTTCAGCTTGTAGCTGAGGCCGTTGCAGCCGCCGCCGGTGATGGCGATGCGGAGGTATTCGCCCTGCTGGTCGCGCGCGATCAGCGCGGCAACCTTGGCCCCCGCTTCGGCGGTCAGGCGCACGAGGTTTTCGTTCCCCTCGCGCACCCCTTCCGGGAGCGTGGAGCTGGTGGCAGTGGTGGACACGGTGACAGTCATGCTCCGGAACGGGATTTTATCAAGCGCTGCGCCACCGTGACCGCGTTGGTGAAGCTGCGCGGGCTCGCCTTCCCCTGCCCCGCCAGGCCAAAGGCCGTGCCATGATCGGCGCTGGTGCGAACGAACGGCAGGCCGAGCGTGACATTCACCGCCTCGTCAAAATCAATCACCTTGAGCGGCGCCAGCCCTTGGTCGTGGTAAAGCGCAACGACCACGTCGAACTCGCCGCGCAATGCTCGCGCGAAGAGCGTGTCGCCGGGCTGGCAGAGAGATAGTCCGGGAAACTCCGCGCGGAGGTGCTCAAGCGTCGGATTGAGCAAATCGCGCTCCTCGTAACCGAGCAGCCCGCCCTCGCCGGCGTGCGGATTGAGCCCGCACACCCCGATGCGCGGTTGGGCGACGCCCTCGATCCGCGCGAGCGTGTCGGCCGCCGCCACCGTGCGATGCAACAGATGCGGCCCGAGCAGGCGCGCGACTTGGTGCAATGGCACATGCCTGGTCGCGAGAACCAGACGCAGCTTGCCGCCGCAGAAAGCCATGATCGGGTCGCCTCCCCAGCGGGCGGCGAAAAATTCCGTCTGCCCGGAAAAAGCGTAGCCGATCTTCGCGAGCTGCTCCTTGCTGACCGGACCGGTGACCACGCCGGAAAATTCACCCGCTTTGCAGCTGGCCGCCGCGCGCTCCAGGGCGGCCCACGCGACCAGGGCACCCTCTCCTTCGGGTTGGCCCGGCGTTGCCGCAAATTCCTCAAGCCCCACTGGAATCTTGGTTGCCGCTGCGGGCAGGGTTTCCAGCCAGCGGGCCGGACCGATGACGGCCACGTTACCTGCCTCCGCCGGATGGGTGGAGAGCCAGGTCGCGATGATCTCCGGGCCGATGCCGGCCGGGTCGCCGCAAGTGAATGCAAGTTTAGCCGCCATCGCCGTCTCCCGCCATTGCATCGCGGCGCGCGCGCGCAAAACCCCGTTTCCCCTCGGTGAAGAAGGTCAGGAACTGCCGGGCCTCGGCGGTTTTGAACGCGCCGCCCGCCAAGGCCGATCGGGCGACCTCGCGAATGTTGCCCGCGGTGAAATAAACGGCGCGAAAGGCGTCCTTGATCTCGCCAATGGCCTCGCGCCCCAGGCCGCGGCGTTTGAGGCCGATGAGATTGAGCCCGATGACCTCGTTGCGCTCGGCGGCGATCACGAAGGGCGGAATATCCAGCGCAATGCGGGCCAGCCCGCTGACCATGACGCCCTCGCCAATGCGGCAGAATTGGTGGAAGCCGGCTCCGCCGCCAAGGAAGGTGTGGCTGCCCACGTGCACGTGGCCGGCCAGCATGACATTGTTCGCGAGCACGACGTCGTCGGCCACCGCGCTGTCGTGGCCAACGTGGGAGCTGGCCATCAGGAAACAACGGGCGCCCACGATCGTGGCCTGGCCGGGATGGATGGAGCGGCTGATGGTCACGTATTCGCGGATCACCGTGCCGGCGCCGATCCGCACCCCGGAAACGATCGCCGGGTCGAACTTGAGATACTGGGGATCACCGCCGATAACCCCGAAGGAGTGGACCACCACGCCGGTGCCGAGGACCGAGTGACGCTTGATGATGGCGTAGGCGTGAATCACGCAGCCCGCGCCAAGCTGGACCCCGTCCTCGATGATGGCGGTCGGGTGGATGCTCATGCCTTCGGCGGAGATTTACGCGGCGGGGCGGCGCGTTCGGCGAGGAGGTCGAGCTGTGCATCCTTTAACAAGTCATAGTTTTTCAGGATGCGAATGACCTGCAGCGTGTCAGACTTGCCGTAGCTCTTGTTGATTTCGACACTGTCTATGATGTCGAGCAGCATGGAACGGAAGGAGATGATGGCATCGACGCCGTGCTCCTTGAGCATGGTCACGCTTTGCGAGCGGAAAGGCTCGGCGGTCGGCAGGCTGGGCAGCACGAGGATTTTCGTGACATCGGCCGCATTGCCGGGCTCCTCGGCGTCCACGGGAAAGAAGCGCGTGACCTCCTTGACCACGTTTTCCTCCAGGAACCGGAAAATCTCCGGGCTGCTTTTCAGCATGGCCGGCGTGAAGCGGCCTGTGTGCCACCCCTTCACCACTACGATGGCGCGGTGGATGCAGGCCAGCTCGCTGGCGAAGAGAAAAAAGTCGGGCTTGCGCGAATTGCGCGCGTAGGACGGGTTGTAGACGACCAGGTCCACCTCCTCGTCGCCGGTTTTGCGGCGCGCCTGCACCTGGTATTTGCGCACCTGACGGACCAGAAATCCGTTTTGCTCGAAATACTCGCGCACAATGCCTTCGTCGATGGCTGACATGGGTCGATTAACTTAGTGAATTGCCCGGCGATTACACACCAAATCTTAGGTCGCGCCCAGTTCGCGCCAGACCGTCTCGACCAGGCTCGGCGGGATGCCGGAACGGGTCGCGGCCCCTCCGATGGCCGGCAGCACCACAAAGCGCGCCCCATCGGCCCGGTTCTTTTTGTCGTGCGCTGTTGCCGCCTGTAATGCCCCCACCGGCAGCGGCACCCGCAACCGCCCTGGCAGTTGATGGGTCGCCAGCGTGCGCTCGACCCGCGCAATATCGGCCGCCGGCACCAAGCCCAGCTTCTGCGACAGGCGGGCCGCACCCACGAGCCCGATGGCGACCGCTTCGCCATGCAGATAGGCCGCGTAGCCCGTCACTTGCTCGATGGCGTGTCCAAACGTGTGCCCCAGGTTCAGCAACGCCCGGCCGCCCTCGGCTGCGGTCTCGCGTTCGTCGGCCTTCACCAGTGCCGCCTTGATTTCGCAGCAGCGCCGGATGACTGCCGTCAGTTCCGCGCTTTGGGCGTTGAGCGGTGCTGTCTCCAGCTGGGCGAAAAGTGCGGCATCGCCGAGCAGGCCGTATTTGATCACCTCGGCCATGCCGGCGGCAAACTCCCGAGCGGGCAGCGTCTGGAGAAATTCCGTGGCGACATACACCGCGCGTGGATGATGGAAGGCGCCCACCAGGTTTTTCCCGGCGGAAAGGTTCAGGCCGGTTTTGCCGCCCACCGCGCTGTCCACCATCGCCAGTAATGTGGTCGGCACCTGCACGTATTGAATGCCGCGCAAGTAGGTCGCGGCGGCGAAGCCGCCGAGATCACCCGTCACACCCCCGCCAACAACCCACAGCACGCCCTGACGGGTGACTTTTTGGGCCGCGAGAAAGTCCAGCACCTGGCCAAACGCTTCGAGTGACTTGGCCTTTTCGCCCGCACTTACGACCAGTCGCGCCATGGCGCCGAAATTCCCCGCCAGAAATTCCTTCTGCGCACCAGCCACCCCACCATCGGTCAAAAGGACCGAGGTCTGCCCGCCGCGCTTCAATTCAGCCTGCAGCTCTTGAATTGCGGTCCCGGTCTCGCGCGAAAAATGAATCGGGTAACTCCGTGGACCCAACTCAACTTTGAGCGGCTGTTTCATAGATGCCTTAAAAACCAGCTACTTGCACAGGTCAATGCCTGTTACCATATGCTCTGGGGTTCGAACTGCTGTCCCGCGATATTTTATGACTCCTGCCGCAGCATGGCGCGGCAATTTCCTGCAAATTTCCGGGCTTCTCAATGGCTGCGCACTGCAGCCGGAGCCAAAAATCTTTGGCGGGGTATCAGTGTTATACTCCCCAGTCTGCTGGGTAATGAACACTAGCATCTCCGGCTCGCCTTGGCCCGCCGCGTGCAGAATCTGGAGGCATGTTCCGACGAGTGCCATGGACTTTGGTGGGATTGTTCCTGTGGTCCGGTCTCGTCTGTGCCGCGCGCGAGACCGATGATCCGTGGATCCGCGGCGTCTTCACCGGAAAATCCCCGCGGCCGGTGCCTTTGGTCGAGACCGAGGCGTGGCAGCGCGCGAGCGAGCTCGCCGAACTCACTCCCGGTGCCTTTGTGCTCGTCGGCTCCGGCCAGTCCATGCAGCCGCTCTACGCGCCCGGCACCATCCTGGTTTTGCAGCAGCTCCCCTACGCAGCCATCGAGCGCGGACAAACCGCGCTCTACCGCAGCAAGGCGCAGAAGGTCGTCGCCCACGTGCTGGTCGCCAAGGCGCGCGACGGCTGGCGCGTCACTGGCCTGAACAACCCCATTCACGACATGGAACCGGTGCGGGCCGAAAACTTGGTCGCGGTGGTCATTGCCGCCTTCCAACCGTTGCCCGGTGGGGCGCGTGTGCAGGTTGCTTTCGTGAACCACTAGGCGCGCACGCCTTCGTTTCGCAGCTTGACAGGCACCGGCCACGTCGCGGACTCTGCGGGCACTTGCCCGGGTGGTAGACGCGCGTGATGCCGCGCCGCCGGTCGGAGTGCCGCGAGTGAATCGCGCCCCGAACGCAGGGACTGACGCCGGTGAACGGCGCACCCCCGCAGGTTCCCGTCTCCAGCTGCCGGCGTCCGCCGGTGGAAAACAACTGTATTAGCTCATCATGAAAATTCCAACGCCCCTTCGCTTCATCATCGCCGCGGCCCTCGCCGCCTTCACCGCCGGCCGCCTCCCCGCTGACGAGGAAAACCTGCTCGGTTACTCCGAGGACACCGAGATTGTGCCTGCCGGACAGTGGGAAACCTACCACTGGATCACGTGGCGCACGGGCAAAGGCAGCGGCACCTATCAGGTTACGGATTACTTTGCCGAGTTCGAGCGCGGCCTGACTGAGAAATCCCAAATTTCGCTCTACCTGACCGCCGCCAACTACCACATTTCCGGGGTGCCCGGGTTAGACGACCGCCGCGCAACACAATTCACCGGTGTGCGTGTCGCCTACAAATATTTGCTCCGCGACCACGAGCTCGATGGCTATGGCCTCGCCGTTTACCTTGAGCCGGAATATACTGCGCGCAGCGGCATCTCGGGCGAACGCCACGATGAATTCGGTCTCGAGGCCAAGTTATTTTATCAGCTCGAGAGTGCCGACCAGAAGCGCAATTATACCGCCAACTTTGCCCTAGAGCCCGAGTTCGCGCGGGAACAAGGCACGAGTGAAAGGGAGCTGAAGATCGAGTTCTCGCACGGCGCGAGCCTCCGCCTTATGCGCCACTGGTATTTGGGCGTCGAGAACCGCTGGGTTGCGGTCTTCGACCGCTGGCAGCTCCATCATGCCGAGACGCATGCCGGATACGCCGGGCCCGTCCTTCACTATGGCCGCAGGCATTGGTGGTTCACCGCGACCTGGCTGCGCCAATTCACGGGCTGGCCCGTGACACAGCATGGCCTCGCGCTCGACGAATTCACCCGAAACGAATTCCGCCTGAAGTTTGGGGTCGAGTTCTGAACACCCCGCCAAATATTAACTGCGGCGCGGCGGCAACGCCCAGCGGAAAAACTCCGGCAAGGCCCGGGCCCAGGTGGCCTCATGGTGCTCGCCGTTCTCCATCTGGCGGTAGACCAGATCCACTCCGCGCCGGAAACCCTTCGCCTCCAGCTCGGCGATCAATTCCCGCGTATCCTGGATGGCGTCGATGACCCCGTCGCCGTCCCGGTCCGCGCTCTCGTCGCGCGTGCCGGCCTCAAACCATAACCGCAGGGCCGGCCGGCCCACGGCCATCCGCACCGTCCGGTGGACCAACCGGCTCGCCTGCTGCGCGCTCGGGCTGGAGTTGTCCGCCCGCCACCACAATGAGCCGGAGAAAATCCCCGCCAGGCCGAAAATCTGCGGCCGCCGCCACGCCGTGTCAAAGGCGCACAGCCCGCCCATTGAGGCCCCGAAAATTCCCGTGCCCGCCGGGCCGGCCGACACGTGATGGTGCTCGCGCACCCAGGGCAGAACCTCGCCGGCCAGCAAATCCTGAAACGCCTTCGCCTTCCGGCCGCGACCCGCAAAATCCAGCCCGCCCGCCATGCCATATTCATCGATGCGTTCCGCCGCGGCTGGCACCGCCGCCACCACCACCGGTTCCATTTCATTCGCTCCGACCAATTCATCCAGCGTTTCTTTTAGCCGCCATTGCGGCATGGTCTGGCCGTCGAGCGCCAGCAGCAGCGGATAGGGCCGCGCGCGGGTCATGTCGTAACCCGGGGGCAGATAAACTTTCGTCCGGCGCGGCTCCACGCCCCGCACCGCCAGTATTTCCGTTTCCTTAATTTGCGTGCGGCCGGCGGGCTGCCGCGACCACCATTTGCGCCGGCCGCTCATCGCCAATCCTTTGGGACAGGGAGGCAAAAAATGAAGCTGAAGCGCGACATGCCTGCCCTGCTTGGCGGCTTCGGCGTATTTTGTCCATCCCCACGATGGCGCCGAGGCCGGGCTTGCGCTTTGTCATAAACATTGCCCGAATCGCCGGCCATGAATCAACCCTCCGCCCCGGGGGCCGGTTCGCCGCACGGCGAGTTCCTCGGTCATCCGCGTCCGCTGTTCACGTTGTTTTTCGCCGAGATGTGGGAGCGCTTCTCCTACTACGGCATGCGCGCCCTGCTTACGCTGTTCATGACCCTGCCTGTCGCCAGCGCGGGCTTTGGCTACACGGTCGAGAAGGCCTCCCTGATCTACGGCACCTATGTGTTCTCGGTCTACATGGTGTCCATTCCGGGCGGCAGCATCGCCGACAACATCCTCGGTTCCCGCATGGCCGTCCTGGTCGGCGGCATCGTCATCGCCTGCGGCCACTTCTCGATGGCCTTTCCGAGCGAGGCGACGTTCTACCTCGGCCTCCTGCTGGTCGTGATCGGCACCGGCCTGCTCAAGCCGAACATCAGCGCGATGGTCGGCCAGCTTTATGCGCCGGGTGACACGCGACGCGACGCGGGTTTCTCGATTTTCTACATGGGCATCAACCTCGGGGCGATGATTGCGCCGATCATCACCGGGTTCCTCGCCCAACACAGCCGTTTCAAGGCGATGTTGTCCTCGTGGGGCTTCAACCCCGATCATTCGTGGCATTGGGGCTTTGGGGCCGCCGGCATCGGCATGACGCTCGGCTTGGTCGTTTTTGTCATGTTCGGCCAGGGGCTGAAGCAAGTCGGCGCGCCGCCGGCCCGAGCGGTCGGTTTTTGGAAAAAACCCGCCATCATGCTGCTGGGGGCGATCGGCCTCTGGGGCATCGTATGGCTGTCCGATCGCGAAGGGTTCACCTGGATGCGCTACCTCTTCATCCTCGCCCCCATCACGATCATGCTCTGGTTCGGTTACTCCAAGGAGGAGGATCTGCGCCGGCTGGGGGCGATTTTCTTCTTTTTCATCGGGGCTTTCATCTTCTGGGCGCTGTTCGAGCAGGCCGGCACGTCGCTCAACCTCTTCGCCGACCGCTTCACCGCCACGCACATCCTCGGCTTCGAGGTGCCTTCTTCCTGGTATCAGGCGGCCAACCCTTTCTTCGTGATCGCCCTCGCGCCCGTGTTCGCGATCCTCTGGACCAAACTCGGCGACAAGCAGCCGTCGAGCCCGATGAAGTTCACCATCGGTCTGTTTTTCCTCGCGCTCGCCTTTTCCCTCATGATCCCGGCCGCCAAGCTGGCCATCGAGGGCCGGGTCAGCCCGCTCTGGCTCTTCGGCCTGTATTTCCTCCAGACGGTGGGCGAGATGTGCCTCAGCCCGGTCGGCCTCAGCACCTTCACCAAGCTCTCGCCCCGGCACCTCGTCGGCGCGATGATGGGCATCTGGTTTCTCGGTGCGGCGTTCGGCAACAAGTTCGCCGGGGTGCTTTCCTCAGCCTTCGGCGAGGGCGACGCCTCGCATCTCGATAAATTCTTCGGCCAGCAATCGCTCGCGGTCTTCCTCGTCGCGGGGGTCTTCCTCGCCCTTGTTCCGTGGGTGCGTCGCCGCATGGGCGGCGTGCGTTGAGCCAGGGGTCGTTTACAAAAGAAGGCGCGGACCCCCACCGCGCCCTCTTTTTTGATCCTGTTCCCTGACACCCGAAAAGGTTAGGGCTCGCATGCGCACAGCGGGCCAGCCAAGCGCACACGAGCCCCTTTGGTCACCTCTCGCACCCGTTACCGGATGCGAAAACTGCGGGGCGATTCAACCACAACCACGTCAACCGCCGTAGCGGCGAAAAAGCCTAAATTGAGGTGGTTAGAATTACCTTTCCTGAGGTTGTTTGGCTGACTGGGGTTCATCCTCCTCTTGCGCTGCGGCGCCATCCGGCGTTTTGCCACCGACCACCGGGCCAGTCGGAACCTATGCCTCCAAGCCGAAGACTGCCCGGGCGTAATTATCGGCGGAGAACGGCTGCAAGTCGTCGGGTTGCTCGCCCAGTCCGATGAAATAAATGGGCAGCTTCAACTGCCGGTAGATGCCCACCAGGGCGCCGCCCCGGCTGGTGCCGTCGAGTTTGGTCACGATGAGGCCGGTCAGCCCGAAACTCTGGTGAAACACTTTGGCCTGCTCGATGGAATTGGCGCCCAGCGAGCCGTCCACCACCAGCCAGCGGTGTTGCGGCGCGGCCGGATCATTCTTCTGTAGCACCCGCCGGATTTTCGCCAGCTCCTCCATCAAATTGCCCTTGGTGTGCAGCCGGCCCGCCGTGTCCACGATCAGCCAGTCCTTGCCGCGCGCCTTCGCCGCCTGCCACGCATCGAAGGCCACCGCGGCCGCGTCCGCCCCCGAATGGCTCGCGATCAGCTCTATTTGCAGCCGCTCCGCCCAGCTTTTCAACTGCTCCACCGCCGCGGCGCGAAACGTGTCGCACGCCGCTATGATCACCGACTGACCGTCGCCCTTGAGCTTGTGCGCGAGCTTGGCCGCGGTCGTCGTCTTGCCCGAGCCGTTGACGCCAATCAGGCAAATGACCGTGGGCTTGCTCGCGGCCGGATCAAGCTTGCCCTCAGCGCCGGCGAGCACCCGCCGCAACACCGCCGCCCCGATCACTGCGGCCTGCTGGCCCTTCAGTTCGGCATCCTGCCGGTAGGCTGCCTTGATTTCCTGTAAAATTTCCGTCGTCGTCTCGACTCCGAAGTCGGCCGTGTAGAGCGCCTCCTCGAGTTCGTCGAGCGAGGCGGCGGCGATCTTTCGCCCGCCGAATAGCCCGTGCGTCTTCGTCGCGATGGCCGTGACCGTCTTGGCCAGTCCATCCTTGAATTTCTTGAAAAGCGAGCGCATGCCCTGTCGCCTACTCCGTCGCGGCTTTGCGCGAATCGCGGCCGAGCTTGTCCTTCATCCGGTCGAGGATGCCGTTGATGAACCGCTTCGAGTCCGCGCTGGAATACTGCTTGCTCAGGTCGATGGCCTCGTTGATCGAGACGACCGGGGGGATGTCCTTGCGGTGCAGCATCTCGAACATCGCGAGCCGCAGGATGGCGAGGTCGATCTTGGCGACGCGCTCGAACTCCCAGTTGTGCGCCAGGGCCTTGATGTGGCCGTCGAGCTCCGCCACGTGCTCGATGGCGCCGTGGATCAGTTCCTCGGCAAAGGCATAGTGCTCGCGCGGCTTGTCGAGGTGCTCGAAGAACAGCCGCAGGTCGTCGGTCAGGCTGGCCGGCTGGTTAACGCTCCACGCGTAGAGGTATTGAAACGCCGCGGCGCGGCATTCCCGGCGCTGGGTGAACTGGCTGCTCATGATTTTCTCCCCAAGGAGCGTTTCAGCGCGGCCATCTCGAGCGCGGCGCGGGCAAACTCCGCGCCCCGGTTGATGGCGCCCAGGCAGCGTTCCTCCGCCTGCTTCGGGTTGTCCGCCACGATGACCCCGTTGATGACCGGAACACGGGTGGTGAGCGCGACCTGCTGCAGGGCCTGCGAAACACTTTGCCCCACCATTTCGTGATGATTGGTGTCGCCGCCGATGAGGACGCCGAGCGCGATGACGCAGTCGCACTTCCTGTCACCGGCCAGCCACTGGGCGCCGACGGGCACCTCGTGCGAGCCGGGCACCCGGATGAGCGCGATGCGTTTCTCCTTCACGCCGGCGGCGGCCAGCTGCTCGAACACCGTGTGCAGCAGGGCGTCCACCAGCGCGGAATTGTAGCGCGCAGCCACGATGCCGATGGTGAACGGGGCACCCTTGAAGGTGGTGGCCGGGGGAGCGTGGAGACTCATCGTATTTTCGATTTTGGATTTTCAATTCTCGATTGAACGCGAAGCCCCGGGAAACGGACGCAAAGCCGCGCCTGGCGCAAGCTCCAATCCAAAATCGAGAATCTGAAATCGAAAATGCTCATACATGGATCTGCTCCACGATTTCCAGCCCGTAGCCGTCGAGGCCCACCACGCGGCGGGGGGAATGCTGCAGCAGCCGGATTTTCTTCAAACCAAGCGCAGTCAGGATCTGGGCGCCGATCCCGTAATCGCGCAGATTGGCCGGCCCGTGCGCGCCCGGGGCGGGCTTGTTTTCCTGCAACAGCGCCTCCTGCATCCGGCCGGTCTGCTCCATGTAGACAATGACGCCGTGGCCGGCCTTGGCCACCTGCTCCAGCGAGGCCAGCAATGAACGGTGGCTGCCCATGTCCTTGGCGTGAAAAACATCGCTGAGCAGGTTCTCCGTGTGCACGCGCACCAGCGTGGGCGAGGCGTCGAGCTTGCCCTTGGTGAAGGCCAGGTGGTGGCGCCCGTCCACCTTGCTGTGGAAAATGTGCAGCAGAAATTCGCCGTACTCGGACGCGAACGGCCGCTGGGCCACCAGCTCGACCAGCTGCTCGCGCCGGTGCCGGTATTCGATCAGTGCGGCGATGGAGACGAGTGGCAGCCCGTGCCGGTGTTTGAACTCCATCAGTTCGGGCAGCCGCGCCATCGTGCCGTCCTCGCTCAGGATTTCACAAATCACCCCGGCCGGGCGCAGGCCCGCCAGTGCCGCCAGGTCCACCGCCGCCTCCGTGTGGCCGGCGCGCTCCAGGACACCACCGGGCCGCGCGCAGAGCGGGAAAATATGCCCCGGTTGCACCAGTTCGTCCGGCTGGGTCGCGGGATTGCCCAGCAGCTGGATGGTGCGGGCGCGGTCAAAGGCGCTGATGCCGGTCGTGATGCCCTCCGCCGCGTCCACCGAGACCGTGAAGGCCGTGCGGAGCGTCTCGCGGTTTTGCTGCACCATCGGGTTGATGCCGAGCCGCTTCAACTGGGGCTCCGTCATCGGCACGCAGATGAGGCCGCGCGCGTGGCGGATCATCATGTTCACCAGCTCGGGTGTGGCCTTTTCGGCCGCCATCACGAGGTCGCCCTCGTTTTCCCGGCCTTCGTCGTCGGTTACAATCACGACCCCGCCCGCCGCGATGGTCTGGATGGCGGTCTCGACGGTGTCAAAGGGCGTGGCGCTGGGCATGGCGGAAAGCGGTCAAGCTTTGCATCCCGCCCGCCGCTGTCAAATCCGGGCTGGTCTAACCATGGAACGGCACCACGTAGTGCTCCACTGCCTTGGCCTCGTCGCCCTCACCCTGCAGCAGCGTGAGATAGACATTGAAGGCGAATGGCGGGACCACGGGCTTGGCCCCGATGAGAAAGTTGCCGCTGCCGTTTAGCACCGTGCGGTTGTCGCCGCTGGTGGCGGATTTCTTGTTGGGCCATCTCGCATTCGCCCGGGTGACATCGATCGTCATGGGCTTTTTCTTCTTGTCGTAGAAAGATAGTTTGAAGTTGCCGCCAACCACCTCGAGCCCGAGAAAAGTGCCATTCGGCCGGGCAATTTCCGTGCCGGGAATCTTGGGCAGCACCTCTTCCTTGGTCACCTTCTTGTCCTTTGCCGTCGTGGCCTTGGCGGGTGCCGTTTTGGACGTCACCCCGGGCTTGGTGGCGGGCGTCACTGTCGCGGGGTCAGCGGGCTTGGGCGCGGGCGCAGGCTGCGCCTGCAGCAGACTGGTGAAAAATAATAGACCCGCGATTGCGACCTTGGTTTTCATGCCTGCACTCTAGCCAAACGGACCACCCGCGCAAGCCCCCGCTGGCCCTGCCCAGGCGTTCCGGGCGCTATTTCGCACGTAATTCACCCTCCGGCCGGGCTATGGCCGGTTATCCTTGGCAACCGGCCCGCGGATTTTGGTCCGCAGTTCCCGCCACCGGGCCAGCCGCTCGGCGATCTTTGCCTCCCACCCCGCCGTCTTCGGCGTGTAAAGCGTGAGTGGTTTTTCGAGATAGGACTCGCCACTGATGTTCTCGGGAAAATCGTGCGCATACTTGTAGCCCTGGCCATGGCCGGCTTGTTTGCTGGCCGCGCCGCTCTTGTCGCGCAAGGGCCGCGGCACGGCCTGCACCGGCGATTCCTTCAACACCCGGTGCGCCTCGGCCAGGGCCAGGGTGGCGGAATTGCTCTTCGGCGCCGTGGCGATGTAGAGCGTGGCGTGCGCCAGGGTGAGCTCGGCCTCAGGCAGCCCGATGAAATCGCACGCATGGTGCGCCGCCACCGCCAGCGGCAGGGCCTGCGGATCGGCCAGGCCCACGTCCTCGCTGGCGAGGATGACCAGCCGCCGCGCGATGAAGCGCGGGTCCTCGCCGCCGGCGAGCATCTTCGCCAGCCAATACATCGCCGCATCCGGATCGCTGCCGCGGCAGCTCTTGATGAAGGCGGAAATCGTGTCGTAGTGCTCGTCCTCGTCGGCGTCGTAGCGGATGCGGCGTTCGCGGGCGAAGAGCTCCAGCTCCTTCTCCCTGATTTCCGCCTTCTCCGGCAGGCTGAGCGCGATGACCTCCAACGCGTTGAGCGCCCGGCGCAGGTCGCCGTCGCAGAGCACCGCGAGGTCGGCCAGAACCTTGTCCTCGGCCGGGTGCCCGCGCGTGCCGAGCCCGCGCTCGGCGTCCACCAGCGCCAGCCTCAGCACGCCCGCAATGGCTGCCGGGGCGAGCGGCTCGAGCCGGAAGAGATGGCTGCGGCTGAGCAGAGGCGGATTCACATAAAAACCGGGATTGTGCGTCGTCGCGCCGATCAGCCGCACGCTGCCCTCCTCCACGTCGGGCATCAGCAGGTCCTGCTGCGACTTGTTGAACCGGTGCAGCTCGTCGATGAACAGTATCGTGGCGGCCTCGGGCTGCCGCCGCGCCGCCGTGAGGATTTCGCGCAGCTCGGCCACGTTCGACATGACGGCGTTGATGCGGACAAACCGGCTCTTGGTCACGCGGGCGATGACCTCCGCGAGGCTGGTCTTGCCGCAGCCGGGCGGGCCGTAAAACAGCAGGCTGCCGAAACGGTTGCTGGCGATCAGCCGCGGCAGCAGGTTGCCCGTCTGCAGGATGTGCTCCTGCCCGACAATTTCCTCCAGCCGCCGCGGCCGCATCCGCGCAGCCAGCGGCTGGTGCGCGACCACCTGGTCGGACAGGACCGTGACATGGCGCGGGGCCACGTCGCCAAAAAGTGAACCGGTGTCGTCTGTCGGGCGGGCCATGAGTCCGGGCAGATTGCGGCTCCCCCGGGGGAGAAACAAGTTTGAAGGCGGGGCTGAATGCTGTTCGCTTGGCTTCGCTGCTCCGCCCGGGCCGAGGCGCAGTCCCCAAAATGCCTTCGCCCGCCACGCACCTTCGCGCGCCCCTTCTGTGGCTGCTCCTGCCGCTGATGGCGGGGCTTACCGCCGCCAAGCTCTGGCCCCCACCCGCCTTCGGCTTGCTGCCGCTGGCGCTGGTTGCGGGCGGGCTGTCCGTCGCCGCCGGGTGGTTCTCACTGAAGGACGGCCGGCTCAGCTGCGTGGTGTGGGGCTTGTCGTTCAGCCTTTCCGCCGGGCTGGGTGGATTTGTGCTGCTCCAAGTCCGGCAGCCCAAGTTGCACCACTGGGAGGAACGGCCCGCGCGTGAAATCACCGTGACCATGCAGGTGCTGCAGGCCTTTCCGGTCGCCCCCTCGGCCCGCAGCCTGACCGGCCTTGGCGAGATTACCGCCACGGGCGAATCGGACCGCGAGCTGGCCGGCCGCCGGATTTATTATTCCGCCATCCGCAAGATCAGCGTGCCGCCAAAGCGCTCGGGCCGCTATCTCATCCGCGGGGTCATCGAGCCGCTGCCGCGCGAACCGGCCGGGGCCGGCTTCAATGACTACCTCGCCAACCTCGGCATCCGCCAGAAACTCACCCGCGCCCAGTTGATCAGCGAGACAGCCCCACCGGGCCGGCTCCAGCGCTTCTTCAGCCGCACCGAGGACCGGCTTGAGGAGATCCTGCGCCGCGGCCTGACCGGGCATCCGTCCACCACCTCGATCTACCTCGCCATGCTGCTGGGGGAAAAGGCCGTGCTTTCAACCGAACAGACGAACGCCTTCATGCGCAGCGGCACCTTCCATATTTTCTCCGTCAGTGGGCTGCATGTCGGAGTCATCGCGGTGGCGCTTTATGGCGGGCTGGGCCTGCTGCGGGTGCCGCGGCGCCACACCGCGGCGCTGAGCCTGCTGATTCTCTGGCTCTATGTGGAAATCACCGGGGCCAGCTCGCCGGCGATCCGCGCCTTCCTGATGATTGCCTTCCTGCTCGTCTCGCAGGTTTTCCGGCTGCCGGGCAACGCCCTCGCGGCGCTCGCGGCCTCCGCGCTTGCCACCCTCCTGCTCGACCCCTTGCAGCTTTTCAGCACCGGCTTCCAGATGTCCTACACCGTCGTGGTCGCGCTGGTGGTGATGGGGGTGCCGCTGGGCGAGCGATGGCTGGAGCGCTGGAGGCCCTTTGCTGCGCTGCCGCGGGCCGACTGGCGCTGGCCGCACCGGGCTATCAACCAGTGTGGCCGCCAGCTCATCGGGGCCGCGGCGGCCTGCTGGGCCGCCTTCCTGGCCAGCGCCCCGGCGGGCATCGGTTATTTCCAGGTCTTCTCGCCGGGTTCCCTGCTGGCCAACCTCATCATCGTCCCGCTGTCCTCGCTCGCCATCGTGGCCGGGTTCATCTCCCTGCTCACCGGCCTTGCGGGGCTGTCCTCGCTGAGTGTGCTCTTCAATTCCGCCGCGGCCGTCACGATTCTCGTCATGGACTGGCTGCTGCAGCACGGCATGGAACTGCCCGGCGTCTGGTTCAAGGCGCACTACATCACGGACTGGCTGGCGCCGGCTTCGCTCGGGTTCATGACCGCCGTGATGCTGGCCGGGCGGGCGGGCGGCTGGACCCGGCGCCATGGCGGTTACTGGCCACCGGTGCTGGCGCTGGGATTGATCATCATTTTGGGCGTGAAGTTCGGCTGAAGCCGGCAATCCTTTGCGCCATGAAAAGCGCCTCCGAACTGGCCATGGAACGTCTGGCCAAGAGTGACCCCTCCGCCCCGTCGCTCTCCGCCGCCCAAAAAGCCCGGCTCGCGGAAATCGATCGCGTCTACCAGGGCAAGGCCGCCGAGCGGGAAATCTTCCTGCAGCAGCAGCTCAATGGGGCGCTGGGCGCACAGAAATTCGACGAGGCCGACAAGATCCGGAAGCAGATGGCCGGTGAAAAAGCCCGGCTGGAAGAGGAGCGCGAGTCCGAAAAGGAACGCGTGCGGCGGGGGAAATGATCAAGAGTCAGTGTCGGGCTGCCGCTTGACGGCAGGCCCTGTCTCATTGCAAAGCGGCCCGGCGACAAGCGCCGGCCCTACATTTGCCATCTCACCGCGTAAACTCGAACTCGGCCGACAACGCGTGGTGATCCGAGGCGGACGTCGGTTTCACCCACCAACCGGTGGGCTTCAGCCAGTCGTTGTAGAAAATGTGGTCGAGCACGTAGGGCCGCCGGCGCCAGGTGATCTCCTTCGCCTGCACGGTCTCGTAGCCGGCCACGGAGAATTGCGAGATGAGCGACTCGTGCTTGCTGACATTGAAGTCGCCCGTGAGCAGCGTCGGCATGCCGGCCGTCTTGCGCAGCTGTTCCGCGACCAGCTTGCGCTGGTCAATGTGCACCTCGCTGCTCGAGTTGAGCATGAAGAACGCCAGCAGGTGGGTGTTGAGCAGCCGCACGGCGTGGCCGCCGATGGTGGTGGTGGCGCCGATGAGCAGGCGGTCGGTCGGGGTTTTCTTCTCGCCGAAGAAATCGAACTCCACCGGTGGCGACGGGAGGTTCATGCAGATATGCTCGCGCAGCGGGGTTTTGGAGAAAATCGCCAGCCCGATGCCAAAAGGGAGCTCGCGCGGGTCGGGCTTGGGGTAGCAAAAATAACTGTCGTAGCCTTTCAGCTCGTCGCGGAGCCGCGTGTAGTGCGGCGGCGGTTCGGACTGGACCCCGCCCGGCAGCGTATGCTCGACCTCCTGCAGTGCGACAATGTCGGCGTTGTGCGAGCGAATCTCGTCCAGGGTCAGCTCCAGCCGGATGGGGGCGTGATCCGGATACGCGTCATCCCACATCTGGCCAAACTGCATGTTGAACTGCAGCAGTTTGAAGCGGGGTTTCGTGCTCATGGACGGCAAGCGACCCTGATGTTCCGCGGCCCGTAAAACAGCGGCAAGCCTATTCTGGTTCAGCCGTGCCCTCGACGACCCATTCCTTCGCCTCCGGCACCTGCCGGGTGAATTCCCGTAAAGCCGCGCTCAGGTGCTCGGCATAGCGATAATGCGCCCCCATGCCCGTGCGCAGCTCGGCCTCGTAAATGAACTTGTCGGCGTGCGTGCTGTGCTCGAACGGGGTCTGGGCCCCCAGCAGCAGCGAATAGACGTAGGCCGCCGAACCGCGCTGCATCAGCTCGCGCGTCAGCGCCGCCTGCTCGTCGAGCAAACCTTGATGCGAAGCATGGGCGATTTCCGGCGGCAGGTAAAAGCCGGCCTGGATCAACGGCGTGTAGCGGTGTCCGGTGCGGTGGCGGTTCAGGTCGCGCAGTTCCGCGATCGCCATGTTGTTCCAGGCAAAGCTCACCCGCATCCGGCGCGTGGCCTTCCCTTGGTAACCGTAACGGTTGGCGCGGTGCTTCAGTGCCTCGGACACCGGCTGCTCCTCGCGCAGCCACGGCGGCGTGTCGCGCTCGACCTTCACCCACACCTCGTCCGGCAGCGGCTTGGTCGAGAGCCGGGCCAGACCGAGCGACAGGCTGGCCGCCAGCTCCTGCTCCGCCTGCGCTGCGAATGACTTCTCGGCGAAACTATGGCGCATCAGCCGCGGCGACTGCTTCAACAGCTCGTCGCGGATCAGCTTCGCCGCCGCCCGCGCCTCGGGCATCGGGAGTGAGTCGAGGTGCTTCACCGTCACGGCCCACATGCGCGAGCTCTGGACAAGGCCAAGATTGGTGCGCGTCGCGAGGGGGATGAAATAACGCGCCCGGTCCAGCGCATAGTTCTTTCGCAGCCGGTTGACGACCGCCGGCTTCGCGTCCTTCGGCAACCGCACGAGGTTCGGTTGCGCCAGCGCGAGCTGGTCGAGCCGCGTGTATTCAGCGTGGTAGGCGGCAAACGACTTTGCCATCAGCGCCGACCAGCGTGGCGCGAGGTCCGCCGGGAGGCCGAGCTCCTCCGGCGTGGGCAGGTTCGTCGCCGCCATCGTGATGTAGCGCGTGCTCGATTCCTGTCCGTCCGCCATCTGCGCCAACTCGAAAATTTTATACGCCAGCCACATCGACACGTCGTCGAGCGCGATGGCCAGCCCGCCGGTCAGCCCGCCGATGGAGGCGTGGCCGTAATCGACGAAATTGAGGATGCGGTCAATCGATGCGTCGGGATTCGCGAGGTCCACTTTGTCGAGGATGGCACCTATGCCCTGATTGCTCCGCGAGTAGCGGGCGAGGACGGAGGCGAGCAACTCGGGGGTTACCTTGGGCAGTTCGGCGGCCGCGGGGGGCGGCACAATGGCGAGTCCGGTGACCTTCATACAGCGGGCTCACACGAAACAGATTCGCCCGCCGGTGCGAAGGAAATAAACGCCGTCGCCTTCGTTTACTTCAGCAGCCAGCTGGTCAGCGGCGCTTGGTAGAAACCGAGCAGCACGGTCAGCAGCGCCAGTGCCGCCAGCGTCGCCGCACCCACCAGCGACGGTTCGGCCAGCACCGGCCGGGTGGACGGAGCGATCGCGCTGCCGGGCGGGGTCCATGACTCGAAGTAGGCGGCCTTGATCCAGCCGAAGTAGTAATAGATCGAGACGACCACGCCGCCGAGCGCCACGGCGAGCAGCCAGTAGAGGTGCGCCTGAAACGCCGCGACAAAGAGCAGCAGCTTGCCCATGAACCCGGCCAGGGGCGGGATGCCGGCGAGCGAGCCGACCCCGATGGCCAGCACCGCGCCGAGAAACGGCCGGTCCCGGGCCAGCCGCTCGTAATGCTCCAGTTCCTGGTCGGCATCGTCCGCCCCGGCCAGGTGGGCCATGACGCCGAACACCGCCATCGAGGCCAGCATGTAGGTGAACAGGTAGAACCACACCGCGCCGGACGCCCACGGCACCGAGATCGAGGCCGTGACGCCGAGCAGCAGGTAGCCCGCGTGCGAGACGCCGGAGAGGCCCATCAGGCGCTTGGTGTTGCGCTGGGTGAGCGCCGAGAGATTGCCAAAGATGATCGTCGCGGCCGCGAGCAGCGACAGCACCGGCACCAGCACCCCTTCCAGCGGGGCGAAGACATTGTGCACCAGCGTCAGCAGCACGGCAAAGCCCGCGGCCTTGGAGGAAACGGCGAGGAAGGCAGTGACGGGCGTCGGCGCCCCCTGGTAGACATCGGGAATCCAGATCTGGAACGGAAACGCGCCGATCTTGAAGGCCACGCCGCCGAGCACGAGCAGCGCGCCGGCCGTCGCGAGGAAATTGTCCGGGTGCTGCCGGAGGAATTCCGCCACGATGGGATATTCGAAGCCCGTGTGCGCTACGCCCATGATGGTGACCTTGCCCACGGCGCCGTAGAGCAGCACAATGCCGAAGAGCATGATGGCCGAGCTGAGCGCGCCCAGCACCAGGTATTTCAGGCCGGCTTCGAGCGACAGCGTGCTTTCGCGGAAATAGCCGACGAGGATGTAGAACCCGATGGTCACCGTCTCGAGCGCGACGAAGAACATCACGAAGTGATTGCTCTGCGTGAGCAGCATCAGGGCCGCCGTCACCACCAGCACGATGTGGTAGAACTCCACGCTGGGCACCCGGGCACGCGGCAGGCAGATGGTGCCGAGGAAGCAAACCAGCAGCGAGGACAGGAGGAAAAACACCCGCGCGATCCGGCCGGCGTCGCTAAGCCGGATGAGCCCGCCGAAAAGCTCGCCATCCCAGCCCGCCATGTTGAAGCCCAGCACCACGCTGATGAGCACGACCACCAGGGTCATGATCGCGAAGGGCGGAATATAGCGCAGATCCTTCTTCGGCAGGAGAATTTCCAGCACGAGCAGGCCGAGCGCGCCGATGGCCAGGGTCATTTCCGGCCCGATGGCCCACCATACGTTGGTATCAGCGACTGCCTGGAGAAATTCCGTGGACATGGCGGTGGAAAATCAGCGGTGGATGGAGGGGGACGCGGTTACAACGGTGCGCGGCGCGGTGAGCGCCTGGTTGACCGGGTCCGACAGGGCCCGCGGGTAGAAACCGAACAGGATCAGCGCGGCGAGCAGGATGAGCGCGGGCAGCCGCTCCCGCCAGTCAAGGTCCGCCGGCGGATGCTCCGCCATGACGCGCTGCAACGTCTCGCTGGGCGGGCCGAAGAACACCCGCGCGGCGGCGCGGAGGCCGTAGATGGCCGAGATGACCACGCCGGCCACGGCCACCGCCGTGATGCCCGGGGAGAATTTCCACAGCGCCACGAAGATCGTCAGCTCGCCCCAGAAGTTGGCGAAGCCGGGCAGGCCGATGCTGGCCATGGTGCCCGCGACGAACAGCGCGGCAAGCACGGGCGTCTTCTGCGCCAGCCCGCCCATCTCGGCCAGGTCGAAGGTGTGGGTGCGGTGATGCACGCTGGTCGCGAGGAGGAACAGCAGCGCCACCGACAGGCCGTGCGCGACCATCAGCAGGACCACGCCGCCCGAGCCGATGGTCGAGAGGCAGGCGATGCCGAGGAAGCAATAGCCCATGTGCATGACCGAGCTGTAGCCGAGCATTTGCTTCAGGTCACGCTGGGCCATGGTGATGAAGCCGACCACCAGCACGTTGCCAAAGCCGGCGAGCAGCGCGAGTTTCCACGCCCACTGCGCGGCGCCCTCGGGCAGCAGCGGCAGCGCGATCTGGATCAGGCCGTAGAGGCCGAATTTCTTGAGCACGCCGGCGTGCAGCATCGCGGTGGAGCTCGGCGCGGCCCCGTAGCCGAGCGGCGCCCAGGTGTGCAGCGGCCAGAGCGAGACCAGGATGCCGAAGCCGAACATCAGCAGCCCGAAGATGTATTTCTGCGTTGTCCCGCGCAGCGGGTCGGCGGCGAGCGTCTCGCGCAGGGTGATGAGGTCGAAGGAATTCGCGCCGCTCTTCACGTAGATGGCGATGAGCCCGGTGAGCGACAGCATCGCGCCGGCCGTCAGGTAGATCGTCAGCTTCATCGCCGCGTAGTTGCGGTCGCGCCCACCCCAGATGCCGACCATGATGAAGGTCGGGATGAGCGCCAGTTCGTGGAAGAAATAAAAGAAGAACACATCCACCGAGGCGAAGACGCCCAGCAGGCCGCCGTGCATCACGAGCAGCAGCATGAGGTAGAGCTTCAGCCGCTCGGCCTGCGAGCGCAGGGCGTAGAGCCCGGCGGCGAGGCCGACGATGGCCGCGAGCAGGAACATCGGCAGCGAGATGCCGTTGAGCCCGAGCTTCAGGCTGAGGCCGAAGCCCGACAGGCCGGTGTCCACCGAGCTGAGAAACTGGTAGTGCTGCGCGCCCTCCGCCGGGAATTTCGCCCACAGCCACAGCGCGATGAGCATCGGCACGGTGAAGGCGACCACGGCCAGCTTGGTGGAAAACCGCTTGGGCAGCCCGAGCCCGATGGCGAGCGCCGCGACGAGCGGGGTCGCGATGGCGAACTGCAGAAGCTGGGGGTTGGTGAGCATCACAGATTAGAGGAGGCCGGTGGCGAAGGCCCAGAGAAGCACCGCGCCGAGCAGGAACCAGTAGACGTAGGCGTGCAGGCTGCCGGTGTAGAGGGCGCGGGCGCTGTAGCCGACAAGGCCGACAAAGCCCGCGAAGCCGCGGATGATGAGCCCGGCGAGGAAGATCTGCTCGAGGAAGTTCAGCAGCATGGCGAAGCGCTGCTGGATCTTTGCCACGTAGTAATTGTAGAGCCGGTCGAATGATTCCTTGAACCAGGTGAGCGCGCCGAACACCGGGTGGACTTTCTCCTCCAGCGCATCGGTCGCCGCCGACTTGTAGAAGAACAGCGCCGAGCCGGCGCCGACCGTCATGACTGCCAGCGAGACCAGTAGGATGGTTGTATGCGCCGAGCCTTCGGCCTCTGGCACCCAACGCGCGATCTCACCCGCGAGTTTGCTAAACACGCCAGAGTAACCCCCGACGACGGAGAGCACCGCAAGAATCATCAGCGGCAGCGTCATTATCAGCCCGCTCTCGTGCGCGTGCGAAGCGTCGTTTGAACGCGACTCGCCAAGGAAAACGATCTTCCACAGCCGGACCATGTAGAACGAGGTCAGCACGGCGGTGAACGCGAGGATGGCGAACACCGCGGTGTTCTTCTCCATCGCGAGATAGAGGATCGCATCCTTGGAGAAAAAGCCCGCCAGGAACGGCATGCCGATGATCGCCAGCACGCCGATGGTGAAGGTGAAGAAAGTCACGGGCATCTTCGCTCGCAGCCCGCCCATCTTGAAGATGTCCTGCTCGTGGTGGCAGCCGATGATAACCGAGCCGGAACCGAGGAAGAGCAGCGCCTTGAAGAAGGCGTGGGTGGTCAGGTGGAACATCGCGGCGGCACCGCCCGCGGCGAGGACCGGGGTCAATCCGCCATCGTGCCCCGGAACATTCGACCCCAGGCCGAACGCCGCGACCATGTAGCCGAGCTGCGAGAGGGTCGAGTAGGCCAGCACCTTCTTGATGTCGCGCTGGACGATGGCGCAGAGCGCGGCGTAGACCGCCGTGATCGTGCCGACCCACGCAATGAAATCGAGTACGTCCGGGACCATGAGGACATTGATCCGGCAAAGCATGTAGATGCCGGCCGCGACCATCGTGGCGGCGTGGATGAGTGCTGAGACGGGCGTCGGGCCCTCCATCGCGTCGGGCAGCCACACCTGCAGCGGCATCTGGGCGGACTTGCCGACCGCGCCGCAGAACAACAGCAGCGGGATGAACACGTTGAAGTGCAGCTGGGAGGTCCCAGCGAGTCGGGCGAGCTCGTCCAGGTTCACCGTGCCGTTGGTCCAGTAGCACAGCAGGATGCCGAGCAGGAAGCCGAAGTCGCCGACGCGGTTGACGATGAAGGCCTTCTTTGAGGCATCGGCCGCGGACTGCTTCTCGTGATAATGGTTGATCAGCAGCCAGGAGCTGAAACCGACCAGCTCCCAGAAGATGAAGAGCATGAACAGATTGTCGGCGAGCACGATGCCGATCATCGAGAACATGAAGATGGACAGACCGCCGAAGAACCGCGCCCGGGCCTTGTCGTCGTGCATGTAGCCGAGGGAGAAGACATGGATCAGGAAGCCCACGAAACCGACGATGAACAGCATGAGCGCCGCGAGGTCGTCGAACTTGATCCCCATCCGCACGGAGAAGTCGCCGAAGCGCAGCCATTCCCACGAGGCGGCAAAGCGCTCGCCGTGTAGGAGCAGGATTATCGCGATCGCGGCACCGGCGCCAGCCGCCGCGGTGGAGATCCACGAGGCCAGCGCGCCCTGCTTGCGCAGAAAAAGCGCGATCACCGCCGCCGCGGCGAGCGGCAGAAGCAGGACCAGGATTGCGTGCTGGAGCATCGTCATCGGCGTCAGTGCTTCAGCTGGTTGAGCTCCTCGACCTGGATGGTATGGCGCCGGCGGAAGAGCGCGACGATGAGGGCGAGGCCAACCGCGACCTCGGCCGCCGCGATGGTGAGGATGAAGAAGACGAAGACGTTGCCATCGAGCGTGCCGTTGAACCGGGAGAACGCCACCAGCGCGAGGGTCGAGGCGATGAGCATCAGCTCGAGGCACATGTAGATCACCAGCGTGTTCTTGCGCAGCAACACGCCGAAGAAGCCGATGGCGAAGAGCAGCGCGCTCAGGTGCAGGAATTGGTTGAGACCGATGGTCATGGCTGGCCCTCCGGTTTCGGCTCTTCGTCCCCGGTGTATTTCCGGCTAAGCACAATCACGCCGAGCATGGCGATGAGGAGCATGAAGCCCACTAGCTGCACCAGCAGCAGGTAGGTCGTGAAGAGTTGCTCGGCGTAAACCTTGAGCGGTGGTGCGGCGGCCGGAGCCACAGCCGCGGGGAACTCCGCGCGATGGTAGAGGGACAGCACACCAACGACCAGTAGCGCGCCGCCAAGGGTCGAGGCCGCGATGGTGAGCTTGCTGAACGGTTTCTGCGCGCCGGGTGTCGTGTCGAGCAGCATGATGATGAAAAGGAACAGTGCGACGACCGCGCCCGCGTAGACCAGCAGCAGCACGAACGCCAGCAGCGCGGCGTCGAGCAGCACGAACTGTCCGGCGACGCCGACCAGGCTCAGCAGCAGGCCCATGGCGGCGTTGACCGCGTTCTTGTTCACCACGACCAGCACGGCGCTGGCCAGGGTGAGCAGGGCAAGGGTGTAGAAGAGAAAGTTCGCCATGGCTCAGTGCATGTTGCCGTGCGCCTCGGCGGCCTTCTTCTTGTCCCACTTGTGGTGCGAGTCGGGCAGCGTGCCGCCGAGCTCGTAGAGCCGGGCCTTGTCGTTGACCATCTCCTCGCGGGTGTAGCCGGTCATGGAATACTGGTTCTGCAGGAAAATGGCCTCCTCCGGGCAGACCTCCTGGCACAGGCCGCAGTAGATGCAGCGGAGCATGTCGATGTCGAAGGCTTTCGGCGCCTTCTCGACGTGCGCCGTCGGGGCGTCGTGCGGAATCTCGCCCGGCGTGATGCGGATGGCCTTGGGCGGGCAGACGAACTCGCAGAGCTGGCAGGAAACGCATTTCTCGCGGCCGTTAGGATCCATCACCAGCGTGGGCACGCCGCGGTAGCCGGCCGGGATGGCCGGGCGCTGCTCGGGATACTCCATCGTCACGTTCGGTGCGAAGAGGTGCTTCAGCGTCACCCGCATGCCCGCGAGGATCTGCGGGAAGTAGAGCCGCTCGGAGAGCGTGAGGGGCTTGCGTTCGACGACGTAGGGCATGGGGAATCAGTTTTTAGCCACGGATGACACGGATGGGCACGGATCAATGACACAATCCATTTGGCCTGTCATTCTGAACAAAGTGAAGAATCCATAATGATCCACGCCAACGCACGGCCTGCTGGATCCTTCGCTGCGCTCAGGATGACAGGTATCGTGGTTTTGTTTTCTATCCGTGATCATCAGTGAAATCAGTGGCTAATCTCCGGTTGCAGCCACGCGATCAGGATCGCGTAGAAGATAAGGTTGCCGATGGCCAGAGGCAGGAGCTTCTGCCAGCCGAGCTTCATCACCTGGTCGTAGCGGAAGCGCGGGACGGTCCAGCGCACCCACATGAACACGAAGATGAAAAACAGCACCTTGCCCATGAAGATGACGATCGAGAGCAGGCCGAGCAGCAGCGGCTTGTCCACCAGGTGCAGCCAGCCGGCGACGCGCTCGAGCGGCACCCACGGCAGCGGGTTCCAGCCGCCGAGGAAGAGCAGGACGAACACGCCGGATCCGACGAGCATGTGAGAATACTCGGCCACGAAGAAGAGGCCCCATTTCATCGAGCCGTATTCCGTGTGGAAGCCACCGACGAGGTCGGCCTCGCCCTCGGCCATGTCGAACGGCAGCCGGTTGGTCTCGGCGAAGAGGGAGACGAGGAAGATGACCGCCGCCAGCGGCATCGTCAGGATGAACCAAGTGCCGTGCCACCCGCTCGTGCCGCTCTGGAATTCCACCACGCGGAAGAGGCTGAGCGAGCCGTCGCCACCCGGCGCGTTGATCATCAGGAACACCGGCAGCACGGAGAGCGTCATCGAGATTTCATAGGAGATGAGCTGCGCCGAGGCGCGCACGCCACCGAGGAAGGGATATTTCGAATTCGAGGCCCAGCCGGCGAGGATGAGCGAGTAGACGCCGAGCGAGGACACCGCGAACACCGCGAGGATGCCGACGTCGAGATTGGCCAGCACCAGCGGCACGAGGTGGCCGGCGTCGTTGAGGTAGGCGCCGAACGGCACGACCGTGACGGTCGTGAGGGCGGGAATCATCGCCACCACCGGCGCCAGCAGGAAATAGAACTTGTTCACGTGGCCCGGCAGCGAGTCCTCCTTGAGGAACATCTTGCCGCCGTCGGCCAGCAGGTGGAACACGCCCAGCCGCTGCAGGAACGGGCCGACCACGGGGATCCACGCAAACCAGAACGGAATGGCGCGGTTCGGCCCGGGGCGGCCCTGCATCCACGCCGAGATTTTGCGCTCGACCAGCGAGCACGCGCCGCCGATCGGGAACATGACGCCAATCACCGCGAGACCCTTGACGAGCATCTGCAAACCGGGATGAAGATTGGACCAGAATTCGGTCATGGAGCCAAAAGGTGCAGGGCTGGCGCTTGCCGCCATGCCTCGTTCGCGGCCCGCCGACAAGCGGCGGCCCTACAGAATGGATTCTTCGCTGCGCTCAGAATGACACGCTGCTTGTCATGCTGAGCAACGCGAAGCATCCAGTGGGATTCGTTTTGAGCTGCGCGTGTCATGTCGTGGCGGCCGCGAGTGCGGCCGGTTTGAAGTGGAGCGCCTCGCGCTCCACAAAGGGCAGCGCGGCCCAAGGCGTCGCGTCGAGCAGCAGGCCGGTGGACGGAAGGTTGGCATAGGTGACGGTCGCGAGCGTCTTCACCTCGGCAGCCAGCGTCGCCCAGAGCGAGTTCAAGTCGGGCGAGAGTGTCGCGCCCCCAACGGCAGCGACAAGGTTGACCAAGGTAATGAGGTCGTCGGCCACTTCGGCGGGACCGGGGACGGCCTTCGCAAACTTCTGGAGGCGGAACTGCTGGTTCACGAACGTGCCGCTCTTTTCAAAGAGCGTGAGCGTCGGGATGACGACCCTCGCGGCTTCACTCGTCGCGTTCCGGTGCGTGCCGAGGTAGATGACGGAAACCTTGGCGAGCTGCGCCACCGTGAGCCCGGCGGCCGTCAGGTCCTCGCCGACCGAGAGAACCGTCTTCACCTGGCCGGAATCAATCGCGGCGGCAAGGGCCGTGAGCTTCTGCGCCGGCAACGTGGAGATGAGCCCGGTGACGAGTGCGCCGCGGACGTTCGGGTTGCGGTCGGCGGAGATGAGGATGCCGTCGCCCTGCCCCACCCGGCTGACCAGCGCGGTCGAAGCCTGCAGTGTGTCGGCAAGTTTCTTCAACAGGAACTGTTCCTCGACCGAGTTGCCGCCGGAGCCGATGATCGCGACCGAGCCGGCCTTGAGCAGATCGGCGGCGGCTTTGAGAGCCATTTCGCCAGCCGTGGCGGCGCCGTTGATGGGCGGCGCGGTGAGACGGTTGTCGGCCTTCACCGACTTGTAGAGCACGCGGCCGGAGTCGGCCATCCAGGTGTCGTTCACCTCGTCGTTGCGGCGCGGGGTGATGCGGTAGATGACGCCCTCGCGGCTCCAGACCTCGGTGTTGGCGCCGACGGACGACTCGGGGTCGATGCCCGGTGTCTGCTTGAGGAACCAGACGCGCATCTTGAAACGGAAGTCGGTGCTGGTGAGCGCGCCGACCGGGCAGATGTCGACGGTGTTGAGCGAGTAGTTGTTCTCCAGTTTTTTGCCCGGGTAGCACGCGAGGGTGCTGTAGCTGCCCCGGTCGATGAAGCCGAGGACGTCGTCGTTCGCGATCTCCTTGGAGAAACGGATGCAGCGCGAGCAGAGGATGCAGCGCTCGTCGTCGAGGGTGACGCGCGGGCCGAGCGGGGTGCGCTTGGGCTTCACGTTCTTCTGCTCGACGAAGCGCGAGTAGCCGCGACCGTAGCTGGTGGAGAATTCCTGCAGCTTGCACTCGCCCGCCTGGTCGCAGATCGGGCAGTCCAGCGGGTGGTTGATGAGGAGGAACTCGGTGACGCCGTTGCGGCAGTCCTGCACCGCGGGCGTGCTGGTGCGGATGTGCAGGCCGGGCGAGGCGTTGGTCGCGCAGGCGATGGTGGGGCGCGGCATCCAGTTGATCTTCTGCTTGCCCGTGGCGGGATCCATGACCGGCTGCTTTGTCGCCGGGTCCACCGCCGGCAGGCCCATCTCGACGAGGCACATGCGGCAGTTGCCCACGACGGTCAGCTTCGGGTGGTAGCAGTAATGCGGCACCTCAACGCTGGCCAGCCGCGCGGCCTCGATCATGTTCGTGCCCTTCGGCACGGCGATGTCCTTCCCGTCAACATTGACGGTCACGAGGTCGGGTTTGGGCGAAGAGATCATAGAATCCAGGGAATTCAGAATCCAGAATTCAGAATGGTCGTGCAGTAAGCTTCGAGCAAACGGCTGACTTCTTCCAGTTGCAGTGCGACCTCGCGGACATCGGCATAACCGAGATCCCGGGCCAGGATGAGAAAATAGCGGCTTTCTTCGAGCGATCCTTGCGCGATATTGAAATACCGCAGCTTATCGCGGGTCCCGCGCTTCTTGAAACCTTCGGCGATATTTGCCGGCACTGACATAGCAGCCCGGCGCAGTTGCGAAGTCAGGGCAAAATTTTCCTTGGACGGAAACCCTTCGCTAAGGCGATAAACCGACAGAACCCAAGCGTGAGCCTTCTGCCACACGATGAGATCCTCAAAGGACTTGGCGGGAGTCCTTCTGGGTGCTGGATTCTGGATTCTGGATTCCATGGTTGCGGTCAGACCAGTTCGAATGAGCCGGCGGGTTTCTTGGTGTCCTTCTGGTTTTTGAATTCATCGCCGAACTTTGCGACGAAGCTCTGGGTCGGCCAGGCGCAGGCCTCGCCGAACGCGCAGATGGTGCGGCCGGCGATCTGGTCGGCGACGCTCTTGAGCATCTCGCCGTCGTTCGGGCCGGCGCCGCCGTGCACCATGCGGCTGGTGATCTTCTTCATCCACAGCGAGCCCTCGCGGCAGGGCGTGCACTGGCCGCAGCTCTCGTGGGCGTAGAACGCGTTGATGTTGGCGAGCGCCTCGACCATGTTGACCGAGTCGTCCATCACGATGACGCCGCCGGAGCCGCCCATCGTGCCGCACGCGGCCAGCGTGTCGAAATCCATCGGGATGTCCTCGACCGTGAGCGTGCGGGTCGTGCCGTCCTTGTTTTTCAAGGTGAAGGTCTCGCCGAATTTCAAAATCTTGGCCGACGAGCCGCCGGGAATGACCGCCTTGAACTTGCGGCCCGGCAGCGGGCCGCCGCAAACCTCGTTGAGCAGCTGGCCCAGCGTGATCCGGCCGACCTCGTATTCGTAATAGCCCGGCTTCTGCACATGGCCGGAGACGCAGAGAATGCGCGTGCCGGTGTTGTTCGGTGTGCCAATCTTGGCGTAGGCCTCGCCGCCCATGTCCACGATGTGCTTCACATGGCAGAGGGTCTCGACGTTGTTGACGATGGTCGGGCACTGGTAGAGGCCGAGCACCGCGGGGAAATACGGGGGCTTGATGCGCGGATACGGGCGCTTGCCCTCGAGCGACTCGATGAGGCCGGTCTCCTCGCCGCAGATGTAGGCGCCGGCGCCGCGGTGCACGTAGATCTCACAGCCGTAACCCGTGCCGAGGATGTTCGGGCCGCAGAAATTTGCGGCGCGTGCCTCGGCGATGGCCTTCTCCAGGATCTTCGCCCCGTGCGGGAACTCACCGCGGATGTAGATGTAGGCGAGCTTCACGTTGTTCGCGAAACAGGTGATCATGATGCCCTCGATCAGCTGGTGCGGATCCTGGTGCATGATGTAGCGGTCCTTGAACGTGCCCGGCTCGGACTCGTCGGCGTTGACCACGAGGTAGATGGGCTTGCCGCTCTTGCGGTCGAGCAGCGACCACTTGAAGCCGCAGGGGAATCCCGCGCCGCCGCGGCCGCGCAGGCCGGACTTCTTGACCTCGTCGCACAGCTCCTCGGGCTTGCGCGTGACGGCGCGCCGCAACACCCCGTAGCCGCCGTGCTGCAGGTAGCAGGCGAGGTCGGCGGTGTAGCCGGGCTCATCGACATGAGCAAAGATCAGGCGGCGTTCGGCGGGAGCGGGCATCAGGATATTTTAGATTTCAAATTTGCGATTTGGGCTAGGTCGGAAAAGTGGATCAGGGCTTCTCGTCGAGGACGATCTCGATGCCGCCGGTCCAGCGGGCGGCAAAATTGTAGACCATGGCGATCAGCACGCCGGCGAGAAACCCTCCGACGGCATTGATGACGGGTGTGAACACCGCCAGCCCCCCGGCGAGAAACCACGGCACGACCGGGAACCGCGGCAGCGTGGGCAACAGGTTCGTGGCGTGCGCCGTTTCAGAAGCGGTGAAGGCGATGCCGAGGGTGATCAAAAAGATTGGCGCGATGATCATGCCGGCCACGCCATTGATCAAACCGAGCACGATGCCGAACCGGATGGGAGGAACCTGCAGGATGCGAAATTTCTTCATGTCGAGGGGCGGCCTTTTGCCGCGGTTTTGATTTGGTCGCTTAATTGTTTGGCCTTGGCAGCGTCGACGCGCTCGTGGAGGTCGTCGTCGATCATGACGACCGGGCCGGTGCCGCAGCTGGCAAGGCACTCCACGAACTCGATGGTGACCTCGCCGTCGGGCGAGACCTCCCCCGGGTGGCAGTTGAATTCCTGCTGGAACTGGTCACACACCCGGTAGCCGCCGGTGAGCGCGCACGAAAGCGTGCGGCAGACCTTGATGTGGCGGCGGCCGATGGGTTTTTGCCGGAACATCGGATAGAAGGTGACGAGCTCGTAGATGTTGATCGGCTGCAGCTCGAGCTTGGCCGCGACCCACTCGATGGCCTCGGTCGAAATCCAGCCGGCATCCTCCTGCACCAGGTGCAGCAGGGGCAGCGCGGCGCTGCGCTTCACCGGGTAATGGGTGATGACCTCCTCGATCTGCTGGAGCGTGGCGGGCTTGAGGTTCACTTAAAGGGAAGGGATTTTATTCAGAAGCCAGAAAAACAAGAAGCGCTGGCGGCGCATGGTCTGATTTCTGGATTCATGGTTTCTGAATTTATGATTGTAT
>JAYUGX010000014.1:0-5972 GCA_043738215.1 Lacunisphaera sp.
CCGTCGGCGCCCTCGACGATCGCGGCCAGTTCCATCCGGGCTTTGCCGTGCCGGCGCAGATCAGCCGTGAATTCAGCGACGATACCCGGCGCCGGACGCAGGCACACCGCGCGCAGCGGGCCCTTGACCGGCTGGCGGTAGGCGGCGCTGCTGCGCTTCACGACCACGTGGCCATCCACTCCAGCCTCGCGCAACAAAGTCCACAGCGCGGCGTAGCACGCGAGCGTCGGCAGCGCGTGCAGCGAGCCGCCGAACGCCGTGCCAAGATGGTTCACGTTGGCGGCGAGCGGGGCCTCGAGCACCAAACGCGCGGCCGTGCTCTCCGCCACGCTCAGGCCCATCGCGCGCGTCAGCGGGATTTTTTCATGGAGAAACGCCTCCAGATCGCGGGCCGACATGCTTGCTGGAACCAGGTTGCTCATTGGCCGATGATTTTGACGAGCACGCGTTTCTTCCGGCGGCCGTCGAACTCGCCGTAGAAAATCTGCTCCCACGGGCCGAAGTCCAGTTCGCCGCCGGTGATGGCGACCACGACTTCGCGGCCCATGATCTGGCGCTTGAGATGGGCGTCGGCGTTGTCCTCGCCGGTCCGGTTGTGGTCGTAGGCGCTGTGCGGTTTCTCGGGCGCGAGTTTTTCCAGCCAGCGCTCGTAATCGGCGTGCAGCCCGGACTCGTCGTCGTTGATGAAGACCGACGCGCTGATGTGCATCGCGTTCACCAAACAGAGCCCCTCCTTGATGCCGCTCACGTGCAGGACGGCCTCGACCTGCGGCGTGATATTGAGGAACGCGCGACGGGTCGGCGTCTCGAACCACAACTCCTGCCGGTGGGATTTCATGATGGCAGGATGAAGTCGAATCGGGCCCAAGCCAGCCGGCCTAGTGGCCGCCGTCGAGGTCGCCGGGCTTGAGGAGCGGGGCGAAGAGCGCCTTGTTGGAGCCCTTCATGTAGGCCTCCTTGGCCTCGACCGTGCCGTCCTTGATCCGGGCCATGAGGCTGTTGTCCATCGTGATCATGCCCTCGGACGAGCCGCTCTCGATGATGCCGCGGATGTTGGCGATCTGGCCGGAGCGGATGGTGTTGGGCAACGCCTCGTGCTGGAGCAGAATCTCGTGCACGGCGACGCGGCCCTTGGGCACCTTTTTGCAGAGCAACTGGGCGACAACCCCCGCGAGGCAGCTGGCGAGCATGACGCGCACCTGGTTCTGCTCCTCGGCCGGAAAGGTGTTGATGATGCGGTCGACGGTCTTGGGCGCGTTGTTGGTGTGGAGGGTGCCGAAGACGAGCATGCCCATCGAGGCGCAGGAAAGCGCGAGCTTGATGGTCTCCATCTCTCGCATTTCGCCGAGGAGCACGATGTCGGGATCATGGCGCATGGCGCCCTTGAGCGCGGCGCCGAACGTGGCGGTGTGCTCGCCAACCTCGCGGTGGACGATCGTGGATTTCTTGCAAGGGTGGACGAACTCGATGGGATCCTCGATCGTGATGATGTGCCGCGCGAGGTTGTCGTTGATGTAGTCGATCATCGCGGCGAGCGTCGTGGACTTGCCGGAGCCGGTAGGGCCGGTGACGACGACGAGGCCCTGGTCGAGGTGGCAGAGCTTCTTGAGGGCTTCGGGGAGGTTGAGCTGGCTGAACGAGAGGATCTTCGCCGGAATCTGGCGGAGGACGGCGGCCTGGCCCCAGTGATTGTAGAGATAGTTGGCGCGAAAACGCGCGAGACCCTCGACCTCGTGGGCCAGGTCGAGATCCTTGCGCTCGAGGAAATCCGCCCAGCGCTTCTCGGGGCAGATTTCCTTGAGGTAGGCCTCCATCTGCTGCCCGGTGACCGAGGTCTCGCCGATGGGCTGGAGCGAGCCGGAGATGCGGGACTTCGGCGGCAGGCCGACGGTGAGGTGCAGGTCGGAGCCGCCCTTGTCGAGCATGGTGCGGAGGAGAGCGTCGATGGCGGCCATGGGTTCAGGCTTTGGTGCCCATCGGCGCCGCGGTGGTGGCGGCCGGGTCGACCTTCTGGCGGACATTGCGGGTGGAGACGTTGATGAGCGCGGTCTCCTTGGAGATTTTCTTCTGCTGGTAGAGCTCGAGCACGACGTTCTCCATGATACACATGCCCTCCTTGACGCCGGTTTCCATGACGTTGCGCAGGCCGGAGGTCTTGCCGTCGCGGATGAGGGCCTGGATGGCGGTGTTGGAGATCATGATCTCGCAGGCGACGACGAGGCCACCGCCCGTCGCGGGCAGGAGACGCTGGCAGACGACGCCGCGGAGGCTCTCGGCCACGCTGGCGCGAATCTGCGTCTGCTGCGCGGGCGGAAAGACGTCGAGCAGGCGGTTCAGCGTCGTGGACGCGTCGCTGGTGTGCATCGTGCCGATGACCAGGTGGCCGGTCTCGGAGGCGCTGATGGCCATCTCGATGGTCTCAAGGTCGCGGAGTTCGCCGATGACGATGACGTCGGGATCCTCGCGGAGGGCGCCCTTGAGCGCGGAGAAAAAGGACTTGGTATGCGGGCCGACCTCGCGCTGCGTGACGTTGCAACCCCTGGGCAGCTGGACGACCTCGATGGGGTCCTCGACGGTGATGATGTGGTCCTGGCGCTGCTCGTTGAGCTCGGCAACCATGGCGGCGAGGGTGGTGGTCTTGCCGGCGCCGACCGGCCCGGTGATCAGGATAAGTCCGTTGTGGTAGGAGAGGAGCTTGCGGATGGCCTCGAGGTTGCGCAGGCCAAGGTCGTCGAGCTTGGGGATGCCGGCCGGCACCATGCGGTAGGAACCGGACGGGCCCCACTTGTGGAACATGAGGTTGACGCGGTAGCGGTTCTCCGGGCCGAGCGCGAGGGCGAGGTCGTAGTCGCGGCGTTCGAGGAAGATGTTCTTCTGGTGCTCCGCCAGGAGGATGGTATTGAGCCGCAGGGATTCCTGGTTGGTCAGGATGTGCCCGGTGATGGGCAGGAGCGAGCGGTGCTTGCGGACGAAGGGCTTGGAGCCGGCCGACAGGTGCAGGTCGCTCGCGCCGTATTTGCCCGTGTCGATGAGCAGCTGGCGCAGGGCAGCGGCGAGAGTCTTATCGTCCATCGCGCCAACCCGGTCGAAGGGGAATTCCGGGGCTCCGGTGGCCGTCGCGGGCCGTCTGCCCCCGGCGGGCATGGGCGGCGGGGAGGCGGTGTCTGCGAGCATCGGGTTGTCGGAGGGTGGACCGAGGGCCGCGCGGGCGATGGCGTTGCCGGCGAGCTGCTCAAGCTTCTCGACGTCCTGGACGATGTTGTCGTCAATGAGCTTCTGGGCGAAGTCCATCAGCTGCGCGTCGCGGCCCACGGCCTTCTGGACGGACAGGGTCTGATCGCGGGTGAACAACTTTGCGTCAAGGCCGAGCCGGATGAGCCAGAGGATCTCGTTGTTCATGCCTGAGGAGTTCGCGATGCTTTGGGGGCCGGGATTTTTTGCAAGAATTGACTTGGCGCGCCGCTCAATCGCTGCCGTTCGCGGCCTTGAAGGCGAGCGCGGCCACCACGGCCCCGGTGAAGCAGGCGACCAGGTAAATCCAGAGGCTGCCCCAGGCGATGAGGCCCATGAGGCAGACCCCGACCGCGACGGCGGGATTGAACACCGCGCCCGAAACGCCGCCCACAGCGTAGGCGCCGGCCGTCACCGTGAATCCAATCGCCGCGCCATAGAAGGAATTATTGGCCGTGCCCTTGGCGGTGGCGACGTTGAGGACCACCCACGCCAGGGCGAACGTGAACAAAAACTCCGCCAGCAGCGCCGGCAGGACCTCCGGCGTCATCGCGCCGCTCATCGCGGCGGCCTTGGCGACGAGGCCGGTCTTGAGCGCCTTGACCGCCAGTGAAGCGGCGCCGGCGCCGGCGAGCTGCATGCCCAGATACGGCGCAACGTCCGCTGAGGCGCACTTGCCGCGCAGCCAGACGGCGAGCGTGACGGCGGGGTTGAAGTGCGCGCCGGAAAGATGGCCACAGGCGTAGACCATCACCATCAGGCTGCAGCCGATGGCGAGCGGGGCGAGGTTGCCCGCGCCGGGCGCGACAACGGTCATGCCGACCGTGAAGACGAGGAAGAATGTGCCGATAAACTCTGCGAGATATTTTTTCATGAGGCCGGGTGGGTGAGTGGCGGGATTTCAGCCGCGACATCCCGCGTGGTCGAGCCGTAAAGAATCCCGTCCAGGCGCCCGCGCCTGAGGGCTTTTCCTGCCAGTTTTTGCGAACACGTTCTTGCCTGCCGCTGCAAAAGCGGCTCTGCTGGCGCTGGTTTTGGATTTTCTGCACCGGCACCTCTGTCTTGAAATGAATTTGTCCAACCTCATCCACTCCACTTTCGGCCTCACCCCATGGTTAATTTTGTCCGCCGGCGGCGCGGCCAAGCCCGGGATAACCGTTTGCAGTTGATGAAGCCACCCCCACCGTAACCGTGCGCCATTGGTGGAGCCGCTCGGGCGAATATCAACCGAGCCAGGATCCGCCGCTTTCCCTGCATGCCCGAATATAGCGGCTACAAACGTCAGCGCCCCCACGCCCTGGGGGCGTTCGCCAGTGTCTATGAAGCGGCGGCCCCGGACGGCCAGCCGGGGCGGTTCGCGCTGAAGATTTTCCATCCCCCGCCGTCCAGCAACATCCGCCGGTCGTATGCCATCGAGGGCTGGCTGCTCGCCGCCGAGCGCCAGCAAATGAGTGCGAAAAAAGACGGCGCGGTCCTGGAAGTCCTCGCTTTCGGCCTCTGTGCGGAGGGGGCGTATGCCGTCATGCCGTGGCAGGAACATTCCCTGGAGCCCCTGGTCGTGACGCTGGCCGCGAAAGGCGACGTGCTGCGGGCGCTGGCCGAATGTTTGCTGAACACCCTGGAGCAGTGGGAGGCGCAAACCGGCGGATCGCATCGGAAGCTGAAACCGGCGAATGTTTTTTTAAGCAGGTCCGGTCCGCTGGTGGGCATGACGGCGATGTTTTCCGACCCCTGGTTCCTGTATGGCAACAAGACTGACACCTCGCGGACGAACGACCTGACGGCCATCGGGGCGATGCTGGCGCAGATCGTGCGCCGCCGGCAGGCCGCGGCCTGGCCGATCGAGGACGCGCCGGAGTGGAAAGCGCTCGGCCACCCCGGCAAGGCCTGGCTGGCCTTCTGCAATTATTTGCTGAACCCCCAACCGGCGGCCGGCGAGCTGACGATTGCGGAAGCGCGCCGCCGGCTGCGCAAGATCCCGAAGGACGCCCGGCCGGTGCGCAACGCCATCCTGATCGGCACGGCGGCGGTGTTCGTCGTGGTGGGGGGGATAACGGCCTTTGCGCGGTTCGGTGATCCCATCTACATGCCGCTGAACCTCAGGAAACTGGCGGAAACGCTGCACAATCCCAAGGCCTACCGCCAGGATGTGGGTCCCAATTGGGCGCTGCTCTGCCATGCCTGGGATACCTGGCTCGCCGACCTGCAGGGCAATGCCCCGCGCCTGCTGCGGACGGAGGGCTTGTGGTCGGGCCCGAATGATCCGTTGCGCGCGGCCATCACGGATTTCAGTGCGAACGCGAACAGCCTGCTGCCCGGGACCGTCGTGCCCGAAGCGGCCGGTGAAAAACGGCTCGGCGCGCTGGGCGATTCGCCCTCCGACGTGGTGCGAAATGAGCTGCTCAAGGAACGCGTGGCTGCGGCGGTCGACCAGGCCTATGCCCGGGTCAGCGCCCTCGCCGGGCGGCTCGAAAGGTGGCCGCGGTGGGATGAGATGCGCGACTTGTTGAAGCTGATCAAAGCGCGCGGCTTCAACCGGGCGGCGGCCGCGCTGGAGCCCCGCCTGCCGATCAAGCCCGGCAGCGCCGGATACAAACTCGACGTGGTGCGGACGCTGAAGCTGTTCAATGATGTCTCGCTTGACGACACAGGCACGCTGCTGCTGGCCAGCCGCTGGAGCGTGCTGACGGACCTCAAAAATCATATGGAGGGCACGCCCGACCGGGTCCAAAAAAGAATGC